>CAZPVY010000057.1:0-10424 GCA_964590265.1 uncultured Aquifex sp. | reverse complement strand
GGACTACTGGAAGGAAGAGCACCTGAAGAGAGGATACCAGTTTGTCTATACGCCTCACGTGGGGAAATCCAAGCTCTGGGAGATAAGCGGGCACCTTGAGTGCTACAAGCCGAACATGTTCCCGGCAATGGAGATGGAGGGTGAGGAGTACTACGTAAAACCCATGAACTGTCCTTTCCACATAGCGATATACAAAAGCAAAGTGAGGAGCTACAAGGAGCTTCCCATAAAGCTTGCAGAACTCGGAACCGTTTACAGATATGAGATGTCGGGTGTCCTTCACGGTCTTCTGAGGGTCAGAGGCTTCACTCAGGATGATGCCCATATAATTTGCACTCCCGAGCAGGTTGACGATGTGATAAAGGAGACCCTTGATCTTGCCCTCACTGTTCTTAAGGACTTTGGATTTGAAGACTTCAAGATATACGTGTCCACCAAGCCCGAAGATGCGATAGGCTCTGAAGAGCAGTGGGAGATCTCTGAGAACGCTCTTAAGAAGGCAGTTGAAGAGCTCGGCTACTCTTACGAGATAGATGAGGGAGGCGGAGCCTTCTACGGACCAAAAATAGACGTAAAGATCAAAGATGCGATAGGAAGGCTCTGGCAGTGTTCTACCATTCAGTTTGACTTCAACCTTCCCGAAAGATTTGACATGACCTACGTGGGACCTGATAACAGAAAGCACAGACCTTACATGATACACAGGGCACTTCTTGGCTCAATAGAAAGGTTCACAGGAATACTCCTTGAGCACTATGCTGGGCTCCTTCCCCTCTGGCTTTCCCCTACTCAGGTAAGGATAGTTCCCATAGCGGACAGGCATGTGGAATATGGAAGGAAGGTTCTCTCTGCTCTTCAGTCGGCAGGTTTCAGAGCGGATATAGACGAAAGGGACGAAAGAATGAACGCCAAGATCAGAGAAGCGGAGCTGATGAAGATACCCTACGTAGTTGTAGTGGGGGACAGAGAGGCGTCCGCCGGCAGTGTCTCAGTAAGGAGTAAGAAGGAAGGAAACCTCGGATCTATGACCCTTGAGGAATTTATAAATTTCCTCAAGGAGAAGGTTAAGAGGAAGGAGTAGGTGATAGATAGAGCGGGTGTTCTCTCCGATTTATCCGATGAAGATATAAGGTTTATCAGATACGTAAAGGAGATTCTGCACACCGTAAAACCTACTGTGTTTGTTCTGTTCCCGAAAGAACCTAGGTCTACAGACCTGATCACATCTGAAGAAGAAGAACTGAAGAACAGGGCTGTAGAGCTTTTCAACCTTAACGTGGATGTGAGAATAATCCCCGGAGATGACGAAGCGGTGATAGCGTCCGAGATAAGCAGTCTTCGCATAGACACCCTCTTTTTCAGATACAGACCAAAGCTCATAGGCACGTCTGTTGCAGAGAAGCTCTTAGACGATGTAGGAAAGTTCAAGCTATGGGTTTACAAGGATAAAGGGTATGAAAAGTGTTCTATATCGAATCTGTGTGTTCCTGTTGATTTCTCTGAATCTTCCTCCAGACAGCTTTCCTTCGTTGAGTATCTTAAAAACTTCTTTGAGCTAAGAGTGACCTTAGTTCACATGCTGGACATGGAAAGATTTAAGGAGAAGCTTGACGATCCTGATTATGAAAGAATAAAAAGAGACAGAGAGGAAGAGACAGCGATGCTTTCCCGTGAGTTCTTTACAGAGGAGGAATATTCTCTGGAGATCCTTGAAGGAGATCCCTACGATGATCTAGTTGACTTTATAAACTCAAGGGACTTTGATCTTATAATCGTTGGCAAAAGGAGTTTAAGGGAGAGAAAGAGCTTGGGAAGCGTCTCTGAAAATGTCCTGAGGGATGTAGAATGTCCGATGGTTGTCCTATAACACTAACAGGTAAGTTTCTGATAAAACCAATGTGTCCAATAGCTAAAACTCTGCTCAAAAAAGTCTTCAGGATAGAGATCTTTGGCTCCGAGAACATTCCCGGGAAGGGATCATATATAGTGGCTTCAAACCACAGGAGTCACCTTGATCCTCCTGTTCTTAACTCTGCATTTCCAGAGCCCCTCATGTTTATAGCGAAAGAAGAGTTGTTTAAGCCTCCTCTGGGCTGGATTTTAAAGCACATGAGGACTATCCCGATAAGGAGGGGTAGCAGGGATATGCACACCCTTGAGATGACTCTGGAACTGCTTCGCAAAGGATGTGCGGTAGGAATATTTCCTGAAGGTACAAGGGCTAAACCCGGAGAGTTCCTTAGACCAAAGCCGGGAATAGGTTTCCTTGCGATAAAGAGCGGTGTTCCTGTCGTTCCTGTTTACATAGACGGAACAGACATAGTATTTCCAAAAGGAGCAAAGTTCCCAAAGCCCGGACATCCGATAAGGATTTTCATAGGAAAGCCGAGAAGGTTTATAAACTACGAGGACAACCTGAAGGGTTATAGAAAGGTTGCCCTTGAAATAATGGAGGAAATCAGGAACTTAGCGTCTCCTCCTCATCCTTCATGAGCTTGTAGATTATTGCGTCTCTCAAAGCAATCCACGAAGCCTCTATCACGTTTTCAGAAACTCCTACAGTTCCCCACTTTCTCTTTCCATCCGCAGATTCTATAAGAACTCTAACCTTTGCCGAAGTGCCGGCAGATTCGTTAATTATTCTGACCTTATAGTCTACAAGCTGCATCTCCTTAAGATTCGGATAGAACTCTTCAAGGGCTTTTCTGAGCGCTCTATCCAGCGCGCTCACAGGACCGTTTCCGAGCGCTGCGGTATGTTCATCTACACCTTCCACAGCGAGCCTGACCGTAGCTTCGGACGTAGGCAGATCGTCCATCCTTCTCTTTGCGATCAGAACCCTGTAAGCATCAAAATCAAAGTAGTCCTTAACAAGTCCGAAGTGTCTCTTGCACAGGAGCTCTAAGGAAGCATCCGCCGCCTCAAAGTGATAGCCTTCCTTTTCAAGCTCCTTTATCTTCTCAATCAACTTTAGCAATTCAGGGGAGCGTTCATCCACCTGTATTCCGAACTCCCTGAGTTTATAGATGAGGTTACTCCTTCCAGCAAGGTCTGAAACGGTTATCTTCCTTCTGTTACCAACAATCTCCGGATCTATGTGTTCATAAGTTTCTTTTCTCTTCATAACCGCAGAGGCATGGACACCTCCCTTATGGGCAAAGGCACTCTCACCTACATAGGGCATATTTCTCGGGAGTGGCATGTTAGAGAGTTCTGCAACGAAGCGGGCAAGCTCGGTAAGCCTCTTCATATTCTCAGGAGGAATAACATCAAAGTTCATCTTGAGTTGTAGGTTCGGTATTATTGAACAGAGGTTTGCATTTCCCGTCCTCTCCCCTATACCGTTTATAGTACCGTGAACCTGGCGCGCACCTGCAAGAACAGCCATTATGGAATTTGCCACAGCAGTCTCCGAGTCATTATGGGCATGCACACCTATCTTTGCCTGTGGAAATCTGGCTTTGACAGCCTTTGTTATTTCAAAAACCTCGTGGGGAAGCTTTCCACCATTCGTATCACATAAAACGAGCCAGTCTGCTCCACCTTTCAGAGCCGCATCCAGAACCGCAAGGGCATACTCAGGATTAGCTCTGTATCCATCAAAAAAGTGCTCTGCATCAAATATCACCTCATCAACATACTTTTTCAGGTACTCCACCGACTCATGTATCATCTCAATGTTTTCATCAAGAGATGTCTTCAGAGCTTCCGTCACGTGCAAATCCCAGCTCTTGCCGAATATGGTTATAACCGGCGTCTCTGCCTTTATCAAAGCTTCTATCTGCTTGTCTTCCTTTACCTTTTTGTTGGGTTTTCTCGTTGAACCGAAAGCAACAGGCTTTGCATGAGTAAACCTCATCCTCTTTATTTTCTGAAAGAAAAGGTTGTCCTTCGGATTAGCATAGGGCCATCCCCCTTCTATGTAATCAATTCCAAACTCATCAAGCTTCTGAGCAATCCTGAGCTTGTCTTCCAGAGAGAAATTTACCCCTTCAGCCTGCGAACCATCCCTGAGCGTTGTGTCGTAAGTATATACCTTTTCCATAGTTGATAATAATAGACTAATTCGGATTACTTTCAATTAAATAATCACCGTTGAACTCCACTCAGAAAGTTCCGATATTATTAGCTATGCTCAAAAGGGTTTTTGTTGAAAATTTCATACTTATCAGAGACTTAGAGATAGAGTTTGAAGAGGGTTTGAACGTCATATCGGGAGAAACGGGAACAGGGAAATCAATGACCATATCCGCAATAGAGTTTGTTATGGGGAAGCAGGGGGATTATCCCGAAGGAACAGCGGTGGAAATTGAGTTTGAGATTGACGGTGAACCTGCCCTTTTAAGAAGGGAGATAAAAAGGGGAAAGAGCAGGTACTATCTCAACGGAAGGGGAACAACTGCAAAAACTGTCAGAGAGATCCTTGAAAGCAGGGTATCTATTCAGGGACAGAACGAATTTATAAAGCTCCTAAAACCTGACTTCCAGAGAGACATACTTGACAAGTTTGGAAACTTACTCCAGCTGAGAAACAGGGTGGAAAAGATTTATACAGAGTATGTGGGCAAGAAAAGATTTTATGACGAGCTTGTATCAAGAAAGGAAGATATCCTTCAGAAAAGGGACTTTCTGGAGTTTAAGCTCAGAGAGATAGAAGAGATAGGTCTAAAGCCGGAAGAGGTCAGTGAACTGAAAGAAAGAGCGGAAACCTTGAAAAACCTTGAAAAAATAAAGAGGTATATCCATGAGGTTCTTCAGTACCTTTACGACTCTGAAGGATCAGCTTACTCGGACATAAGCAATGCCCTGAAAGTTCTCTGGAAAGTAAGGGAGCATGATAAGAGCGTTGAGGGAATAGTAGAAGAGCTCACTCTATTGAAAGACAGGCTTTCTGAAATCGTAGAATCTCTGAGGAACAATGACCTTGATCTGTCTCCCGAAGAGATAGACTACATAAATGAAGTCCTTTTCAAGGTACAGAGACTTGAGAAGAAGTACGGCAAGTCCTATGCGGAAATAATAAAGGACGCTGAAGAGATAAAGAAAGAACTGGCAACATCATATAGCTACGACGAGAGAATAGAGGATATAGAGGAAGAACTTGAAAGGCTTATGAAAAACCTTATGGAAGAGAGTGAAAAGCTGAGCATAAAAAGAAGAGAAGTTGCGCACACTCTAAAGCAAAAGATAGAAAAGGTGCTGAAGGAGCTTAACTTAGAGAAAGCAAAGTTTGATATAGATATAAAAAGAAAAGAGCCCGGCAGGTTCGGATTTGATCAGGTAACGTTTCTGTTCTCCTCATACGGTAGAGATGTAAAACCTTTAGAAGACGTAGCCTCTGGGGGAGAGTTGACTCGTCTCTTTCTTGCCCTTGCCCTTATACTTCCACCAACGGAAACATACGTATTTGATGAAGTTGATATAGGTGTAAGCGGAGAGACATCTGTCAAGCTGGCAAGGCTACTTAAAAGGCTTGCAAGAAGCATGCAGTTGATAGTGATAACCCACTCCGCTCCCATATGTGCAGCAGGAGATGTGAATTTTGTAACAGAGAAAGTATATCTTGGGGATATACCCTACATCCGGGTCAGGAAGCTGACTGTAGATGAAAAGCTCCGGGAAGTTGCAAGGCTCATGGGTAGGGCAACCGAGAATACTATAAAAGGTGCAAGAGAACTTATGGAGATAGTTGAGAATATACGTTAGCTCCATAACCTACCGAACTCATCAAGGGGAATATTCGGCTGGGGATTCACATCAAGGGGAGCACTTATTCCCCTTTTGAACCTTTCCACACCTGCATAGGCTATCATCAGAGCGTTATCGGTTGAAAGTCTCGGATTAGGTATATACAGCTCAAGTCCTTTCTCGGCAGCCTTATCCCTGAACACTTCTCTTAGTCTGCTGTTCGCAGACACTCCCCCCACAACTACAACCCTCTTTATGCCTGTCATATCAACAGCTCTCATGGTTTTTCTCACAAGAATATCAACAACAGCTTCCTGAAAGGAGGCTGCTATATCTTTGACGCTTGTGTTTCTTTCTTTCCTTATCAAATTCATAACGGCGGTTTTCAAGCCGCTGAAGGAGAAGTTTAGATCCTCACTGTCAAGGAGTGGTCTTGGAAGATCAAAGATAGGGTTTCCCTCCCTTGCCAACCTGTCTATAACTGGTCCGCCCGGATACTCAAGACCCAGCATCTTGGCAACCTTGTCATAGCTCTCTCCTGCTGCATCGTCAAGTGTGCCACCGAGAAACCTGTACCTTCCGAAATCTTCAACGAGAAATAGATCGGTGTGTCCTCCAGAGACTATTAGGGCTATGAAGGGGTAGTCCACACTTCTTTCCAGAAACACGGAGTATATGTGCCCCTCAAGATGATGTACAGGAACAAGGGGTTTATCAAAGTTATAGGCTATGGACTTAGCAAAAGAAACACCCACAACGAGGGAAAGTATGAGACCTGGTGTCAAGGTAACGGAGACGAAGTCTATATCATCAATTTGAAAAGAAGTTTCCTTCAGAAGTCTATCAAACAGGGGAAGAAGGTTCCTTGTATGTTCCCTTGCGGAAAGCTCAGGAACCACTCCACCGAAGGGAGAATGAACCTTCGCCTGAGAAAGAAGGACATCACCTATGACTCCCCGCTGGGAATCATAGATCGCTAAGGCGGTTTCATCACAAGAGGTTTCAACTGACAGGGTTATCATGCAGCCTTTCTATGATTTATCTTCGCCTTCAGTATTTCTATTGCCTTCTTCAGCTGAACGTCTATCTCAGGAAGCAGAATAACCTTCTTCCCGTTGCCCTCTATCCTCATCTTCCTTATGGTCTGAGCGAGCTTCTCCCAAATTTTCTCGTCCATAGCTACCTTTATATCTGGCTCTATACCTTTCTTGTGAATAAGCTTTCCCGCAGGTGTGTAGTAGTATGCGACCGTCAACTTTAGTGCTGAGCCGTCCTCAAGAGGTATTATGTTCTGCACTGAAGCTTTCCCAAAGCTCTTCTCTCCAACTATAATGGCTCTCTTATGATCCTGAAGAGCCCCCGTAACAATTTCGGATGCACTTGCAGAGCCTTTGTTTATAAGAACTACCACAGGAACATACTCAGGAATAAGAGGTTCTTCCTTGGCGTAGTATTTTTCCTCGTCTCTCCTTCCCTTCGTATAAACTATCAGCTTTCCTTCGGGAAGGAATATATCCGAAACCTTTACTGCTTCAGAGAGAAGACCGCCGGGATTATTCCTTAGATCAATTATGAATCCCTGCACGCCCTGTGCGGTTAGATCCTTTACAGCTTTCCTCAGATCCCTTGATGTATGGTGCTGGAACTGAGTTATCTTTATGTAGCCTATATCTCCATACTTAACATACTTTACGCTCTCTATCTTGATTATCGCTCTCGTTATCTCAACGGTTATAGGTTTGTCCAAACCCTTCCTCATTATGGTCAGCTTCACTTTTGTTCCCGGTTTACCTCTTATCTTCTTAACGATATCAAGAAGAGTTTTACCGAAAGTGTCCTCCCCATCAACTGCTATTATTATGTCTCCTGCTCTTAATCCAGCTTTGAAAGCGGGAGTTCCCTCTATAGGAGCAACGACTATCGGTCTCCCCTTTTCCATGCTTATCTCTATGCCCACACCACCGAACTCTCCTTCCGTCTCCTCCATAAACTCTTTGTACTTGTCAGGAGGAAAGAATGTGGAAAAGGGATCAAGGGCAGAAACCATTCCACTGAGCGCCCCGTATATGAGATCTTTTATCTTGGGCTCCTCAACGTAGTTTTCTTTAACTATCTTGAGGACATCCGTGAAAAGCCTGAAGTAGGAATACTCATCTTCATTTGAAACCGTCTTTGAAACCCCTACAAAGAAACCTGCGAAGAAAAAAAGCCCAGCGATAACAGGCAAGAAGAACCTTCTCATTTTATCTCTCCTTGCTGAAGCTCAACCTTCTTTATCTCACTTATATAGAAGCTTACTCCGCCAACCTCAGATTCAGAGACGCACCTTGTTGAAGAAGGCATATCAAAAATCTCCTTCCTTCCGTTTTTAAACTCTACTTTTATCTTCACCACACCTTCCTGAATTCCCATAACTGTGATGCTTTTGACAGAAGAAAGGGAAACTGTGTAATCAAGGGTTCCTTTCTTGAGCTTCAGGGAACTCCCTTCATTGCATCTAAATCCTCTGAGTTCATGAACTACGCCTTTAGCGTCCGTCACCTTCACACCTATATTTTTGAGTTCGGGAGGGATGTGTGCGGGCTCAGACATCCCGTATATGAGAAACAGTAAGGTGCCCGCAAGGAGGGCTCTCTTTTTCTTCATACTTCCCTATTTTATACCAAAAGCCTCTCAAGCTCTCTCCTGTTTAGTATCTCTATGTATCCCCTTTCCGTGTTGATTATTCCCTGCTTTTTCCAACGGCTCATAACACGAATTGCAGTTTCAACCGTCGTTCCCGTCATCTCCGCTATGTCCTGCCTCGTAAGCGGCAATCTTATTATTATCTTCCCATCCTTTTTCACACCCGCTTTATCCGCAAGCTCAAGGAGTATCTTCGCTATCCTTTCCTCTACCCTGCCAGAGGCGATACTCTTCAGTATCTCATACGTATGAAGTAGGTTTGCAGTGGAGTCGCACGTCATCTTTATTGCAACCGCTGGATACTTTATCGCAAGGTTTATGAAGTCCTTGTTTGATATATAAAGAACTCTGCTCGTGAGAACAGCCATGGCTGTGTATGTGCTCTTAGGAGTTCTCGTGCCCCACTCTATCCATCCAAATATATCCCCGGGAAATACCAGCCGAACGATTATGGTCTTTCCATCTTGAGTTTCTTTGATCAGCTTTACCAGCCCGTCAACAAGGATAAAAATCCCGGGTTCCGCATCTTCCTCAAAGAACAGATAGTCTCCCTTATCATACTTCTTTAAAGTCATGTACTTTACAGCCTCTTTAAGCTCTTCGGGATTGAGATCTTCAAAGAGATGAATCTTCTTTATGAAATCAATCTTTATATCCTCTGGAGTTTTCCCTTTAGCAGTAGCTTTTTTTCCCATCCTTTTCCTCCCAATAGAACTGTAGGTTTAAAAACGACATAGTCGGTATGGAAACCGACTTTATTCAAACCACCGAAGGTGTGGTTATCACCTATAGCTATGTGAACTGTTCCCATTATCTTCTCCGCCTCAAGGATATTGTCAGGTCTTGAAGCCTTGGGATTCGTTCCAACTCCGAACTCCGCTATAAACCTGGCTGAGGGCATCCTTTTGAAGACATCCTCTATATAGTATCTGTAGTCTTCAAACCCTTCTATACTCTCAACTCCACCATCTATAAACTTTAAAGTTATAGGTCTCTCAAGCTGTCTGTCCGGTGCATAAAGAATTACGAGCTTTCCATAAGCTTCACTTTCAACGGGTGCCACAAAAGCCTCTCCTGCAGGAAGGTTCCCAAATTCTCCTGGATCATGAAATAGTCCTGTATCTGCTATACCTTTCCTGCCGTTTATAGAAAACTCTATATCAGTGCCGTATTCGGACTTCACATGAATCCACTCTGCCTCCGTCAACATCTCCGCTATATCCGTGCTTAGCTTTGCCACGTACTCCCAGTCCACGTTCATGGATGTAAGGAACATTGTAGGATCAAAGAGGGGCATGGAAGCGTATCTTGCTCCGAACACATCCGTCAGAACTTTTCTGTAAAAGGTGTGTGTGGTTGAAAAGTAGGGAAAGGCTACCACTACGCTTGGAACATCTGCAGACTTTTCTTTAAGTATAGAAATCACTTCTTCAACTAAATAGTTTTCTTTGCCCAGTACCTTCTCAAAGAGTCCTCTATCCTTCAGTTCGTTGATCGCATCATTTCCAAAGGTAAGCCTCCACAACTCCTCGGGAGGTTCAGTCCCATGAACTCCAGTTGAGGGGTAGATCTTGCTTTTTACATGAGGGGTAAACTCCTTTGAAACTTGAAGGAACTCATCCATCAAATCAACAAGGTAATCCTTCTCATCGTCCGTAAACACGAGAAGGAGCTCATTTTCCTTTAAATTGAGATTAGTCCTGTAAAGACTCCTTATCTGCTCTTTATACATGGCTCTATATAAAATTAAAATATAAATTAGGGAAAAGGTAGTCCCATTCCGCCCAAGAGATATTTCAGATACTCCTCTGAGAATTCAAGACCAGCTCCTATGAAAGCTCCTCTGAGCTTATCGTTCAGAAGGTCATCTCCACCAAATCTTGTATAAAGGGGTCCCTTTATTTTCAGCTGAACACCTATCTGAAGGTTCGGTTTCAGGTTACCCTCATTAGGTCTGTCTTTCCTGCCAGTATCCCATATATCCGAATATATCCTGACTCTGCTGCTGGGAACATAGTCAAATCCTACACCGCCAGTTGATTCTTTCAAAC
>CAZPVY010000056.1:0-10465 GCA_964590265.1 uncultured Aquifex sp. | reverse complement strand
CCGAGCTTTTTCAACCAATTTTTAACGGTATTTCGGCTAACCTCAAATGCTCGATGGTTCCCAAAAATTACAGAGAGGAAGATGTTGAAGAGATACGGTTTCTGACCGGGAAGGACATTGAACTCGTTGTGGTTCCTGAAGATGAGTTCGCAAAGGAACTTCAGGAAAGACTTTCTGCAGAAGATATAAAGATTGAAGGAGAGGAGGAAGAAAAGCAAGATGATCTTGATCTTCTTCTTGCGCAGGATGATAGTCCCGCAGTGAGCCTTGTAAACTCTGTTCTTATAAAAGCTTCCACCGTGGGTGCTTCGGATATACACTTTGAACCCTACGAGGATGAGGCTATAGTCAGGCTCAGAATGGACGGAGTTCTGCACGATATTTTAAAAGTTCCAGTATCTACATATCAGAACGTGGTTTCAAGGATTAAAGTTATGTCAAATCTCAACGTTGCAGAGAAACGAATTCCACAGGACGGAAGAATAAGAGTTAAAATCGGGAACAGAGATCTTGACATAAGGGTTTCTGTGGTTCCCACCGTCTTCGGTGAAAGGGTAGTTCTCAGGCTTCTTGACAAGACGGGCTCACTTCTCACCCTTGAACAGCTCGGACTCTTTCTGGAGGAAGAGGAAAAGGTAAAAAGGCTTGCCAGAAAGCCCTACGGTATAGTTCTCGTAACCGGTCCTACCGGAGCAGGTAAGTCAACGACTCTGTATGCTATGCTCCTTTATGTTAAAGATCCAAAGAAGAACATAATCACGATTGAAGATCCCGTAGAGTACCAGATAAAAGGCATAAGCCAGATTCAGGTAAATCCGAAAGTAGGACTTACCTTTGCAGCAGGGCTTCGCTCAATCCTCAGGCAGGATCCGGACATAATAATGGTAGGTGAGATAAGGGATGCGGAGACTGCGGACATAGCAGTTCACGCAGCTCTAACGGGACACCTTGTCTTATCTACCCTTCACACCAACGATGCCCCTTCAGCTGTGACGAGGCTTTCGGACATGGGAATAGAACCCTTTTTGATCGCAAGTTCTCTTGAAGGAATAATAGCTCAGAGGCTTGTAAGAAGAATATGTAAACACTGCAGAGAGCCCTACACACCGACGAAGGAGGAACTGAAAGAGTTAGGGATTGAAAGCTACGATGGTGAGTTTTACAGAGGTAAAGGGTGTGATAACTGCCTTGGGACAGGATACAGAGGTAGGGTTGGTATATTTGAAGTTCTGGAGCTTGACGAAGACTTAAAGTCTCTGATAACAAAGACACAGGACTCTAATAAGATCAAGAAACTTGCGAGGGAAAAGGGCTACAGAACGATGCTTGAAGACGGAATAGAAAAAGTAAAGAGAGGGATAACCACCTCAAGCGAGGTGATCAACGCAGTAAAGAGTTAGAAAGGCTTTTCGGGAACCTTCTCCCAGTCTTTTAGGAACTGCTCAATTCCTCTATCCGTAAGAGGGTGTTTGAAGAGCTTCTCTATCACTGCAAAGGGCATCGTGCAGATGTCAGCTCCTATCAGAGCTGCTTCAAGAACGTGCATCGGGTGTCTCACGCTCGCGACAATTATTTCCGTATCAACCTCATAGTTGTAAAAGATCTCTTTTATCTCTCTGATAAGCTTCATACCCTCTCCAGATATGTCATCAAGCCTTCCCACAAAAGGTGAAACGTAAGAAGCTCCTGCCTTCGCGGCTATAAGGGCTTGCATGGGAGAAAATACGAGGGTCACGTTCGTCGGTATTCCTTCAGATTCAAGAACATGAACAGCTTTCATACCTTCGGGAGTCATCGGTATCTTGACAACAACATTTTCACCAAGCTCTGCAAGAAGCCTTCCTTCTCTTATCATCCCTTCCGCATCAAGGGATACGGTTTCAAGGCTGACAGGTCCGCTAACTTCTTCAAGAATCTCTTTCACAACCTCCTTGAAAGGTCTGCCTGTTTTGGAAATTAGAGTCGGGTTTGTTGTTACTCCATCAAGGATACCCCAGCTGTTTACAATTCTGATCTGCTCTATGTCCGCAGTATCAAGGAAGAACTTCATCATCTCACCTCCTTAAGTATTCTCTCCTCCTTTTGAAAACCAACAAAAACATTCTGAACCTTTCCATCTTTTATTACAACGGTTGTAGGTGTTCCCAGAATGCCCAACTCACGGGCTACTGCAAGTCCTTCTTTTTCGGAGACATTTACCTTTTTAACTTTTACTTTTTTGGATAAGGAATTTATAATAGGTTCCATCTTGACACAGGCTCCGCATCCAGGGGAGTAAAAATAGAGAATCACGTTTTTTCCAAATCTGGTTATCTCCTTCCCAACCATTTTCTTGGTACGCCAGCGGACGAAAAGTTGAGCTATAGACATGAAGAGGATTACTCCTCCAACAGTGATAAGGAAGATCTTTAAAAGTTCCATCAAGGAGAATATTTTAAACCAACCGTAGAAAAGAGCTGACGAAGTTCTCGCTGGTTAAGCTCTCTCCACCTTCCAACAGGAAGCTTTCCAAGCTTTATAGGTCCTATTGCTATCCTTTTCAGCTTTATGACAGGATGTCCAAACTTGGCAAGAAACCTCTTTACTATATGTTTTCTTCCTTCATGGAAGATAATTTCAAGGAGTGTATTTTCGCCTTCATAGCGAACTATCCTCACATCATCAGGTTTTGCGAAACCATCCTCAAGTTCCGTTCCTTTTCTGATCTTCCTGAGAATGTTTTTAGAAACTTTTCCTTTTACAAGGGCTAAATAGACCTTCGGCAGTTTATACCTCGGATGAAGTATCCTGTTCGCAAGCTCTCCGTCATTTGTGAGCAGAAGAAGTCCCTCGGTGTTATAGTCAAGCCTTCCTACAGGGAAAACCCTCTCGGGTATGTCTTTTATCAGTTCCTCTATCGTTTTCTTCCCGCTTTCAGACTTACCGAGCTGAGTAAGATAACAGCACGGTTTGTTCAGAATTATGTATCTCTTTTTGGGAAGCTTTATCTCTTTCCCATCAACCTCAACTCTATCTGTACTTGGATCTATCTTGACTCCAAGATCTTTAACGACATTACCATTTACCTTTACTCTTCCAGCTTTAATAAACTCATCAGCCTTTCTGCGGGAGGTTACCCCGCACATGGAGAGATAGCGGTTTAAACGCACGAGCATATAAAAGAGTTTACTCGCTTTCCAAGTCCTTTATCAGCTCCTCCTTGACCTGCGGGGGTATCTTAGTCACGGCTTTGTAGTTCTCGTGGTTTATCTCTATCCTAATAGGCTCCTTTTTAAAAGCTTCCACCTGCTCTGGAGTGAGGGTCCACTTGAGAAAGTGGACAACCGAAGCCTTACCTTCCTCATAGTCCATCTGGCTCTTCTCATCGGCGGAAGCCTTCACCGTGTGTTTATTACCGATGTGAAGATAAACGGCGTCGTGTATTCCAACGAGTTTTGGTAAAGTTTCTCTTCTTTCTTTCTCATCAGGTATTTCTATAAACATCGTTGCGGAAAGCTGATTCTCTTCGGGTATAAGCTCGTTGTAGGTATCTATCTCAAACTGGATGTCCTCATCCTTAACCATTCTCTCTGCCCTTATCATCTCCTGTATCTGGAACCAGACCGTATCAAAGTTCTCAAAGACGAAGGTCACTTTATCCCCCACATGAACCCTTCTTCTCTTCTTGAGCTGGGTTATGTGCTTTATCTTCTCGGATCTGACTTTTTCATACTCGTAGAGATTCAGGATATCTTCCTTCGTTACTTTCCTCATACCAGTTCCTCCTTACTCCTTGCCATAAGCTATGTAGAGAACTTCAAGGGGATGCAGGGGTGCTTTTCCTGTTCCGAGCTGAATCATGTTGCTTGCGAGCGGACAATCCGAAACGTAAATATCTGCATCCTGAGCTTTCATGTCATCAAAGAGCCTTGAACCGACCTTGTAAGCGTAGTCAAAAGTATCCTTTTTCACACCAAAGGTTCCATCATGCCCAGAGCATCTGTCAACGATCCTTACCTTTGTACCAGGGATAAGTCTAAGAAGGGCGACACCCTTGTATCCCACGTTGAGAGATTTGAGATGGCAGGGGATATGGTAGGCTATATTTCCCATGGACACTTTGAAATCCTTGTTGAACTTGCCCTCTTCATTCAGCTTCCAGAGGTACTCGTGAACATCATAGATCTTTTCAGCTACTGCCTTTACATCTGGATCGTTCGGCAGAAGTAAGGGATACTCATACTTTAACTGAAGGGCACATGTGGGTATAGGAACTATGATGTCAAAACCTGCATCTACGTAAGGTTTGAGTCTCTGAACGTTCTTTTTTGCCTTTTCTATAGCGGTATCAAGATCTCCAATATCAAAGTAAGGAATTCCACAGCATTCCTGCTCAGGAATCTCTATATAGATATCGTTCTTTTCAAGAACACGAGCCAACGCTATACCTTTGTCCAAGAAGTTGTAATTCAACAAACAGGTTGAGAACAAAGCAACCTTACCATTCTCACCCTTTACAACCTTTCTATTCTTTTTAAACCACGAAACAAAATTCTCCGTGTTAAATTTTGGAAGTTTAGCTCTTTGATCTATTCCCATGAAGTTTTCTAAGAGAGCTCTCACAGGTTTTGTTTCCATCAGGTTGTTAATCAAACGTGCCTGAGGTCCCACGTTGATCTTACCGCTGAGATCAGTGTTCAGCACGAGCTTATCAGTTATCCTTGCACCTCTGTTTTTGAACTTCCAAGCCTTGTACCTTAAAGAGAGGTGTGGGAAGTCTATGTTCCACTCGTGGGGTGGAGTGTAGGGGCATCTAAAGTAGCATTGTTTACAGTGGAAACACAGCTCCAGAGGTCTGGCAAGCTCTTCCTTTGTCAGTTTATTTATGTCGTCATCCTTTGCATCAACTGCGTCAAAGATGGCAGGAAATGAAGGACAGAAACCAATACACATTCTACAGTCTTTACATTTTGAGAAAACCCTTCTTGCCTCTTCCCATATGGCTTCTTCTCTGTAGAAGTCCGGGTCTTTGATGTTGAAGTTGAAATCTTTTACCCCACCTATGCTGGATTCGTACATTATCTTTTTCTCCTGTGTTAAAAGAAAATGAGGGGCTAACGCCCCCTGCTAATCAGGCAGAAGTCTTGTACTGCTCAAGGGCTTTCTGGAATCTTCCAGCGTGGGACTTTTCTGCTCTTGCGAGTGTCTCAAACCACTCGGCTATTTCATCAAAGCCCTCTTCCCTTGCAACCTTAGCAAATCCAGGGTACATCTCTGTGTACTCATAGGTCTCTCCTGCAATTGCAGACTCAAGCATCTCCTCAAGAGAGTTGATGGGTTTCTCAGTCGCGGGATCAACACCGCCGTACTTCCTCATCATGTCAAGGTGTCCAAAAGCATGACCTGTCTCACCCTCTGCAGTCTCTCTAAATATATTTGCTACATCGGGATAACCCTGGATGTCCGCTTCCCTTGCAAAGTAGAGATATCTCCTGTTAGCCTGAGATTCTCCTGCAAAGGCTGCTTTGAGATTTTCTAATGTCTTTGTTCCTGAAAGGCTCTTGCTCATAACTTTACCTCCTCCTTGATATTTTATCTATTATTATATGAAAAAAATTTTCAAAATGCAACAGATATATAAAAAACTCTCCAAGACCTTTCCTGTAAAGCTCTTTATAATTCATCTCACCAGTCAGTAATTTCAGGAATCTGTCCATAGCATAGCCACCACCCATTCTGAACGCTATCCGCTGAAATCTGTAAGCGAGATTTGCTATTTTCCCCGCATAGAGAAGCTCCGGAACTATATCCCTGTGAACTTCCAAGCTGTAAATCTCAAATGCTCTTTCGGGATTTTCCGAAATAGCCTTCCCTACTTTTATACCACTCAGGACTCCATAGTAGATACCCTCCCCGAGAAGAGGATCAACGAGGTTTGCAGCGTCTCCTGTCAAAAGAACCCTTCCCTTACCAAGCTGGACATCCCCTTTTTCTGTAATAAAAGGTATCATCCATCCCTTTACATTCTCTATCTCCACACCCTCAATATATCTGTGCCTTCTTACATATTCCTTAAGAACCTTAAGTGTGTTCTCTTTTCCTGTGGTTGCAAGCCCTATGCTCACCCTGTTTCCTTTCGGGAATATCCATCCATATCCCCTTTTGACAATTCCTATATCTATGATGACTTTATCCTCAAGCTCCAAATTCGACCAGAATTCCACTGATCTGAAAAACTTTTCCTTTTTATAGCCGAGCTGTTTTCCTACTCTTGTGTAAAAGCCATCTGCCCCTATCAAAAAATCTGCAAGAACCTCTCCTTTAGAAGTTCTTATTATTAAAGGTTGATCTTCTTCAAAGCCGATGAACTCTGTTTCTTCCCAAAGCTCTACACCATTTTTGACCGCTTCTCTCACAAGGAAGTGATCAAAACTGCTCCTGTCCACTATATAAGCAACCGCCCTTTGGGCGGTTTTTTCAAAGAACCTCTCCCCGCGAAAGCCGAGAATTCCTCCTTTTATTTCATTTAACACTTCCGAGCGCCAACCTTTAGGCAGATAGGTCTCAATCCTCGCAGAAAGACACCCTGCACAGAGCTTAAAGCGAGGAAGTTTCTTTCTTTCAATAAGGAGAACCTTTGCTCCTTTTTCAGATAGCACCCTTGCACAACTTGCTCCTGCAGGTCCACCACCTACCACGACAACGTCGTATCTCACAGCTTTATAATTATCCCTCCATGACACCTAAGGATGCTTTAATTCTCGGTATAGTTGAGGGTTTAACTGAGTTCCTCCCTGTCTCCTCAACAGGTCACCTTATACTCACATCCCACATTCTTGGAATTCCTCACACGGAGTTCACCAAAAGCTTTGAGATAGCAATTCAGCTCGGCTCAATTCTTGCGGTTCTTTTTATCTACTTTGAAAGGTTTATTAAAAACTACGAGACATGGAAAAGAATCATCTTCGCTTTTATCCCAACAGGTATCGTGGGTTTTGTCCTTTATAAGCTCATAAAGGGCTATTTGATAGGGAATGACCTCATCGTTGTGGCAAATCTCTTCCTTGGCGGAGTAATCCTTATATTTGCGGATAGATACTGTGAGAAGTTCTGTTACTTGAAGGATATTGATGAGCTTCCTCTGAAAAGAGCCCTTGCGATAGGTTTCTTTCAGTCTCTTGCAGTTGTTCCGGGGGTTTCAAGATCTGGAGCCACTATAATCGGTGGAATGATCATGGGACTCTCTCGCAAGAGTGCTGCTGAGTTTTCCTTCATCCTTGCAGTTCCCACCATGCTTGCAGCAACGGGATATGACCTTATAAAAAGCGGTTCTCAGTTTGGAGCAAGTGAATGGGAATTGCTGGGTATGGGATTTGTAACCGCTTTTGTAACCGCTTTTGTAACGGTTAAAATGTTCCTGAGATTCTTAAATTCTTACGGATTTACCGTGTTCGGAATCTACAGAATGGTGATAGCTATTCTTTATGCGGTTACGTTCCTGTTTTGACGTGCTCTGCTCAGCCTCACTATAAGGTATAGGAGCGTCCCTGTGAATCCGAGCATGCCTACTAGAAATAAATGTCCTCTAAACTTTTCAGGAAGGGCAATTTTACCCTCTGCAATTCGTAAAGCGTTCGTAAACTCAAGTTTATCAAAGGTAACACCATACATGTATTTCCTGATAATCATGTTTCTGTCAAGGAAAACTATCAAGTTCGGATGGACAAATACCCTGTTTGGTAGTGTTGCAAACCTGAAATCTATCGCATCAAGGAGCTTAAAAAGCTCGGATTTATCCTTTACCAAAACCACCTTCCAGCCTTCCCCGTTAAGCTTATGTTTCTCTTTAAATTTCTTCAGATCCTCCACGGTATCCTTCGGATCAAAGGTCAGGGTAAGAATGTAAAAGTCCTTTCCGGGTTTCCCTAAGAGTTTTACAGTTCTCTTTAAGCTTTCGGTTATTATCGGACAAGCTGAGGTGCAGTTAGTATATATAGGACTCAGAATTACGGGCTTTCCTTTAAGCTCATACAGTCTAAACTCTCTTCCCTCCGAATCTGTTAAAGTTACGTCTGGAACTTGAGTTCCGAGGGTTCTGCTTTCATTTGGCGGTATCCCCGTGCTTCCCGTTTGGGCTTGGGAGAGGGAAAGGAGAAAAGAAAGAAGAAAGGAGACGAGGGGAGCCAGAAAACGCATTTACTTTTCCTCCTTCATTGAGAGCTGCTTGGCTTCTTTCTGAGTTTGCTGAAGTTCCTTCAGAGGCATAGGGAACTTTTCGTTGTAAGCGGGAGAGTTGTAGAATACTCCCCTCTGGGTAACATCGTATAGAGGCGGTATATAGGAGAGAACAGCGAGAAGTATTGCGGCAACAGTCCATCCCTTGAGATTATTGAGAACTGGAGTCGGAGCATCATGATAAGCTTCTGCTATTGGGAACTCAACCGCTGACTCCCTGACCTTAGGTGCAAACAGCGTTCCGAAGAAGGCAATCAGGAAGAGAACGAATCCTATTCCGAGCAGTATTCCTCCAACAACTGAGAGCTGAGCGTATCCGACCCACTCAGGTCTGTAAAGAGGTGAGTCAGGGTTCAGATAGGTTAAACCTGCGTTAGTTCTTCTCGGGAAACCTTCAAGGGCACCACCAACCATCATCGCGTAGGAGAACATGAACATCCCTTGCATCCAGAAGTACGGAGCCAAAGCTGCAAGTCCTTTAAACTTTACGTCCGTTCCCCTAAGTTTGGAAACCATGTAAAGAGACATTCCTAGGAAGGAAAGAAGAACAAGACCCCCTACGGTAGTGTGGAAGTGTCCAGGAACGTAAGCCGTATTGTGAACTGCGAGGTTCAGGTTGTATGATGCGTTTACAATCCCCGTAATTCCTCCGAAGAAGAAGAGAACAAGTCCAGCAAAGAAGTATGAAAAGAGCCACTTATTACCCTCAAGTCTGAGATAGGGAAGCCTTGTCCACCAGTAGAACCTTGAGCTTTTAACGGAAGGATCTTCAGCCTTCGCAGAGTATTCAAGAGAAGCAGCAACTGTAAATGCAGTTATCAAACTGGGAAGCGCAACGCAGAAAGTGAAGATCGCATGTATGAGCTTCCACGAGTTTGTTATACCGGGTTCAGTAAACTGGTGGTGAAGACCAACCGGAAGTGAGAACAGGAGGAACAGGACAAAAGCGAGCCTTCCAGCAGGATCTGAGTATAGCTTTCCTTTTTCGGATACTATCTTGGGAAGCATGGTGTAAAGCATCACATATGCAGGCAGGAGCCAAAAGTAAACGACTGGGTGTCCGAAGAACCAGAAGAGTGTTCTTGCAAGGAGAGGATTGATCTCATCTACCCATCCAAGGGATAGAGGAAGGAGTTGGAAAATTATTTCTATTGCAACGGGAACAATCATTATCGTCCAGAGTATGTGATTCACGAAAACCCCAAAAACAGCGAGAGGGATTTTCTTATCAGGGTTCTCTCTCTTCCAAGCGATCGCATTAGGTATCCAGTCAAGGAAGAAAGGCAGGAGAGATCCCACAACAAGCAGAACAGCTCCGAGGTAAAAGGTCCAGTGACCTATCAGAGGCGGATAGAATGTGTACAGAACGGTTGCTCTCTTTGTGAACATCGCCCATGCAGCCATTAGGGTTCCGCCAACCATCATCACCCATGCTGTCCATTGAACTGCAGGTCTGAGAGGCTTTTTCAGGAGATAGAGAACGACGGCATTCCCGAATGCAACCGCAAAGAAGGTCGTGAAAACTATCGCATTTATCACACCATGTAAGGTGAGACCTTGATAGTAATCAATTCCAAGGAAAGAATCAGCCCTTATTATCCCTGCTCTGTAAAGAACCTGCATAACACCGTGGTAAATACCAAAAATGAGGAGCAATATAGGAAAGACAACCTCACTGAGGATTATGAATCTTATACTTCCTTCAACTCTCATCTCACAACCTCCTCACTTAACAATGATCTTTCCTTGCATAGCTTGATGTCCTATACCGCAGAACTCGTGACAGACAACGTGATACACTCCCGGCTTATCAAATTTGTATCTTGCATAGTTCACCGTGCCCGGGATAGCCATGAGATTAACTGTGGTGCCGTTTATGTGCATTCCGTGAACCACATCGGCAGAAGTGAGGTATATGTCAACCGTTGAACCCGCAGGTATCTCTATCTCCGTCTGACCACCGTTCATGTCAAAGTACCACATCCTTGCTACAACGTGAAGTTCGTATCTGTCTGGAGCATGCTGTATGAGTCTGCCCTCTTTAAATGGTTGAACGTCGGTTATACACGTTGGAAGGTCTATCTTCAAACCCTTAGCGGCATAAACTATAAGAACAAAGAAGAAAAGAAGCAGAATTATAGCTATGGTCAGTGCGTTTCTTTCCGCTCTATCCATGGCTCTAACCTCCTCTTAGGAGAAAGAAAGTAGCAACATGTAAACAAGTAACCAGAGAAAAACATAAAACCCTATC
>CAZPVY010000055.1:0-10902 GCA_964590265.1 uncultured Aquifex sp. | reverse complement strand
ATACCCCCGTTATCTGGAGAGGTCCAATGCTTATGAAAGCCCTCACCCAGTTTCTTTTTGACGTGGAATGGGGAGAGCTTGACTACCTGATACTTGATCTTCCGCCAGGAACTGGAGATGTTCAACTGACACTTGCTCAGAACGTCAATATGTCAGGTGCGATAGTTGTCACCACACCTCAGGACGTAGCCCTTGCGGATGTTAAGAAGGCTACAACAATGTTTAAAGAGGTTCAGATACCTGTTCTTGGTGTAGTAGAGAATATGGCTTATTTCACCTGTCCTGAATCTGATAAGAAGTATTACATCTTCGGTAAGGGAAAAACCGCTGAGTTTGCTACGACTTATGGGCTCAAGATACTTGGTTCCATACCTATAGATCCCGAGGTGTCGGAAAGGTCGGATGCAGGGGAGCCTATAGTTGTCAGCAATCCTGAATCTGAGGTAGCAAAGGCTTTCTTTGGAATAGCTAAGGTTGTCGTTCAGGAATTAAGCTAAGGAGGTACATAGAATGTTTGTAAGGAAGGTTGGAAAGAGGGTGGTTTACTTAGATCACATTGCTACCACACCCGTTGCTGAAGAAGTTCTTGAAGCTATGCTCCCTTACTTCAGAGAGAGGTTCGGAAATCCTACATCCCTTCATAGCTTCGGTCAGGAGGCAAAGAAGGCGATAAATGAGGCGAGAGAGAAGCTCGCAGCCCTTATAAATGCGAATACTCCGGAGGAGATAATCTTTACTTCAGGTGGTATAGAAGCGAACAACCTTGCGATAAAAGGTATAGCCAGCGCATACAGGAAAAGAGGAAACCACATAGTCACAACAGAGATAGAGCATCACTCTATACTTCATCCATGCAGAACCCTTGAGAGAGAAGGCTGGGAAGTTACATACCTTAAGCCCGATAAGTACGGTCTCATAGATCCTGAGCAGGTGAGAGAGGCTGTCAGAAAGGATACGGTTCTCGTATCAATCGGGCATTCCAATAGGGAGATAGGAACCATTCAGAACATAAAGGAGCTCGTTCAGGCGGCAAAGGAAAAAAACCCGAAAGTTATCTTTCACACGGACGCAGCACCTACGCTCGGACACTATCCTGTTGATCTGAAGGATTGGGGTGTTGATGTTGCTTCTTTCACAGCTCATCTGATGTACGGACCCAAAGGCGTTGGCGCTCTCTGGACAAGAAAGGGTGTGAAAGTCCGACCTCTAATAGAGGGTGGAACACAGGAAAGAGGGGTGAGAGCAGGAACCGAGAATGTTCCCGGAATCGTTGGCTTCGGAGCAGCAGCTGAGCTCACGATGAAGGAGCTTGACAACAGAATGACGAGGCTTGCAAATTACAGAGACAGACTGAGGAAGGTGATAGAGGAGAATCTTGAGTATATAGAGTTTACAGGGCACCCCACCCAGAGACTCCCTCACCATCTCTCACTCATAGTCCACTTTATAGAAGGAGAGGCTATGCTTCTCAGATGTGATCTCATGGGCATAGAGACAGCGTCAGGCTCTGCCTGCGTTTCCCTTGCTCTAAAGCAGTCTCACGTTCTGTTTGCCATAGGTGTTCCCAAAGAGGTCTCAAACGGCTCAATAGTTTTCAGCTTTGGAAGGGAGAACACAGAGGAGGATGTTGAGTACGTATCTGAAGAGTTTCCCAAGATAGTGAACTGGCTCAGGAGTCTATCTCCATTCAATCCTGAAAACTGGGAAAAGTACGTAAAGTCAAGAGAAGGAACTCACTGATAGGGGGCTCTGGTCCCCCTTTTATCCTCTTTTCATCAGTAAACAGCAAAAGGGTTTGATGGTTATATTCAGATTAGATAAAAACTCCTTGAAGGGTCTGCCTGTTTCAGGGTTATGTAAGCTGCTATCTATTTCAAGGAGAGGAACGAGGACAAAATCTCTCTCTCCTATATACGGGTGAGGAATCTTCAGATCGGACTTCTCTATAACCTCATCGCTGTATAGAAGAATGTCAATGTCTATCTCTCTTGGTCCCCATCTGAAACGGTCTTTTCTGCCGATCCTGCGCTCAATCCCTTTAACTTCAGTTAGGAGCTTGTGAGGATCAAGCACTGTGAACATCTCAACCACGCAGTTCAGGAAAGTCGGTTGCTGACTCACTCCCCATGGTTCGCTCTCATATATGGTTGATACTGCTCTGATCTCCCCTAATATGCGAAGTTCTTCAATCGCGCGCATTATGTTTCCCAACCTATCCCCCACGTTGCTTCCCAAACCGAGAAAAATCCTTTTTCTTGACTGCATCGCTAAGGAGTTTAAAATTAATACAACTTGTTTAAAGGAGTAAAGTATGAATTTGCCAAAGTTAAGGATCGGACATATTGAAGTTGATATCCCGATAATTCAAGGTGGAATGGGGGTTGGCATCTCCTGGGAGAACCTTGCAGGTTCTGTTGCCGCCGCGGGAGCTATAGGGGTTGTTTCCGCTGTTGGGACAGGATATAGACACCCTGATCTTGTTAAGAGGGACAAGTTCGGAAGACCTGTTGGTTCAATAAATGCGCATAACCCGGAGGCTTTAAAGAGAATAGTGCAGGATGCAAAGAGGATCTCAGGTGGCAAGGGTGCTATCGGAGTGAACATCCTCGCTGCAATCACAGATTACGACAGGGTCGCGAGGGATGCCGCAGAAGCTGGGGCGGATCTTATAATCTCGGGAGCTGGACTCCCACTGAAACTTCCTCAGTACGTTGAAGGATACGATGTTGCCCTTGTTCCCATAGTTTCCTCTGCAAGAGCCCTGAATCTCATCTGCAGAACTTGGAAGAAGAGATATAACAGACTGCCTGACGCTGTTGTCCTTGAAGGACCAAAATCCGGGGGACATCAAGGCTTTAAGTATGAAGACTGTTTTAAGCCCGAGTATCAGCTTGAAAACCTTCTTCCAAGTGTCCTTGAAGAGGCGAAAAGGTGGGGTGATATTCCCGTTATAGTCGCCGGTGGCGTTTGGAGCTATAAAGATATTGAGTGGTACATAAGTCGTGGTGCTGCCGGCGTCCAAATGGCTACACGTTTTGTCGCCACCCATGAGTGTGATGCACCCCTAATCTACAAGGAGATAGTTCTGAATGTAACCGAAGATGACATAATACTGCTTAAATCTCCGGTTGGGTATCCTCTGAGGGTTATAAAGACACCCTTCGTGGAACGTCTCCTTGCCGGAGTGAACGGATGGAAGGGTTGTGTTTCCCACTGTATCGTTCCCTGCAATAAGGGAGAGGAAGCAAAGAAGGTGGGCTTCTGCATAGCAGACCGACTCGGTGCTGCGTGGCTTGGCAATTACGAAGAGGGCATATTTATAATAGGGGCAAATGGGCATCTCCTTAAGAAGCAGGGTATAGTTCACGTTAAAGAACTGCTTGACATGCTTACTGGCAAAAGATCTGATCCGACCCTTGATCCTACCAATAGAAAGGTCACAATATCCTGACTGAGCTCAGTATCCTTTCCTCTGACCTGTCCCTCCTATATGAGGGGAGGTCTTCCGAACACACAGTGCATCTCTCATACATACCTATGCTCTGAACTCCGAGAGCCTTTAGCTCCTGAGCCACGGAGTTCTGCATGTCCATGTAGAGGTTTCCTCCTCTTTCCAATATGTATCTGGGAAAGAGGTTTCTGAACTCCTCTCCTACCTCGTAACAGCAGGCTTTAGCAGATGGACCAAGGAACGCAAAAAGGTTCTTCACATCCTCGTGTTTTCCTATCTTTTCTATGAGCTTTTCAAGTATACCCGAAGCGAGACCTCTCCAGCCAACATGAGCCACTCCCACCCACTCTTCACCTATAAGAATTAGAGGAACGCAGTCGGCAGTCCTGACCCCTATTTCAATCCCTTTCAGGTTTGTGATGACCGCATCACCGATAGTGGGAGGATAGGGAAAGGAGGTCAGAGTAAGGACTCTGCTGGTATGCTTCTGTATGGGAAGATACAACTTGTGGTGGCTTTTCCATGAGGTTTTCAACTCTATGAGCTTGTTCTTCAGCTTAAAGGAGTAGTTCAGCCCCTCAGCTTTTTTGCCTTCTCTGAGGTTTTCTCCACGCATTTTATTACTGTTCCTCTGAAACCTTTCCTTTCAAGGTAAGCCAGCCCTTCTATGGTAGTTCCTCCCGGAGATGTTACCCTCGTTATCCACTCATTTGGATTCCCTCCGAGTTCCTTTATCAACTGTGCACTGCCAGCTACTGTATCCAAAACTATCCTGAGAGCCTCCTCATATCTGAAACCTTCTCTTACTCCCGCAAGGGCAAGAGCATCTATGAAGGAGAATATGAAAGCGGGAGAGCTTCCTGCAATAGCCGTGAAGCTATCAAACAAGGACTCGGGTATCTCGTAAAAATTGCCACAAGGAGAAAATATCTCCCTGATTGCGGATAGCTCCTCCTCTCTGAGGTTCTCGTTATAAGCAACAGCGATTGCTCCCTTTCCGACAAGAACGTTAATGCTGGGCATGAACCTCACTATCTTCTTATCCTTGCCAAGGATGCTCTCTATAAACTTTATATCTATACCTGCCGCTATACTGACCAATATTCTGTCTCCGATTAGATCCTTCAGCTTCTCAAGTAGATCTTTCATGTCTTTGGGTTTTACTGCAACCATTATCAGGTCACTACTTTCTGCGAGGAAGTAAATATCCTTTGCCACTGCAAAACCCTCTTCAAGAGCGGCTTCCCTTCTTTCGGGATTTATCTCGTAAATTACGATATTCTCCCTGCCTGCTGACTTTGATAATGCCCTCGCAAAGGCACTGCCCATGTTCCCAAAACCGACTATCCCTACTCTCATCGGAATATCTCCCTGAACTTTCTCTCAAATTCATTGTAATCTCTGCAAACCACAAAAACCTCCTGAACGGAGGTGCCGTTTTTATAAAGGAGTTTGTATCCGCTCACCGTTCTGTACTTTAGAAAAAGTCCCTTGGATCCTCTCCCTTTGTTCTGCCTTATTATTCTCCCCGGAATTATGCTTTCCACAGTGTCCCAGCTTTCTATCTCTTTAAGGAGCTTTTCTAAACCTTCAAGGAGGTGATGCTGAACCTTCAGCTTACCGGCTCTTTTCCTCGGCATGATATAATAAGATAGCTTAGAACGCACCTTTCCCGCTTGGGTTGGCCCGCTTAGGGTTCATCGGGAAAGGGAGGCAAAACCCAAGGAGGTGCAGTATGGCAGTAGTTTCTATGAAGGAACTTCTTGAAGCTGGGGTTCACTTCGGTCACTCAAAGTCAAGATGGAATCCCAAAATGGCACCGTATCTCTACGGTGTCAAGAACGGCATTCATATTATTGATCTCAACAAGACCCTTGTCCTCCTCGAGGAGGCTTACAACTTCGTCTCCGACAGTGTAGCTCAGGGTGCGGAGATAATCTTTGTGGGAACGAAGAGACAGGCTAAGGAGATCATCAAGGAAGAAGCTGAAAGATGTGGAGCCTATTATGTGAACGAGAGGTGGGTCGGCGGACTGCTTACAAACTTTCAGACCGTAAGGAAAAGCCTTCTTAAACTTAGCAAGCTGGAAAGGATGGAAACCGAAGGTGTGTTTGATGTGCTCCCTAAGAAGGAAGTTAGAAGGCTGAGAAGACAGATGGAAAGGCTCAGGAAGCTTTACGGCGGTATTAGGGAAATGACAAGACTCCCTGATCTGATATGGGTCGTTGATACTGTGAGAGAATCCATAGCAATTCAGGAGGCTAAGAAGCTCGGAATACCCGTGGTTGCGATAGCTGACTCAAACTGTGATCCCGATGTCATAGACTACATAATTCCCGGAAACGATGACGCTATAAAGTCAATAAAGCTTCTGACCTCAAAGATAGCAGATGCAGTGATAGAAGGTAAGACCAGAAGGGAGAGCTCGGAAGGGGAAGCTCCGAAGAGAGAGAGAAAGGTTGTTACTGTTGAGGAACATGAGAAGGAACTCTTTGAAAAGGCAATGGCTATGTCTGAAAAGTATGAGGAGATAGACAAAGATACCGTAGATTACGAATAATACAGGAGGTTGGAAATGGCGGTCAGTATGGCTGATGTTAAAAAACTCAGAGAGATGACTGGTGCTGGTATGCTTGATTGTAAAAAAGCCCTTGAAGAAGCTGGAGGTGATATAGAGAAGGCTAAGGAGATACTGAGAGTAAAAGGTCTTGCGAAGGCTGAGAAGAAGGCTGGCAGGGAGACAAAGGAAGGACTTGTAAGGGTAAAGGTATCGGAGGATAGGAAGAAAGGGGCTATGATAGAGATAAACTGTGAGACGGACTTCGTTGCGAGAAACGAGGAGTTCCAGAAGCTCGCAGATGAGGTTCTTGAGCATGTGCTTGCCATTGACGAGAATGCCAATAAGGAGGGTGAAACGGCGAACGTTCTCTGCCAGAAGTTTTACAAAGATAACAGTAAGACCGTTGAGGAGCTTATAAAGGAAGCGATAGCGAAGATAGGGGAGAACATAAGGCTCACAAGATACTGCAGATATGATACAGAGGACTATCTCCACTCCTATGTTCACGGTGGCGGAAGAATAGGGGTTCTTCTTGAATTTAAGGCTTCCGAGGTCTCCGATGAAGTTCTCAGAGTCGTTCAGGACGTAGCAATGCAGATAGCTGCTATGAGACCTGAATTCGTGAGCATAGAGAGCATCCCCGAGGAGGTTCTTGAAAGAGAGAAGAAGATTCTGATGGAACAGGCTAAGCAGGAAGGTAAACCCGAACATATCCTTGAGAAGATAGTTCAGGGAAGGCTCAAGAAGTTTTATCAAGAAAAGGTTCTGTTAGAGCAGGCTTTCATAAGAGATGATAAGAAGACGGTAGGACAGATGATAAAGGAGTCTGGGCTGGATGTTGAGATAAAGAGGTTCTGCAGGTTTGAGCTCGGTGGACTCTGATGGAGGAAGAAACCCCAAAGTACAGAAGGATACTTCTTAAACTTTCGGGAGAGGCTTTTGCTGGAGAGCAGGGATACGGTATAGACCCAGACTTCTTGGAGTACATATCCCATGAGATAAGAAGCGTATATGAGCTCGGCATCCAGACAGCTATAGTTATAGGAGGGGGAAATATATTCAGGGGATTTCAGGGAGAAGATATAGGAATAGACAGGGCAACAGCGGACTACATGGGGATGCTCGCTACCGTTATAAACGCTCTTGCTCTCCAGTCTGCCCTAGAGAAACACGTGGATATTCCAACGAGGGTTCTATCTGCTATAGAAATGAGACAGGTTGCGGAACCCTACATAAGGAGGAGAGCTGTCAGGCACCTTGAAAAGGGGAGGGTTGTAATTTTTGCGGGAGGAACTGGAAATCCTTTCTTCTCAACGGATACCGCTGCAGCTCTCCGGGCTGCCGAGATAGGAGCTGAGGTTCTTCTTAAAGCTACAAAGGTAGGTGGCATATACGATAAAGATCCCGAAAAATACCGGGATGCTGTTCTCATAAAGGAGATCAACTACCTTGAGGTAATAAACAGAGGTATCAGGGTGATGGATCATACCGCTCTGACGATGTGCAGGGAAAACAGGATACCTATAATAGTTTTTAATATTAAAGAGAAGGGAAATCTAAGATCTGTAGTTCTCGGGGCGGATGTTGGTTCAGTTGTAAGGGGGTGATGAGATGGTACAGGAGATAGAAGACATATTAAAAGAGACCGAAAAGGACATGAAAAAGAGCGTGGAGCACTTCAGGGGAGAGATAGCAGGCATAAGAACGGGAAGGGCTTCAACCGCTCTTGTAGAGGAGCTGAAGGTTGAGTACTACGGCTCAAAGGTCCCTCTTAAGCAACTTGGAACCATATCGGTTCCTGAACACAGTCAGATACTTATTCAAGTATGGGATGCAAACGCTGTACCTGCTATTGAAAAAGCGATAAGGGAGGAACTTAACCTGAACCCCAATACTCAGGGTAATGCCATAAGGATAAACCTGCCCCCCCTTACCGAGGAAAGGAGAAAGGAACTGGTGAGGATGCTCCACAAACTGGCAGAGGAAGCAAGGGTGGCTGTGAGAAATATAAGGAGAGATGCCAAGGATATGATTGAGGATCTTGAAGGTATATCTGATGATGAAAAAAAGAGGGCTCTTGAGAGACTTCAAAAGATTACGGACAAGTATATAGAGGAAATCAACAAGCTCCTTGAAGCCAAAGAAGAGGAGATAATGACAGTATGATCATCAGCAAAGATATACTCATCGGTATAGTTCTTGCACTCCTTATAGCGGGTGCTGTTGGAGGGTTCAATTACTGGAAGGGATATCAAGAAAAGAAACTTGATGAGATAGCCGCTCTGGTTTACCTCTATGAAAAGGGAGACCTTAAGGAAGAAGAGGTAAGGGATAAGGTAAAGGGAACCCCTTATTATGTCTATTTTCTGTCCCTCACCTCGGACAACCCCTCGGAGATCATCAAACACCTCGGGGATGAAGAGCTCAGAAAACTATTCCTTGAGAAGGAAGCATTTAACTTATATCGGAAGAAGAAGTATGCAAAAGCGCTGGAGAAACTGCAGACTGTGGATAAGGGGAGTTTCAACTATCCCTCGGCTCTTCTTTTAAAAGCGTTTATATACGAAGCTCAAAACAGAAAGAAAGAGGCAAAATCAATATATGAAGAGCTAATCAAAGACTTCGGGAAAACATATTTTGGAAGAATAGCCTACGGAAGATTCCTCCTTCTTAAGGAAGGTTAAAAATTCCTATGCCTGTGATATTGATAACTAACGATGATGGATACTTTTCAGAGGGAATAAAGGCGCTCAGAGAGGCTTTAAGACCGCTGGGCAGAGTCGTTGTGGTTGCTCCTGACAGGAATTTGAGCGGTGTTGGGCACTCCCTTACTTTCACCATGCCCCTTAAGATGAGGAAGGTGGATGAGGATTTCTATACCGTAATTGATGGCACTCCTGCCGACTGCATACATCTCGGCTATTATGTGATACTTGAAGGAGAAAAACCCGATGTGGTGTGCGCTGGTATAAACGAAGGTCCAAATCTCGGAGAAGATATAACTTACTCCGGCACAGTTTCGGGAGCTATGGAGGGAAGGATACTCGGCATACCATCGGTTGCCTTTTCTGCCTTTGGTAGAAAGGACATAATGTTTAACGAAATAGCTCTTTCCTGCAGAAAGATCGTAGAGAAGATCCTTGATAACGGTATGCCGGAAGATACCTACCTGAACGTGAACGTTCCGAACCTTAGAGCGGATGAGATAAGGGGTATCAGGATAACGAGGCAGGGGAAAAGGGATTACAAAGAGAAGGTATTTAAATACCTTGCCCCTTATGGTGAACCTCTGTACTGGATAGCTGCGGAAGAATTTGGCTGGAGTCCTGAAGAGGGTACAGATTACTGGGCAGTTCTAAACGGCTATATCTCGGTCACTCCTCTTCAACTTGATTTAACCAACTACAAAGCGATGAAGGAGATTAAATTCATAGAGGAATGAAAGCTATAGACCTTGCAAGGATTCTAAAGGGAAGTCTTGAAGGAAATCCGGAGGCTGAATTCAGTGGATTTTCTATAGATAGCAGAAACGTAAGAGAAGGGGATGTGTTTGTAGCTCTTAAGGGGGAGAGGCATGATGGACACAATTTCATCTGGGATGCGTTTTATAGGGGAGCAGTAGGTGCTGTATCGGAGAAGGATGTATCCGTGCCGGATGGAAAGTTCGTGATAAAGGTTGGTTCATGTCTTGAAGCTCTAAGAGATATTGCAAGATTCAGGAGGAAGAACTTTAAAGGAACAGTGATAGGAGTTGCTGGCTCTGTTGGAAAGACAACTACAAAGGAACTCATACACCATCTGCTCTCATGTGTGACTTCCTCCTACAAAAGCGAGGGAAATCTCAACTCTCAGATCGGTCTTCCTCTTGTAATGGCAAACATGCCTTTGAATGTTGATTATGCAGTTCTTGAAATCGGAGCAAGCAGGAGAGGGGATGTTCTGAACCTTACCAAGATAGCTGAGCCGAGGATCAGAGTAATAACCGCTATAGGGGAGGAACACTTAGAGACCTTTGGAAGTGTTGAAGATGTGGTGTATGGCAACGGGGAGATCTTTTACCACTTCGGTAAGGAGGACTGGGCAGTTCTTCCTGCATCTGTGAGCAAATATTATCAGCTACCAGAGGGCAGAAGGATAACGTTCGGGAAAGATGGTGATATCAAAGCTGACCACATCAGATTATCCTTGGAAGGTGTTGAGTTTGAGAGCTTTGGTGAGCGGTTTTCCCTTCCCGTGCTGAGCGTTGGGATAGTGGAGAACGTCCTTGCCAGTTTCGGTGTTCTTAGATCGCTGAGTTACGATCCAAGAGATTTCAGAACCGCTCTTAGTGGATTTAAATCTCCTAAAGGGAGGATGAATATACTTAATTTTGGAGATTTTTATGTAATTGATGATACCTACAATGCAAATCCTCCATCCGTAAGAAACGCAATTGATACACTGCATAATTTGAAAACGGACTCAAGGAAGGTTGTAGTTCTCGGAGACATGCTTGAGCTTGGTGAAGAAAGCATAAAACTCCATTCTCAGATCGGATCCTATTTAAAGGAAAAAGAAGTGGATTATGCCATATTCTACGGAGATCATATGTTCTATGCCTGCAAAGAGTTTGTTAGAAGAGGAGGTAGGGGAGTATTTTTGAGAAGTAAAGATGCTGTTTTTGAAGAAATGTTGAAATGGATGAGAGATAAAAATATAATTCTTCTGAAGGGTTCAAGGGGGATGAAAATGGAAACCTTGCTAATAAGAATAAGGGAGTTCACTCACCATGAGTAGTGATAAATATGCAGAAGTCTTTATATTTGAGGATTCCTTTTTCTTTAACACCAAAGTAAAGATAAAAAGGATAGAAGACGATAGGATAATTCTGAGCATAACTCCCCTCCTGAAG
>CAZPVY010000054.1:0-10917 GCA_964590265.1 uncultured Aquifex sp. | reverse complement strand
AGGAATACCAGAGGAGATAGAGAGAGAAATAGAGAGGCTTGAACTTGTAAATACGATAAATATAAAACTGGAACTCCTGAAGGAAATCCTTTTTGGAGCCTGCTACACAGGTGAATCAAATGATAGGCTCAAGGTCATTCTTACTCCGTTTAAGGTTTACTGTGAGCTTATAAACCACGCTATAGAATTCAATAAAAAGTTTGAAAAAATATAAACAAAGTATTAAAATTAAAAATAACGCTATAAACAGGAGGTAAAATCATGGCAAGGAAAGGAAGAAGAAGAGGAGGTCCCAGGTATAAAAAGGTTTCCCTTTCTCTTCCTAAAAGACTCTATCTTGTCCTCAGCGGAATAGCTATGGGAGACGAGAAGAAGCTCAACAGGCTGATAAAGGGTATCCTTGAAGACAAACTTCAGGAATCAACCGTGGCAGAGCTTGAGATGTACCTGAGGAAGATAGAAGAGGAAGACAAGGAGGAAACAGAATCCCAGGGCTGATCTTTTGATGTTTTCTAAAAGACTGGAGAAGCTAAAAGCCTATAAGACTGAAACTTCTTCTGCAAAGGTAAAGCTCTCCTCCAACGAGCTACCTTATGATCTGCCCGAGGAACTCAAAGATCGGATAGCTGAGGGGATCAAGAGGATACCCTTAAGCAGGTATCCTGATCCTAATGCTGAGGAGTTGAAGTTAGTAATTGCAGACTTCTTCGGTGTAAGCGAAAGGAATATCGTTCTTGGAAATGGATCTGACGAGCTCATATACTACCTCTCCACAGCGGTTGGCGAGTTAGACCAGGGTATCCTCATCCCCGTCCCCACCTTTCCTATGTATGAGATATCCGCAGATGTATTCGGGAGACCCAAGGTAACCGCTCTGCTCGGTGATGACTTTGACATAGACCTTCCAACAACCTTTGAAAAGATAAGAAATCAGAGGGTTGTCCTCGCTTACTACTCCTTTCCGAATAACCCCACAGGTAACCTCTTCTCAAGAGAGAAGATTGAAAAGATAAGGGATGAAGGTGTCTTTACTGTGGTTGATGAGGCTTACTACCACTACTCGGGAGAAACTTTTCTGAAAGATGCCCTCAGCAGGGAGGATACCGTTATTCTGAGAACCCTCTCTAAGATAGGTCTTGCAGGTTTGAGAGTTGGTATTCTCATAGGTAGGGAGGAAATAGTTTCTGAAATTGACAAAATAAGACTGCCCTTTAACATAACCTTTCCATCTCAGGTCATAGCTAAGATCGTTCTGACGGAGGGTAGAGAATTCATAGAGAACGCTATAAGAGAGGTCATTAAGGAAAGGGAGAAGCTCATAAAAGAGATGAGTAATATTGAAGGTGTTGAGGTTTTCCCGAGCAGGGCAAACTTCATACTCTTCAGAACCCCTTTCCCTGCGGATGAGATTCACAGAAAACTCCTTCAAAAAGGTGTTCTTATAAGGAATATGTCTTACCTTCCAAAGCTTGACGGATGTTTAAGAGTGAGCATCGGCAAACCTGAAGAGAACGAGGCATTTATTGAAGCATTGCATAATATTGTCAGATGCGGAAGCTGATAGCTGTGTTCTTTGCTGTTATAATCGGATGTGCGCAGAAAGAGAAATATACCAGCCCTTATTGTTATCCTGATCCCGTGGCAGAGGCGATTGGAACGCTTAAACCTATTGAGAACGTGTGTAGGCATGAGGACAAAATCGTGCGAGAAGCGTGCTTTGGTAAATATATGAATGCACAGACCAGGGTAGAAGAGATAAAGATGGCTATTCGGAAACTCGGCAGGAATGACCTGTCTGAACCTCAGAGGAAATTTTACGCAGAATCCCTTCAGAAAAGTCTAAGTGTTCTTGATTGTAGTTTTTTTCAAAAATGCCCGCAGGATTTTATAAATCTCATAAGAGACTGTGACAGAGCATTACCCCGCTCTTCCCTGAGAAGGGAAAATTAAATCGGAAAAGTCAACGTAGTAATCTTCCTTTCTTCTGTTTTTTCCGTTCAGTTTTGTGAAGTCTTTAGGCTGACATTCATCTGCAAAATCTGCCTCCTCCCAGCAGACGGGAGAATACTTGGATATTATCTCGGCATACTCGGTTATCTTAAACACGTCTGTTTTCATTTAAATCACCTCCCTGTGTTTTGATTTTAAAGATATATCAATAACTTATTTTGTCATGTTAAAATATTGTTTGAAAATTTTTAAAACATTTTTTGGGAAATTTAATAGATGACCTCAAGTGTTGAAAAATCACCATGCTTCTTTACAACTATCCTCTGATGGAACCTTTCCGCAAGGTCAGGTATGTGAGAGATTATTCCCACCATACGATTAATCCTCTGCTTTATCAGCTCAAGTATGTCGCTGACCCTCTCTCTGGTTTCCTCATCAAGGGAACCGAAACCTTCATCTATGAAAAGGCTTTCAAGGTGGGCGTTCGCAGATAAGACATCGCTAACACCGAGAGCAAGGGAGAGACTTGCAAGGAAGGTTTCACCTCCGCTGAGACTCTTTACATCTCTTTCAACTCCCTGAGTTCTGTCTATAACCACGAGATCTCCCTTAGTATCAAGACCGAGTTCATAATTGTTGGTGAAGTTAAATAGATACTCACTCGCACGTTCAACAATTCTCATGAGCATCAGACTTGAGGCAAAATCCTGAAGCCTGTTACTCTGAAGGTCTTCTTTGATCCTTGCATAGATGGTGAGGTTCTTTTCTATATCTTCTATTCTTTTCCTGAGCTCCTCCTTTCTACCGAGCAGATGCTTTCTCTGTTCAATGTTGCTTTTCAGCTCTCCAAGGTTTTTCAGCATGCTCTCAAGTTCACTCTCCTTCTCTTCAAGCCTGCGTCTTATATCATCTGAGGAAGGAATGTTTTCGTAGTCCTTTAATTTTTCTCTTATTTCTTCAGATTTCTCTTTCAGCTTTTCAACTTCCCTAAAAAAACCTTCTATCCTTTCTTCAAGCTCCTTTATATCCTTTTCAGGCAAGGAAACTTCTTTTATCTTTTCAAGATCACCGATATCTTCAAACAGAGGTGTGAGCTTCTTTATACTTTCCTTCCTTTCCCTTTCCTTATTATCTATAAGTGTGTTTATCTCCCTCAGTTTGGTTTCCACTGCCACAAGATCTCTTGTGAGCTTTTCCCAGTATTCCTTTATCCTCTCCCTCCTCGTTTCTATCTCTTTTATCCTGCTTTCCAGATCCTTTATCTTCGTTTCCAGACTTTCCTCAATCTTTTTAAGTTCAGTTAGGGACGGAGTTTTGCCAAACATGTTCATCAATCTTTCCCTGCGTTCAAGCTCCGAGGCTCTTAGGGTATTTATCTCACTCCTTAGCTTTTCTACCTCTCTGACCGCAGATTCTTTCTCCTTGAGGAGTACATTGTATCTTTCCTGATATTTTTTCAATTTCTTCTCAAGCTCCCTTTTCTTTCTCTTTTTCCTCTCCAGCTCTTCAAGACGGCTCTCTATATCTATATTGAGTATCTCTTCCCAGCCAGAGAGTTGTGATCTGAGTGTATTCCCTTCTTTCTTCAAGCTGTCCTCCTTCGCTTCCAGAGATGAGAACTCCTTTTCCAGATGCAAGACCTTTTCCTGAAGAGCTCTGACCTCTTCCCTCAGTTTCTCTACATCTTCATCTTTACCTTTCAGTCCTGACTCTCTGTACTTACCTCCGCATACCGGGCATGTGTCACCTTCTTTCAGATGTGCTCTTATGTGCTGAGCATAGACCTGTATACTTGCAGAAAGGAGTATTTCCTCCTTTTCCTTAAGTGCCTGCTTCAGCTTGCTGAGTTCATCCTCAGTATATTTCCTCTTTGCTTCAAGATTGGTAAGTTCCCTCTCAATCTCTTCAAGCCTCTCCTTTTTCTCAAGAAGTCCTCTTTTCTTCTCAACCTCTCTCAGAAGTCTCTCGTACTCCTCCTCATCGTAGCCGAGCTCTTTCAGTTCCCTTTCAACCTCCTCTATATATTTCTCTCCTCTGCAAAGCCTTTCTTCACACTCTTTTAAGATCCTTTCCTTTTTGAAGAGTTCCCCCTCTCTCTGTTTTCTGTCAGTTTCAAGCTTATCAAGAGCATTTAATTCCTCTTCAACCTGCTTTATCTTCTCAAGCTCCCTGATGGAAGTCTGGAGTTCCTCCCTCAGCAGAGGGATATCCCTGAACTCTTTCTCTGCTCTCTCTTTCTCCTCCTCTATATTCCTTAACTCTTCTTCTCTCTTTATCTTCTCCTTCTGCACTCTTTCCCTCTCAAGGCGTTTATCCCTCAGCTCACTTTCCACCCTTTCAAGCTGTTCAATGTAAGGTAGAAAGGGAAGAACCCTTTTAGCGATCTCAAGCTTTTCTTTCTCCTTTCTGAAATCTTCCTCTCTGGTTATGAGCTCTGAGAGCCTTTCTTCAATTTCTATAAGCTCACTCCTTAGCTTATCTCTTTCCTGAGCATGACGGGCGCGTTCCTCCAAATGCGATATTTCTTTTTTCAGAAAATCTAAATTCTCTTCAATCTCTTTTTTTCTTCTTTCAAGCTCCTTTATATCCTCCTCGGAGAGATCTTTTATACTCTCGTATTCAGATTTGAGGACTGATAGCTCCCCTTCAAGCTGTTTGTAGCTCTCCGAGGCGAGCTGGCGGACTTTTTCAAATATCTCAAGGTCAAGTAGATTTATCAATATCTCTCTTCTTTCCTTCGGCTTTGAAGGTTTCAGAAATTTGTCAAACTCTCCTTGAGGAAGGAGTATAACCTTTGTGAAGGTTTGATAATCAAGACCTGTTATTTTCTCAACCCACTTTTCAACCTGCGATGAATTTAGATTTAATCTTCTCCCCTCCTCATATGCTCTTACTAAGCTCTCCTCCGGCTTCCGTCTGTATAACCTCTCAATCCTGTAATGTTTTCCTCCCACCGAAAAATCAAGAGACACCTTCAGCTTAGGACTTCCCTTTGAAAGGACGAGCTTTCCTGCCTTTGCCCTGCCGTATCTGGGGACTTTCCCGTAAAGTGCATAAGTTATCGCATCAACTATGCTCGTCTTTCCGGCACCGGTTTTTCCCTGAATTATGAAAAAGCTGAGCTTCTCAAAGTTAATTGTCTGTGGCTTCTTATAGACGGTGAATCCTTCCAGCTGGAGTTTGAGAGGTCTCATTCAAGACTTTCCTCAATCCACTTAAGGTAGTCTTCGTTCCCTGCAACTATAGAAAGCGCTATTATCTCAGGAACAGTGTAAGGGTGAACTTCCTTTACTCTTTTTACGAGCTCCTTGAACCTGCCGGTTGAGGTTTTTATAACGAGGAGAGACTCTTTATCTTTCTCTATGTTTCCTTTCCACCAGTAAACGGAGGATATTTGCGGGATTATGTTTACGCAGGCACCGAGCTTGTTCTCAATTATGAAATCCGCTATCTCCTGTCCTTTATCCGTAGGTGTTGTTATTAGAACTACAAAGTACCCTTCCATAGCTTAGTGTATAATAAATCCGCTCATGATAATATTCAAGCACTTACCACCTCTTAGAGAACCAAGACTTTATATGGCGACTGAGCGTACCTACCTATCCATATTAAAGATGTCCTTTCAGGCGAGTACAATAGGTCTAATACTTAACAAGGTAGCTTTATTGGATCTTGCTTTTTTTGGATCAATAAACAAATACTTAATTCATATTTCTATTATAATAGTTACGTTATCAGTGGTTTCTAACGTCTATGCTTTCCTAAAGCTATTTTCAGATCTCAAGTATTTTAGCGGAGGAAAGGAAGTGCCTGAAAAGGAAGTCATAGATCCAAGAATCTATATGGCTGCTGAGAGAACATTCTTAGCATGGGTAAGAACCAGTATTGCCCTTATGATATTTGGATTCGTTGTTGACAAGTTTGAGATATTTTTAAGTGAGCTTCAACGTAAAATAAACTTTCACTTTTCTCATGACATATCGTCTTTAAAGTGGATAGGCATAACAATTATGGTTATGAGCTTGCTTGCCCTAAGTTTAGGTACTCTTAACTTTTATAAGACCGTCAAGGATGTTGATAGGGGTTTATACAGAACACACACTGGACTATACGTCATGGTAGGGATAATAATTTTTACTATAAATTTCATACTTTTATTTGATGTTTTGAAAATTATTTAAGCTTAGAAAGCCTCTTTTGATTTCAGCTCTTCTATAATATCCCCGTTTTTATCGTACATTTTTAAAACTGCTTTCTTACCCTTTATATCAAGTTCTGTACGTTTTTTATCATCTTCAAACTGAATCCATTTATAGTATTTACCATCTTCAGTGTATAGTATTTGGGACATGATATCTTTTTGTTTTATGATCACTTTACAGAAATTTATATCCTCATAATCAATAATTCCCTCAATTTTAACTATGATATTAGGATTATCAACTATAACCTTATCTTTAGGACACCAGTCCCCTTTAGCCGATGCTATAGATAGCAGACTGAATACAGCAAAGTTACTTATAAATTTCAGTCTGGATTTTATCATGATGGTATTTATTATACCAAACTTAGTGTGTATATACAAGCTGTTTTACTCTCTCTCTTCACAACACAAGATGTAACATAATAAAAAGGACGATGTCAGAGTTTATTGATTTTTTAAACAAACTTCAAGAATACCTCAACTATGTCATACTCGGAATTCCCCTTTACAAGTTAGCATTGGCACTTCTTGTCTTCTTTCTGTTCCTGCTACTCAGAAAGCTTTTCATATTTACTGTGATAGGCTTCATCAGGAAACTTACCCGCAGAACTGCTACCGAGATTGACGATATCCTTCTTAAAGTTGTATCAAGACCCGCAAGTTTCCTAATAGTTATAGCGGGGATATTCCTATCTCTGGGTATCCTTGGTATTGAGAACGAGACTGTCTTTAAGATTCTGAAAACTCTTGTAATATTCGTTATATCTTGGACAGCCTACAATCTTGTGATTGCGTTTGAGAAGCATTTTTACAGATTTGCCCAGAAGTTCGGGAAGGAGTTTGCCAAGGAGGTAGGAGGATTTTTCATAAAGGTATCAAAGGCTTTTGTAATTGTTGTAGGAAGTGTAGCTATCCTTCAGGAGTGGGGGATAAATGTCAGTGCTTTACTTGCATCTCTTGGTTTGGGAGGTCTTGCTTTTGCCCTTGCGGCTAAAGATACCGCTGCCAATCTGTTCGGTGGACTTACCGTTCTTGCGGATAAATCTATGAAAGTAGGAGACTGGATAAAGATAGGAGAGGTGGAAGGAATAGTTGAGGATATAGGGCTCAGGACTACCAAGATAAGGAGCTTTGAGAAGAGCTTGATAACCGTTCCCAATCAGATTCTTGCCAATCAGTCCCTTGAAAATTTCTCAAGAAGGAACGTTAGAAGGATAAAGATGACAATAGGGCTCACTTACAGCACTACGAGGGAGCAGATGGTAAAAATCTTGCAGGAGATAAGGGAGATGCTCAAGAACCACCCGGGAATTGCTAAAGATCAGCTTTGCATGGTCTATTTCAGGGATTTTGGGGAGAGTTCCTTAGACATATTCATATACTGCTTTACGAACACTGCCAAGTGGGAGGAGTACCTTGCTATAAGGGAGGATGTAAACCTCAAGATTATGGAAATAGTTGAGAGGAACGGTTCCTCCTTTGCCTTCCCGAGCAGGTCAATATACGTGGAAAAGATGCCTGACAGCAAATCTCAAGCTTAAACCCTGACAGAACTCATCACAAAACTCTTAGCTTTTCCGAAATTCTCTAAGATGAGTGAGAAAAAACCTAATAGACTGATAAAGGAAAAAAGCCCCTATCTCCGGCAGCACGCCTACAACCCCGTTAATTGGTATCCATGGTCGGAGGAAGCCTTTGAAAAAGCAAAGAAAGAAGACAAACCGATTTTCCTTTCCATAGGATACTCAACCTGCCACTGGTGCCATGTGATGGAAAAGGAGAGCTTTGAAGATGAAGAGATAGCGAACATACTGAACGAGAATTACGTGGCAATAAAAGTTGACAGGGAAGAGAGACCAGACATTGACTCAGTTTACATGACCGTCTGTCAGATGATAACAGGCTCCGGAGGTTGGCCCCTCACGATAATTATGACGCCTGATAAAGAACCTTTCTTTGCAGGAACCTACTTTCCGAAAGAAAGCCTTTACGGAAGACCGGGGCTCAAAGACATACTACTTAGAATTGCCCGGTTCTGGAAAGAAGACAGAGAGAAGATTCTCCGAACAGCAAAGAAAGTTATAAATGTCCTATCCCAGAGCGAGGAGGAAAGCTTCGCAGGAGACAAACTTGAGGAGAACACACTCCATAAAGGTTTTACAGAGCTTTTCAACACTTACGATGAAGTTTATGGTGGATTCGGAAATGCTCCCAAGTTTCCTATACCTCACAACCTGATGTTTTTGCTCAGGTATTACAGAAGAACAAAGAACGAAGTAGCTCTTGAAATGGTGAAACATACCCTCACAAAGATGAGGCTTGGAGGAATATGGGACCATGTTGGCTTTGGATTTCACAGATACTCAACAGACAAAGAATGGCTCCTTCCACACTTTGAGAAGATGCTCTACGACAATGCACTTTTGATGATGACCTATGCGGAGACCTATCAGGTTACGGAGGATCAGTTCTTTGCTCAGGTTGCCGAAGACATAGCCGAGTACTTAAAGAGGGACATGCTCTCTCCAGAGGGAGCTTTCTACTCTGCAGAAGATGCGGACAGCGAAGGGGAGGAAGGCAAGTTCTACACTTGGACATTAAAGGAGCTTGAAGAGATCCTAACCTTCGAGGAGCTGAAAATAGCTCTAAAGATTTACGGGATTGATGAGGAAGGCAACTTCCTTGAGGAGGCTACCAGAAAAAGAACAGGCAGAAACATACTTTACATGAAGAAGACCCTTGAGGAGTATGCACAGGAATTAAAAATTGAGCCAGATGTTCTGAAGCAAAAGATTGAAGAGATAAGAAGGAAGCTCTTTACAAAGAGGGAAAAAAGAGTAAGACCTCTCAGAGATGAGAAGGTGCTGACCGACTGGAACGGTCTTGCGATTGCTGGATTTGCAAAGGTAGGAGTGGCTCTTGGAAGAAAAGATTTCATAGATACAGCCCAGAGGTGTGCCGATTTCATACTTGAGAATATGTTTGATGAGGATGGAAGATTACTTCACAGATACAAGGATGGCTCTGCAGATATACACGCATTCTTGGAAGATTATGCCTTTCTGATATGGGGACTCACGGAGCTCTACTTTGCAACCTTTGAGACTAAATACCTTCGGAAAGCAAAACAGCTTATGGATTTTGTAATAGAACACTTCTGGGATAAGGAGAATCTCGCTTTCTTTCAGACTCCCGACTACGGAGAGAAAGTTCTCGTTAGAAAAAAGGAAATATACGACGGAGCTATCCCCTCGGGAAATTCTGTAATGGCATATAACCTGATCAGACTTGCGAGAATTATCGGCGAATTAGATTACGAACGGAAAGCTGATCAGACTCTCAGGGCTTTCTCCCGGATCATATCCTCTTTTCCATCAGCTCACACATTTTCACTGATTGTCCTTGATCTTCTCGTAAATGGCGGTTTTGAGCTTGTAGCGGTTTCTGAAAACAAAGAGAAGGCAACTGTAAGTCTTCTTGATATTGAAAGAAACTTTCTTCCAGAAGGTGTTTTTATGGTAAAGGATGAAGAGCTTGAAAGGATATCCAATTTTGTAAAGAATCTCTCTCCGCTCAGTGGTGAAATGACTTTCTACCTCTGCCGAAACTTTGCCTGCGACAAACCCACAGCTGATATTGAAGAAGTTAGGGCAAGGTTAATATCTTAACAGTGTAGCTCCCCAGGTTAGACCGCCGCCCATGGCGGTCATTAAAACTAAGTCTCCTCTTTTTAACCTCCCCTGCTGGATTGCCTCATGGAGGGCTATGGGAATTGATGCAGCAGATGTATTTCCGTACCTGTCTATGTTTACAAAGACCCTTTCTTTGGGAATCCCAAGCTTCTCTGCAAGAGCATTTATTATCCTCACATTTGCCTGATGAGGTATCACAAGAGAAATATCTTCGGCGGATACACCAGCGGCTTCCAGAACCTCCCTGCAGACCTCTTCCATGTTCCTGACAGCCACCTTGAAGAGTTCCCTTCCTTTCATCTTTATATATCCACACTTGTCCGCGTACAGAAGATCCCACAGGCTCCCCTCTGAGTACATCCGTGATGCAAGTATATCGCTTTCGTCCTCCGAGTTTTCCACGACGACCGCTCCAGCTCCATCTCCAAAAAGAACGCATGTGCTCCTGTCTGACCAGTCCACGATCTCTGAGAGCTTCTCCACGCCGACAATAAGAGCTTTCCTCGCCTTACCAGACTTGAGAAGACCGTCCGCAACCTCAAGGGCATAGAGAAAACCGCTACAAGCAGCAGAAAGGTCAAAGGCATATCCTTTCTTTATCCCAAGCTTAGCTTGAAGGAGACATCCCGTTGATGGAAACCTCTTTTCCGGAGTCAACGTTGCAACTATAACAACATCTATACCTTCTGGCTGAGCTCCAGATGACTGAATGGCTATAAGGGACGCAGAATGAGCCATCTTAATGACGCTTTCCTCTTTGGCTATCCTTCTTTCCTTTATCCCCGTTCTCGTTGTTATCCATTCATCAGAGGTATCAACGAGCTTTTCAAGGTCAAAGTTTGTGAGCACATTACCAGGAAGATAGATACCTGTACCCGTTATTTTCGTGCCCATCAGACTCCCGCCTCTTGAAGAATTAGATTCTTTATATTTTCCACGAGCTTTTTATTAAAGTCATGAGTTAAGAACTCTCCAGCAACTTTTATTGCATTTTTTATCGCTTTTGCGTTAGCTTTTCCGTGAGTTATTATCACAGGCTTTTTAGCTCCAAGTAGTGGGATGCCCCCATAC
>CAZPVY010000053.1:0-11351 GCA_964590265.1 uncultured Aquifex sp. | reverse complement strand
TATTGTGTAAACGTCAACACCCGAACACCCTGCAAGAGAAGTAAGCAGGAGTTCCATAGGCTTCAAGCCATTTTCCCCAACTTCTATATTTCCTGAAGGCATATAAGCTATGTAGGTGCCTTCTCGGGATAGTTTGAGATTTACCTTCTTCTCTTCCATAGAAGAGAAATTATAAAGGAAAGGGAGGGGGAGAAAGGGGGCGGATATAGAAAAGCTGGTTTCAGAAAACAAACCTGAACTGGAGCGTTATCGCATCATTATCTATCTCGTTCCTCTGTTCATCGTACTTCTGGTATTCAAGGGTCCATCCAAAGAGCTTTGCTCTGTCATACCAGTAGTTTATTCCTACCGACGTAACTTTTATCTTTCCAAGTGTTGAACGGTCTTTACCTCTACTGGCGGGTCCTATAAAGTTTGCAGCATCACCATATGCTGTTCCTCCAACTTCCTTTATCTCCGGATCCCAGATGTAGTAACTAACATAGGGCTCAAACAGATGAACATTCTTAGGATTTATCATCCAGCCAACCTTTGCTATGAACCACTTGTTCTTAAAGTTCTCACTCGGATTGGAGCTTGACAGCCACACGCCTTTGAACTGATGCTGACCAACTTCGGTGATAAAGGATAGGGATTTATAGTGAACTGCGAGATCAGCACCGTACATACGCATATCTACAGGGTTATTAATTACTTGAGGGTTCGTGAAGGGGTTAGGGAGTATCATATAGGGAACTCTTACCTGAACCGAACCGGCTCCAGCTGTAGCGTTGCCAGCTCCATTTATAGCTGGATACGGTCCCTGAGTGTCTGTAATTAATTCTTGGTCAATGTCATTCTGCATAGCAAAGGAAAAGCCAATTGTCACACCTTTTCTCTTACCTAAGTACGTGTCTCTGTAAAGCCAGTTGTACCCTTTGGGTTTTCCTTCTGGTTTTCCAAGCATCAAGGTAGTTCTAAATGTATAGAGGAAAGAATCTTTACTATTACCTCTCAATTGAGACATACACTTTGCGAACGGTGCTGGTGGGCTTGCACCGCAGAAATTCCCGGGACTTGTTCCTCTAACTGTTTCATCCCACGGCTGTTCAATACCTTTAAATCCGTCAAACACGCCTAAAAAGCCATCCCATGTAATCTTACTAAAGCCTTTACCTTTTGTCCCCTTCCTCAAGTGAATGAATCCACCATAAGCTCTGCCTGTGACGTTAGCCACTGTAAGATGCGTCCACCTTAGCGTGGCGAAAGTTCTATCTGACTCAAGGTTGTCAAATCCTGTTCTTCCATACTGCTCCCTGCCAAGAGGAACTCTTGGAAATCCCAGGTGAGCGTCTATTATCCACCCTTTAGAGTCAAACATCTCGCTGAGCACGAACTTCAGATCAAGCTCATGAAGGGCAAAGTTCCTACCTCCCAGCAATCCACCCTGCCTCAGATATCCGGGAGGTTGTCCACCGAAAGGAGCAACGTAGGCATCCCTTCCTGTGTTGTTTAACCTGAAAACAAAGTTGAACTTGAACCACTTGTTGTAACTTCCGCCCATCCTTACCCTAATCCTTCTGAAGGAAACGTCAAAGGTATCATCTGCTTTAATGAAGTTCGGTCTGTTTTTATCGCTTATCTTCTGATATCTGAACCAGGTCTGAATCAAGAAGTTAATATCAAGAAACTGCTGGGTTGATGCACTCCACACCCTTATGGCATGAGAAGTTTCGGGAATAAAGAGAACTCCTGCTCCCAACGCTACTCCTAAAAGTGATAACTTCTTCCTCATCTCTCCCCTCCTTATTCGGTTTCCTTACTGAACCTTTATGTAGGCGTAGCCGAGTGTCTGCAGATGGGCAACCGTTCCCACACCTGAGGGTACTATCTTTACAAAGTCATAGAGTTTCCCTGCAAGCTTTGCCCTCTTCACGGTTATACCGCATACGTAGAACTCAACCCCGTACTGGAGGAGCTCTTCCATCTTTATCCTGAGAGCTTTCTGATCTATTGGCTCCTTAGCCCACTTTGTCCCTTTCAGCTCTTTAAGGAGGAACTTTGCTCCTGCTCCGTGTGAGACGACAACTATCTTTATCTTGAACGGATCAAAGTCGTAAACTGAAAGGTGATTGGTAATGTTTCTAAGCATGGTCTTAAATCTCTTTTCCTGAGGGAAGTCTGCATGGTATATAACGTTGACCTTTGCTTCTTTTTTCAGGTCTTCAAAGCTGAGCCTTATGTTCTTTGCCGAGGTAACTGTGCTCACAAGAGGTACGGTAATAGCCGCCGCTCCTATCTTGAAAAAATTCCTCCTGTCCACGACTCACACCTCCTTGAAGTTTTCACGTGTATATTTGCAAGAGCTGTGCCAGATATCCGGAAGGGGATGTAAATACGGAGTCTAAAGGCTTTTCAAAGCGTTCAAATTGATCAGATTTACTGCCAGATTGGCAAGGTATTTGTCAAAATGGCAATCAATCTATGCCGTAGGCTTCAAGCTTCCTGTAAAAGGTTCTGAGAGGTATGCCCAGTATTTCAGAAGCTTTTTTCTTGTTGAAGTTCACTCGTTTCAGGACTTCAAGGATGTATTCCTTTTCCAGTTCCTTTATGGTTTTAAACTCCCTTTTATCTTTACTGTGCCCTTCCGTGAACAGGCAGGATATGTCTTCAGCATCTATGTATTCCTTTTCGGAGAACAGAACCGCTCTTTCAACTACATTCTTTAGCTCCCTCACGTTGCCATACCATGGATAATCCAGAAGGGCATTCTCAGCCCTCTTTGTGAATCCTTCAAGATCCTTTGAATATTTTCTGGAAAACTGCTCAAGAAAGTGGTAGGCGAGTGGCAGTATATCTTCCTTTCTTTCTCTTAAGGGAGGTATGTTTATCTCAACTACATTTAACCTGTAGTACAGATCTTCTCTGAACTTTCCTTCCTCAACCATCTTCTTTAAATCTCTATTCGTTGCAGTTATTACTCTCACGTCGCTTTCAATCTCTCTTCTCCCTCCTATTCTGTAAAAGCGTTTTGTTTCTATTGCCCTTAAGAGCTTTGCCTGAAGGGGGATCTCCATCTCACCTATTTCATCTAAAAAGAGAGTGCTTCCATCTGCAAGCTCAAAGAATCCTTCCTTACCTTTGTCCGCCCCTGTGAACGCTCCTCTCTCGTATCCAAAAAGCTCCGCTTCTATCAGCTCTTTCGGTATTGAGGCTATGTTTAAGGTAACCATAGGTTTTTCTGCCCTGTCACTGTTCCTGTGAATCAGATTTGCTACGACCTCCTTTCCCACACCTGATTCACCGGTTATGAGGACCGGACAGTCTGAGCAGGCTATCTTCTCAACCTGCTCAATTACCTTTTTCATTGCAGAACTCACGAACACATAGTTCCCGTAGTCGGTGGATACCTTCTTCTCTTTTCTGTACAGCAGATTTTCTCTTTTTAAGCCTCTTGACTCTAAAGCCTTCTTTATTACTATCTCAACCTCTTTCAGTGAACAGGGTTTTGTCAAGAAGTCGTAAGCTCCGAGCTTCATAGCCTCAACAGCTGTTCTTATAGTTCCGTGCCCCGTTATTACGATCACCTCAGTCAGTGGAAGGTTCTCCTTTGTCCAGCGGAGAATATCAATCCCGTTTCCATTTGGGAGGAATAGATCAAGCAGAACGACGGAATAGTCCTTTTCTTCAAGCATCTCAAAAGCCTCTTCCCTGTCTACAGCACCTTCTGCTTGATATCCGCATCTGCTCAGATGGTTGATAAGAAGTTCCCTGAAGTCTTTGTCATCCTCAACTACGAGAACCCTCATCCTTTCCCCCGTTCAGATATATTTCAACTGTAGTTCCCTTTCCCTCGGAACTGTAAATCTTGATATCACCTCCAAGGTTCCTGACAAATCTCCTTGCAAGGGGCAATCCAAGCCCCGTTCCATACTTCTTTGTAGTGTAGAAAGGCTTAAAGACCTTTTCAATCTCCTCCTCCGGAATTCCTTTGCCGTTATCCTGAATCCTCCAGACGATATTCCCGTTTTCCTTCTTAAGAACTATCCTGACACAGCTGTTCTTTTGGGAAGCATCTATCGCGTTATCTATAACGTTTATAAGAACCTGCTCTACCTGCCACGGGAATGTAAAGAGCATCTCTCCATTGAGACTGCATTCAAACTCTATCTTCACACCCTTCCTCTTTGCCTTTGGGAGAAGCATGTTTATAGCCTCTAAGGTCAATTCATCAGGTTTTGCATAGTTGGGCTTGCCTTCAAAGGGCTTACCAACATCAAGGAGTTTCCTGACTGTCTCCGCACATTTCTCCGCTTGGCGGAGTATTACTTCTGCTTTTTTCTTTGTCTCCTCATCCTCACTGCTTATGATTATGCTCTCCGCATAACCCATTATGGAAGCAAGGGGATTGTTTATCTGATGTGCGACGGAACAGGCTATCTCACCTGCAAGAGAGAGCTTAGCTGTTTGCTCCAGCAGAACCTTCAGTTCTTTTTCCTGAGAAACGTCCCTGAGTCTCCAGAGTATGTAAAGGCTGCCTTCAATCCTGAGTATTTCCTGCCTGAGCTGGCAGTATATGTCCTCTTTGAGATTTACCTTCTTCTCGGAGAAGAACATGCTCGTAAAAGGGAGTTCTTCACCTATGAGCTCTTTCATGCTCTTCCCAACTATATCATCTTTGTTTATCCTGTACTGCTGAAGAATGGTTCTATTTACATCAATGACTCTTCTTTCAGCATTGAAGACTATTATTCCGTCAAGGGTATTTTCAAAAAGGGAGAAGTAGAGCTTTCTCTCTTCCTCAAGCCTCCTTATTAGGTTTTCAAAAGCCTGGGAAAGTTCGCTCACCTCATCTCCAGCTTTAATAGGCTTTTTTATGTTTTCTCTTTCCCAAGAGATAACGTAATTCTTCAAGCTCTCAAGAGGCTTGAATATTCTGAGAAATACAAAGATTGCAAACAGACCACCGCTGACCATAAACGCAGAACCTGCTATCAGAGCTTTCTGCTGGAAGCTGTATAGGGACTGGAGTACTGCGTTTATTGGCTCCTCAACGATAACAACCCACTTACCATCTTCGCTTTTGACATGGACACCGACTACATCAACGCCTGTTACATCGGACCTGTATATTCCCTCTCTCAGCTGAACCCTACTCCTTTCCGAGAATCTCATATCACTAAAAGCGAGTATGTTTCCTTTGTCATCTGCAAGGAACACCTCAACATCAGGAGTTGGTCTCGCGGAAATAACCGACTGCCAGAAAAGGGAAAGATCAAGAGAAAATAGAAAGAACCCTTTGAACAGTCCATTCTCTATGTCTGGAATTACAAATCTGAGGAAAGGCTCCTTGTACTGGGTGTACTGGATGCCAAGTATATCTTTCCTGTTCCTGAAGCTCATAAACTTCTCAAACTTGGGCTCTGTGCTTTCCCTGCTTGCGAACTTCATGAGAATTCCTTCCGAGGAGTAAAAAGCTCCCTCAAACACACCCTTTACCTGTCCTGTAACTCTCCATATGATCTCCTCTTCGGAGAAACCAAAGTTTCTGTACAGATATATGAGGGACTCCGTTTCGGACATTACCCTCTCAAGGAATAGCTCAACTCTGCTCACTATTGATGAAGCGTAAAGTGTATGGAGTCTTAGCCTATCTTCAAGGATCTTTTTTTTCATGGCTGAGTTATGGTAGATGTAAAGAGCGACAGGTATAAGCGTGAGCAGTGTAAGCAGTATGACCACCCTTGCTTTTAAGGAAAGCCTCATTTTACAACCTCGTCAACGTAAGAGAAAAAATCTCTGTTGTACTCTATACCGAGCTCTGCAAGGGCGGTTTCGTTTACCGCAAGACGGGGATAATAAGCCCTTTCAAAGGGAACAAACTCAACAGGTGTTCCGTTTAATATCTTGTAAGCTATATGTGATGCCTGATATCCCTGCTCATATCCCGATGTGCCATAGGCGACATGACATCCCTTCTTAACAAGACCAGGTGAGTGACAGAACACCGGAACCTGATAAAAGTTAGCGTAGTGGAGTATATAAGTTGTGAGGAAGTTTTCAGTATAAAAACAGGGGGTTATTATTATCGCATCGTATCCGTCCTCCCTCATGTGGCTTATTATGTATTCAAGCTCCTTGATGTCCTTCACGCTGAGGGGAACCACCTTTATACCGAACTTTTTACCTGCTTTTATAGTTATCCTCGTTGCGTTCTTTGATGCCTCAAACTGGGGATTACAGAATACGATAACCTTCTTTATGTCAGGAAACATCTTTGAAAAAAGCTCAACCCTCTTTTCCATAAGCTCTGCATTCAGGTTGTCAATACCGGTTATGTTCTCCGAGGGTCTGGAAAGATTTTTTGTTAGCTTCCACTGCTTTATGCTCGTTCCCCCGAGTATCACCACAGGGGTTTTCAGCCTACCGCTTGCTGACTTTATCATATAAGCCTCAAGGCTTCCTCCTACAACTATGAGGTCATAATCCTCCTGACTTACCGCGAGTTCCTGAGCAAGCTCTCTCATCCTGCTGAGTGTGTTGTTCCCCTCGTAAAAGTGGAACTTCACGTTGTTCATACCGAGATCCTTAAGACCATCCATAAAGCCTTTTACTTTTTCCTTCCTTCCCTCGCCTGATATGAATACAGCGATACTGTACTCCTTTTTTTCTTCTCCCTTGCAGGAGACAAGGATTAACGCTGTTAGTAGAATCAGGAAAAATCTCATCCTACTGAAAATATAGCCCTCCCTCGTGCTGAGAAAAATAAATTACACTAATTGAAATGATAAGAATATTTTCTATTGCTCTGATTTCTTTAAAACTTAGTCAATAAACCGCCCCAAAGGGGGCGGTCATTTATCAATGGTAGCCTATCTGGCTGAGAATCTTCTTTCTGTAGATCCAGAGCAGGAAGCCCATGACTACGAAGTAGCCGATTGTTACAATCCCCATGAGGGCTCTCTTAGCCTTCTCTCCGGCTGGTGGTTCGTTTACAGAACGCAGGTATGCAACTATCTTTGCCACTTTCTGAGGAGCTTCCTTATCGTACTCCGGCATGAAGAGCTTCGGCATGGATGTTCCGGGAAGAACCTTCTGAGGATTCATTATGAACGCGTAGAGATATCCGGCTCCTCTTGCAAGGTACATGGTGGAAAGATCAGGAGGAACCTTACCCATGGAAGCCTTCAAACCTTCAAGATCAGGAAGGGCTATCGCTTCGTAAACATCCCTTGGAACAAAGTAACCCTTCACCTGAAGCTTTCCATCTTTCTCTTCAAGTATAGGTTTACCCAAGGTCTTCTCTATCTTTGACCATTCAGGCTTTGCGGTTACGGACATAAGGTATATACCGTCATACCTGAGAGAGTGACAGCTTGAACAGTTCTGCTTGAATAATTCTCTTCCTTCAGCTGCAGCTTTCGGATCGCTGATTATCTTTTCAACCTCATCGGGGATTTCGTGTTCCTCATGAGGGGCAAAGGGATTGTGTATCCAGATTATGAAGAAGAAAATCAACGTTACTGCCGTAAAGAAGATATTTTTTATCATTCCCCATGTGCTCATGACTGACCTCCTCTGGCTTTGTGCCAGCCCCATTCAAGGAACGATATAACCGGAAGTGAAAGGAAGAACAGAAATACAAGTGCTGTAAAGAACATACCGAGCTTTGCATTTGTTGGTGTAGGAGCCATAGCTCCAAGTATTGTCAGGATCATGGAAGAGAAAAGGAATACAAGGAACATGATGAAGAACAGAGGTCTTCTTCTGGCGCTCTTTAAGGGTGAGAAATCAAGGAACGGGAGGAGTAATAGGAAAATGAGGATAAGGTTGAAGGCTATAAATCCCCAGAACTTACTTGGTATTGATCTGAATACTTCATAGAATCCGAGCAGGTACCACTCAGGAGCTATATGCGGTGGTGTTTTTAGAGGATCCGCGGGTTCAAAGTTATCGGCGGGTAGGAAGTGGTGCATGTAGAAGAAAACAAAGAAGAAGAAGATCGCGAGATACCACATTGCATAAGCACCCTCTTTCAGAGTCATGTAAGGGTGGAAAGGAACAACCTTCTCGGGTTCGTTCTTCTTGTCTATTTCGTAACCTTCAGGGTTTGATATACCTGCAGCTCTCACGAGGAAGAGATGTATTCCGACCAGAGCAAGCAACACAAGTGGCAGGAATAGAACATGAAGACCGAAAAACCTTCCGAGAGCAAGATCTTCAAGTTTATATCCACCCTTCATCCATACGGATATGGTTTCACCTATCGCGCTGAATATTCCTTTCAGGAATGGAGCGCTTGCAAGAGATGCAGGTATCTCCGTGGTGACGATCGTTCCCCAATAGGAGAGCTGTCCCCACGGCAGGAGGTAACCCGTAAGAGCGGTTATAAGAAGAACGAAGTATATAACCCACCCTACTATCCATACAAGCTCTCTTGGCTTCTTATACGCGTTGTAATAGATACCTGTGAACATGTGAAGGTAAACAATAGCCAAGAAGAAGTTCGCACCTGCGGCGTGAATGTGTCTGAAGAGCCATCCGAAGGAAATCTCTTTCATTATCGTGTAGTTTGCGCTGTCAAAGGCGTGAGCTATTATGGGTTTGTAGTACATGATAAGGATTATTCCTGAGATTATCTGAATAGCGAAAGTTATTAAGGCTAAGACACCGAATACGTAGGGAAATGTTAAGTTCTTGGGAACTTTGTACTCAACCATTTGCTCACGATAGAGATCCCTCACGTGTGCTCTCTCGTCTATCCAATCAACTATTCTCTTTATCATCTCTCCACCTCCTTAGACGAGATCCTTGACAAATCCAGCTTCACCTACAATTAGCTTGTTCCCTTCACGTTTCTGGGGTGGTACATAAAGAGGTCTGGGAGGTGGACCTCCTATATTATCACCCCAGGGTGTGTAAAGACCTCCGTGGCAGGGACAGTGGAGATAGGGTGCTTTCACAGCGTCACTACCTTCAGGCTTCCACAGAGGTATACATCCGAGGTGTGTGCAGACACCTACAAGAGCAAAAACATCCTGATTCTGGAGAATTTCCTGATTGAGCTTACCGGCATCGTTTGTGGAGTCTTTTTTCACATCGTAGCTGTACTTCTGGGAAAAATCCTTCGGAAGTCTTATAACGAATAGAGGTTTCCCTTTCCACGAGGTAACCCTGACGCCCAGCTCAGGAACCTTATTGACATCAATCTCAACTTTAGCTTCTGTTGTTGAAGCTGCACTGGGTGCAAGGGTTTTGAGTACTGGATAGAGGATACCAACTGCACCTATTACGCCCATTCCGCCTAAGGCAACGTTGATGAAGTCTCTTCTTGAAGCTTCCATCCTCACACCTCCTGACCCGACTATTTTATCATGACCTATATGTCATTTATCATATAAAAAATTTCAAAATTTCTAATTTCCTTATGAAATCTTCTTATAACCCCGTTTTATTTGATGAGAACGCTTCCCTCAGATATGACCCTCCCTCTGAGTATCTTCCCTGTGTTCAGAGACTTTACCCTTATTATGTCTCCATAGAAGCCTGTATCAAGAGCTTTTCCACTAAAGCTTATCTCAAGATTCCCGCTCCTGAAAATAACGTTCACTTCCTCTCCCCGTCTTATCAGGGGCTCCTTCTTCAAGAAGCTTTTCTTCAAGATACTACCTTTCTTTATATCTCTGAGGGCAACGTAGTTCATTAGCTCTTCGGTGTTATCTAAAACTGCTTGAGGACATCTTTCCATATAAATGTTCTCAAAAGAAAAGAACCAAGGGTATAGCCTTTCCCCTCTCTCCATGTCTTCAAGTGCTATGAGAACCTCACATTTCCATTTCAGATCAAGCGTGGCGGTTATTCTTCTTATCCCTTTTTCCGTCTTAATATAGAGATGAACCGAGCCCCGAGGATTCCCCTCCCTTACGCTGAGATTTATCTTTTCTATACCCTTGTATCTTACGGGCTTTCTAAGATATACATATATGTTTACTACTTGAACTTTATCACCGAAGGCTCCTTTGAGTTCTTTGCCGACTAATCTCTTTACCTTATCTATATCTAATACCTGACCAAAGGACAGGGTTATAAGAAGGAGTAAGAGACTAACGACGCAGATTTGCCGCCTGAGATAACATTTCATCCGCTGCTGTTATCCCCTTCGTATTAAACTCGTAAGCCCTTTGGGCTATTATCAAGTTTACCATCTCCTCAACTATGTTCACATTGGAAGACTCAAGGTATCCCTGAAGTAAAGTCCCTATTCCCTGATTTCCCGGATTGTCAATTATTGGCTCTCCCGATGCATCGGTTTGTATGTAGAGGTTGTTCCCTATTCTTCTGAGACCTGCGGGATTTATGAACTTGGCAAGCTCTATTCTTCCCACCTCTTCAACGGCGGTAGCTCCCTGTCTGAGAACCGTTACCGTTCCGTCAGCAGCTATACCTATGCTTATCGCATCTGGTGGAATGCTTATTTCGGGATCAAGAGGATATCCATCGCTGTTCACTATCCTCCCATCCCTGTCAAGCCTGAACTGCCCGTTTCTCGTATATGCTATGGTTCCGTCTGGAAGAACAACCTTAAAGAATCCGTCTCCCTGTATTGCAAGATCAAGGGTATTCCCCGTCTGAATTATGTTTCCCTGAGTAAATATACCGTATGTATCCGCTATATAGGTTCCGAGACCTATTTGAAAACCTGAAGGAGACCTTGTTGTTGGAGATGTAGGTGCTCCAGGCTCCCTTACGGTTTGATAAATAAGATCCTGAAAGGTAGCCCTCATTTTCTTAAAGCCTACGGTGTTCACGTTAGCCATGTTGTGGGATATGATGTCAAGGTTTGTCTGCTGGGCTGTCATACCCGACGCAGAGGTCCAGAGCGCTCTGAACATAACCTACCCTCCTGATATACCCTATCGGCACAAATCTCCAGATGTTTATAATTTCTTGAATGGAAAATCTGAGATGGCTTCTTGGCAAGATAAAGCCTTACATACACCTGCTCCTTCTTTCCCTGATAGGTTCCCTCCTGCAGTCCGGAGGGGCAACCGCGGTTACTCTGCTCGTTAAGGGGATAATTGACGACGTATTCATTCTGAAAAACCAGTCCAACCTTTTTAAGATCGTGGCACTCCTTCTTATTTCAGCTTTAATTATGCAGATAGGCTTTTTTGTTTCGAAGTACCTTGTGAGCCTTGCATCTGAAAGGATACTCAGAGATATAAGACTGGAGATCTTTAGAAAGCTACTCTTTGTGCCTTATACCTTCTTTATCAAACATCCGAGCGGGGATCTTATAAGCAGGATAGTGAGCGATGTCCCAAGGCCGGGGTGTTCGCGGTGCGCGAGGCGCCGGTGCTGTTTCACAACCT
>CAZPVY010000052.1:0-11633 GCA_964590265.1 uncultured Aquifex sp. | reverse complement strand
GTCGTATATGGTCTTTCTGAGTAGGTTTATCAAACGCTGGCGTTCTTCTGTCTGCACTGTGCTTCCTTGCACTTTTATTTTAAACTATTTAAATTAGGAAGCTCGGGAGTTTTAGTATGATCGGGTGGCTTTTAAAAAGAATCCTTGGGACAAAAAACGAGAGGGAAATCAAAAGGTTAAGACCGTTTGTCAAACGTGTCAATGAGCTTGAGAAAGAACTTGACCGGTTATCGAACGCAGAGCTGGTAAAAAGAGCTCAGGAACTCTACGACAATATAAGACTGAATGAGAAATTAAAAGAAGAGATCACAAGGGGAAAGATTACAGATGAGGTGGTGGAAGCTTTTGCTCTTGTGCGGGAGGCTGCAAAGAGGACTCTTGGACTCAGGCACTTTGACGTCCAGCTCATCGGAGGCTTCGTCCTTCATCAGGGAAAGATAGCGGAGATGAAAACGGGAGAGGGAAAGACCCTCGTTGCCACTCTGCCCGCTGCCGTTAACGGCATGACAGATGAGGGTGTTCACATAGTGACGGTAAACGATTACCTTGCGAGAAGGGATGCCCAGTGGATGGGTCCTATATATAAGTTCCTCGGACTTGAGGTTGGAGTAATAAATTCCGACGGTATGTCCTACAGGGTTGAGTGGGCTGATGAGGAGAAGATAAAGGGAGCTATTGAAAAGGATCTCCGTGTTTGGCCTCAAGGCTACTTTGACGAGGTTCTTCCTTCAGACAAGGTAAACGTTGAAGCAAAGAAGGCGTACTTTACAATTCTCAAAGAGGTTCAGAGGAGAGATGCCTACGCAGCCAATATAACATACGGAACGAACAACGAATTTGGTTTTGATTACTTAAGAGACAATATGGCTTTTTCTAAGGAGGACATAGTTCAGGTAAAAGGACACAACTACGCTATTGTGGACGAAGTTGACTCAATCCTAATAGACGAAGCGAGAACCCCCCTAATTATCTCAGGACCTGCCCAGGTTGATGTGGAGATATACAGAGTTGCAGACAGGGTCGTCAGGAAGCTTGAAAAGGACAAAGACTTCAATGTTGACGAGAAGAACAGGAACATAACCCTTACTGAAGAAGGGATAGCAAAAATAGAAAGGATGCTTAATATTGACAATCTTTACGACTTAAAGCACATAGATCTGCTCCATGCGATAGTCCAGTCTATAAGAGCTCACCATCTTTTCAAAAGAGACGTTCACTACATAGTGAGAGACGGTGAGGTTCTCATAGTTGATGAGTTTACAGGAAGGGTTCTACCCGGAAGAAGATGGTCTGATGGACTCCACCAGGCAATAGAGGTGAAGGAAGGCGTCAAAGTTAAAGAAGAGAACCAGACGCTCGCCTCCATCACCTTCCAAAATTACTTTAAGCTCTACAGAAAGCTTTCTGGAATGACAGGGACTGCGGAAACGGAAGCCCTTGAGTTCAGAGAAATATATGGACTTGATGTGGTCGTCATTCCAACCTACAGACCGATGATAAGAAAGGATCTTCCCGACCTTGTTTACAAGACCAAAAAGGAGAAGTGGGAAAAGGTCGTTGAGGAGATACTGATAAACCACATCTTTGGAAGACCCGTCCTTGTAGGAACAGTTTCAATTGAAGACAACGAGCAGCTTTCTTCACTTCTTAAAAACAAGAGACTCCTCAAAAGGATACTTGAGAAAGAGGAAGTCAAAGAGAGGATTGAAAAACTCAAGAATAAGTATAAACTCAGCGATGAAGATATAGAAGCAAAGATCAAGGAGATAATCAAAAAAGGAATTCCTCACCACATACTGAACGCCAAGCATCACGAAAAAGAAGCATACATCATAGCTCAGGCAGGAAGAGTCGGAGTGGTCACGATAGCGACGAACATGGCAGGTAGAGGAACAGATATATTGCTGGGAGGGAACCCCGAGTATCTTGCGAAGGAGATAATCCAGTCCTGGGGCAAGAATCCCGAAAACGCAACAGAAGAAGAGTGGAAGAAAGCCTTTGAGGAAGCTTACAGGATAACGGAGGAAGAAAAGGAGAAGGTTAGGAAGCTGGGGGGTCTGCTGGTCATCGGAACAGAAAGACATGAGTCAAGGAGGATAGACAATCAGCTGAGAGGTCGTTCAGGAAGACAGGGAGATCCCGGAGAGTCAAGGTTCGTTCTATCCCTTGAAGACGATCTTCTGAGACTCTTTGGAGGTGAGAGAGTAGGAAAGCTAATGGACATGCTCAAGATTCCCGAAGGTGAACCCATAGAAAGCAGGATGGTCACAAAGGCAATACAGAACGCCCAGAAGAGAGTTGAGGCTCAGAACTTTCAGATAAGAAAGAGGCTCTTTGAGTATGACAACGTTATGAATACCCAGAGGGAGGTTATCTACTCTTTAAGGCGCGATATCCTTGAAGGTGAGAATCTCAAGGAAGAAATTTTTGAGTTCATGAGGGATGTCCTTGAGAGGGAGGTTGAACGGCTTCTACCTGAAGAAGATCCAGAACTCTGGGAGCTTGAGCCTTTAAAGAACTTTCTGAAGGAGTGGACTGGCAGGGACATAGATATTCCCGAGGTCAGGGATAAGGAAGAGCTTATAAATGCCCTTCACGAAAAGCTAAAAGAAATTTACGAGGAGAAAGAAAAGGAGATAGGCAGTGCTGAGGCAATGAGAGAATTAGAGAGGGTTATCTTACTTAACATCCTTGATACTCTATGGAGAGAACACCTCCATGTCCTTGACAGGCTCAGGGAGGGAATATATCTGAGAGGTTACGCTGCAAGAGATCCGCTCATTGAGTACAAGAGGGAAGCCTTTGATCTCTTTGAAGAACTCCTGCACAACATCAAAGCAAATACGGTCTCCGCACTCCTTCAGGTTCAGATAAAGTCTCAGGAAGAGATAGAGCAGGAAAGGGAGCTTGAAGAAAAGAAGCATGAGGAACTTTTAAGTCAGGCTGTGTATGCAGGAACTGACAGCGGGAGGAAGGGTCCGAGACCGAAGACTTTAAAGGAGAGACTCAGGAGCGAGAGGCTAAGAAAACAGAGGATAAAGGCAAAAAGACTTGAGAAGAATCAGGAATAATGACCAGCGCCATACTTCTGATATCCTGTCCAGACAGGAAGGGAATAGTAAAGGAGATAGCAAGTTTTATAGCAGACCACAACGGAAATATTATCCACTTTGATCAGCACATAGACTATCAAAAGGGAATTTTCTTTGCGCGGGTTGAGTGGGACACGAGGGATTTTAAAATCCCGAGGGACGAGATAAAAGCAGTCTTTAAACCTATAGCTGAGAAGTTTTCAATGAACTATTCCCTTTTCTTCGGAAACTATCTCCAGAAGGTCGCCATATTCGTTTCAAAACAGGAACACTGCTTTTATGACCTCATGCAGAGGTTTCAGAGCGGTGAACTCAAGGGTGAAGTTAAGCTCGTGATCAGCAACCATCCTGATCTTAAACCTATTGCGGACTTCTTCGGAGTTCCTTACTATCACATCTCAAAAACTAAGGAGAACAAGAGAGAGGCAGAGAAAAAAGAGCTTACGCTTTTGCAGGAGCACGAGGTAGACCTGATAATTCTTGCCCGTTATATGCAGATCCTATCTAAAGAGTTTGTTGACCAACACAGGAACAGGATAATCAACATTCACCACTCCTTTCTGCCTGCTTTTCCGGGTGCCAAACCCTACCACAGAGCCTATGAGAGGGGTGTGAAGATAATCGGAGCTACCAGTCACTACGTTACCGAGATACTTGATGAAGGTCCCATTATTGAACAGGACATCATCAGAGTGAGCCACAGAGATTCTCTTGAGGACTTTATAAGAAAAGGAAAGGATATTGAGAGAATTGTCCTTGCAAGGGCGGTCAAGTGGCATCTTGAGTATAAAGTCTTGGTTTACGACAACAAGACGGTTGTGTTTGATTGATGATAGTTAAGGAAGTATATAATAGTAAATCCATGGTTGACAGGAAGTGGGTTGAGAAAATAGCACTACTGGCAAGGTTAAAGCTGACAGAAGATGAAGCCCGGGTTTTCAGCAAGCAGCTCGCGGATATATTGAGCTTTGTAGAACAGCTCAATGAGCTTGACACCTCTGACGTACAGCCTTTTCTTCAAAAGGTTGAAGAAACCCCTATGAGAGAAGACCAACCCGGTGATTCTCTCTCTCAGGAGGAAGCTTTGATGAACGCTCCTGAAAGGGAAAATGGCTTTTTTGTTGTTCCCAGAATCGTGGAGGTTTAATTTATGTCTCAAGAAACTGTTGAAAAGATTCTGAAAGAAAAGAAAAAAGCCCTTGAGGCTTCAATAGCGAATATTGAAAGGAGATTCGGGAAAGGTGCTATTATGCCCCTCCATGCGGCAGAAAAAATTAAGGTGGAAGTGATTCCCACCGGCTCCCTTGCCCTTGACATAGCAACAGGAATAGGGGGAATCCCGAGAGGAAGAATTATTGAAATCTTCGGGGTAGAATCATCAGGTAAGACAACACTTGCCCTGCACGTGATAGCCGAAGCCCAAAAGAGAGGGGGTGTTGCAGTCTTTATTGACGCAGAACATGCCCTTGACCCTAAGTACGCGAGAAATCTCGGTGTTGATGTTGAAAACCTATATATATCCCAACCCGATTACGGAGAGCAGGCTCTTGAGATAGCGGAAAGTCTTATAAACAGTGGTGCAGTTGACGTTATCGTGGTGGATTCGGTCGCCGCGCTTGTGCCCAGGGATGAGCTTGAGGGAGAGATGGGGGAAGCTCAGGTAGGCAAGCAGGCAAGGCTTATGTCTCAGGCTCTCAGGAAGCTTAAAGGTATAGTTCACAAGAGTAATACAGCTCTGATATTCATAAACCAGATAAGAGAAAAGATAGGTGTTATGTTCGGAAATCCTGAAACCACACCCGGTGGAAGGGCTCTCAAGTTCTTCTCTGATATGAGGCTTGAGGTCAGAAGGACAGGAGACATAAAGGAAGGTAACGAAAGGATAGGATACAAGGTTAAGGTTAAGGTTGTTAAGAACAAGCTTGCTCCACCCTTCCAAGAAGCTGAGTTTGACATGATATACGGTGAAGGTATATGCAAGCTCTGTGATCTTATTGACGTTGCAACCGAGTATGGAGTGCTTTCCAAAAGCGGTTCGTGGTACAGCTACGGTGAACAGAGGATAGGACAGGGGAAAGAGCAGGTTAAAAGGTATCTGAAGGAGAATCCCGAGATTGTCCAGGAGATTGAGGAGAAGGTGAGGGAGGTAGCAGGGCTTGTTACAGCTGATTCTGAAGAAAGCAATTGATCTGGGAGCCTCTGATATACATTTGAAGGTCGGCTCAAGACCCGTTTACCGTATCCACAAAAAACTTCATGTTGATGAGGAGTTTCCCGTAATAGACGAAGAACATTTCAAGCTCTTCTTGGATGAAGTTATAGGTAAAAATGAGAAAAAGAAATATGAGTTTGAAGAAATGGGGGAAATAGACCTTTCCTACTCACTTCCGAAAGTATCAAGGTTCAGGGTAAACGTATACAAACAGAGAGGAACTTCTGGGATGGCTTTTAGGGTAATACCGTTTCAGATACCCCCCTTCAATACCCTCAACCTGCCTGAAGTCATGCTGAAGACTGTCCTATCAAGCAGTAAAGGACTCATTCTCGTTACAGGCCCTACGGGTTCTGGAAAGTCAACAACACTTGCTTCAATTATAGAGGAAATGAATAAAACTTACAGAAAGGTAATAGTTACCATTGAGGATCCGATTGAGTATCTGCTGAGTGACAAAAATTGCTTCATAGTTCAGAGGGAAGTCGGTATAGATACCCAGAGTTTTGCAAGGGGACTTAGAGCTGCCCTCAGGGAAGATCCGGATGTGATAATGGTCGGAGAAATAAGAGATACGGAGACTGCAGAGATAGCTCTGCAAGCTGCTGAAACGGGGCATCTCGTTTTGTCCACGCTTCACACCCTTGACGCAAAGGAAACAGTAAACAGACTGATAGGTATGTTCAAACTGGAGGTCAGAGATCAAATAAGGCAGATGCTTGCAGAAACTCTCGTTGCTGTCTTCTCCCAGAGACTACTTCCGAGGGCAGACGGGAAAGGTTCAATTCCGGCAGTTGAAATAATGATAAACACTGGAGCCATAAAGGAAGCTCTCCTTGACCCGGACAGGCTTGATGATATACCCGATTTAATAGCGAAGGGTAAAGCTGCCTACGGCACCCAGACCTTTGACCAGCATATTGAGGAGCTCTACAGAGAGGGACTCATTGACTATCAGACAGCTCTTCTGTACGCATCTAAACCAGCAGACCTTGAACTCAAACTCAGGGGAATATCTTCAGGAGACTTTACCTATTAAAATCTTCTCTTATGAAGATAGCAATTGACGGACCTGCCGGAAGTGGTAAGAGTACCATCGCACGGGAAATATCTAAGAGGCTCGGATTGCTGTATCTTGAAACAGGTCTTGCTTACAGAGGGGCTGCCTATCTCGTTCTTAAATACAGAGGCAAGAAGGAAGATATATCCTGGAGGGATCTGAAACCACTGCTTGAAAGTATGGAGATCAAACCCAAGGTTGGTGGAACTACTATACTCATAGAGGGTAGAAACGTAAAAGAAGAGATCAGAAGCGAAGAAGTAGGCAAGATGGCTTCCATCGTGGGCACCGTTCCCGAATTTAGGGAGTACATAAACAGAGTGTTCAGGGAGATAATAAACGATAAACAGGTAGTCGTTGAAGGAAGGGACGCAGGAACTAACATAATTCCCGATGCTGATATCAAACTCTTTATCACCGCATCTCCCGAAGAGAGAGCGAGGAGAAGACTTAGACAGCTTGAGAGTATGGGAATGGAAGGAGATTATGAGGATATCCTGTCTAAGATTCTGGAAAGGGACGGAAGGGATATGGAAAGGAGGAAGTATCCATTCAAGCCCGCTCCAGATGCCATCGTTATTGATACAACAGCTATGGAAATCCCCGAAGTGATTGAGAAGGTGCTCTCTTTGATAAAAAAGGTAAAGAGATGAAACAGCTTCCTAATCTTATATCGTTTCTGAGACTTTTTATATCTCCTTATGTCTTTGTCCTTGCCTACAGGGGAGAAGAGAAAATCGCTGCATTTCTGTTCATATTCCTTGCTCTGAGCGATGCTCTTGACGGAATGATAGCTCGGTTTTTGGACGCGAAGACAAATCTGGGAAAGTTCCTTGATCCCCTTGCAGACAAATTTCTCCTGTTCTTTGGTCTGCTTTCAATAACAGTCTCAACGGAGATAAGAGCAGATCCCTTGGTGATACAGCTTCTTTTTACGAGAGACCTCCTGCTTATAATCGGTACTCTCTTTTTGAAAAGGTTTGGCTTCCTGCCAGAACCATCATTCTGGGGTAAATTAACTACCCTATTTCTATCAATTACAGTTTTCACAGGCTTTATCCTGAATCTCTATCTGAGCGAAGCAGTATTAGTCTTTTTTGTTATACTTCAAATAATCTCTGTTGCGCTTATAGTCATTTCCGCCTTTGATTACGGAATTAAGGGTATTAGCTTCCTGAGGAATAAACTTATAATTGGGAAACGATGAGAGGGGTTTCGGGAAAAGAGTGGCGAGTGCTCAGCCATCATATAAAACCGCCAGCAGAGCTTGTAAATATATACGGCGAGTTCCTCGCCCAGCTCATAGTTAATAGGGGGCTTGAACATGAACACGAACTTCTCTTTGACCTTAAACTAAAATATCTGCTTCCCTACTCCCTACTTCCGAATATAGAGAGTGGTGTGGACAGAATAGTAAAAGCAGTAAAAAGGAGGGAGAGAATAGTCATCTTCGGTGACTATGATGTTGATGGGATAACAGGAACGGCTATCCTATATGAAGTTTTAAAAACAGCTGGAGCAAAGGTCGTTCCAGTTCTTCCTAACAGGAGTACCGGATACGGTTTGAACACAGAATTGATATCGGTATTCTCAAAGTATGCGGATTTGCTGATAACGGTTGATAACGGTACCTCTGCGGTAAATGAGATAGACAGAGCAGGAATAGACATTATAGTGATAGACCATCACAACGTCCCAGAGGAAATCCCTAAGAGAGCGATTCTTATAAACCCGAAACTATCCGAAGATGTACCAAAAGATATGAGAGAGCTTTCTTCTTCCGCCATGTGCTTCTATATGGGTGCGGTTCTTTCAAAAAGGCTCGGACTTGGTCTTGATATAAGACATCTGCTGGATTTGGTTGCCCTCGGTACGGTCGGTGATGTTATGCCTATGAACAGAACCAACAGAATTCTCGTTACAAAAGGCATTTCTGTTCTTGAGGGGGTGTTAAGAGGTGGAATAAGGAAGCCGGGAGTAGAAGCTCTTCTGAAAGTATCAGGAATAAAGGAAAGGGTTTCCGCAAAAGATATAGCCTACTCCATAGCTCCAAGACTGAATGCTCCAGGAAGGATAAGTGATCCCAAGCTTTCACTTATGCTGCTGGTTGAAAAGAATGAGGTCAGAGCTAATCAGCTTGCAAGAAAGGTTGAGGCATTGAACTCAAAGAGGAGGGCTATAACAGATATCGTTTACAGAGAAGCCTACAAGAGAGCTTTGGAGCTTAGGAAGAGCAACTTTATATCCTTATGGGATCCTGAGTGGCACGTGGGAGTTCTGGGGATAGTTGCAGGAAGGCTTTCAAACCTTCTTGGTAAACCCGTTGCGGTTTTCTCTCAGGGAAAAAACCACTCGGTCGGTTCGGTAAGATCCGTTGAGGGAATTGATGTTTACGAAGGTCTGAGCAAGCTCTCTCACATGTTCCTCAAATGGGGAGGACACACACAGGCTGCAGGGTTGACCCTTGAGAGTGAACTTCTTGAGGACTTCAGCAGATATGCGGATGAGGTGTTCAGCCACGTTCCCAAGGAGATACCTCCTCTTTATATAGACATGGAGTTTTCCCCGAAAGCTTTCAACGGACAGCTATTTGAGAGTGTGAAAAGGCTTGAGCCTTACGGAGAGAGAAACCCTGTACCTACCTTTCTTTCTGAAGAAATGAGAATAGATGAGGTCAACGTCAAATACGGAAGGGCTAAGATTAGATTGAACGGCGTAGAGATGATATGCTGGGAGAGGGAGCTCTTCAGCCATCTGAAAAGAGGAGACAGGAGGAGAGTTGTATACTCAGTAATTGACGGAGAGTTCAACATTATAGACATAGAGGACAGAGATGGCGCTCGGCAGAACTCATGATCTCATAAATCTTACAGCCCTTCCGGTATTCTTCTATTTCCTTCCAAAGGAACTGTATATACCCTTCGGAGCAGGATACCTTGTGGGGACATTTTTCCTGTCGCCTGATATAGACCTTCCCAACTCAAAACCCACCAGAAGGTGGAAGCTCCTGAGATGTTTATGGATTCCCTACCAAAGCCTCTCAAGACATAGAGGAATATCTCACATGCCTGTAATAGGCAGCCTGCTTAGACTCGCATACCTGATCTTCATTGTAATATTTGCCTATTTCGTGCTGATCGGAGTGCTTTCAGTCTTTGATAAGAGCTTCAGTATGGTGCTGGCGAGCTTTAACCCTTTTGAGTTCCTTAACGAGCTCTTCAGAAGTGAAGAAAGCCTTTATTTTGTTGCTGGAATCGTGTGTGCAGACATAGTTCACATCCTCTTTGACGGTATATCAAGCTTTATGAAGAAGCTCACCTGAGCTTTAGCATTGCCACTGACACGATTGCAAGAAGGATTGAGATAATCCACATTCTGACCACGATTTTGGGTTCAGGAAGTCCGGAAAGCTCAAGGTGATGATGGAAAGGGGCTCTCTTAAAGAGCCTTTTTCCCCCAGTAAGCTTGAAGTAGATTATCTGAAGAATAACAGTTATCGTCTCAAAGACGAAGACCCCTCCAGCCACTGCAAGGAGGAACTCCGATTTTGTAAGTATTGAGACAGTAGCGAGAGCAGAGCCAAGACCGAGAGCTCCAACATCTCCCATGAACATCTGAGCGGGGAACGCATTGAACCAGAGGAAGCCCAAACCTGCACCGATTATAGCAAAACAGAACACCGTTATCTCCCCTGCATAGGGAACATAAGGAACTCCAAGATATGCTGATATTTTTGAATGTCCGACTACATAGGCTACCACTCCAAAGGCTGTCGCTGTTGTCATTGAAGGACCTATGGCAAGTCCGTCAAGTCCATCTGTCAGATTCACTGCGTTAGCGGTACCTACTATCACAAAGACAGAAAAGGGTATGTAGAGCCATCCGAGATCAAGCTTTAGTTCCTTAAAGAAGGGAAAGTAAAGAGTAGTGTCAAGACCAACCCAGTAAAAGATCAGTAGAGAGGTGAGAAGTGCAAAGATTATCTGGAAAAGGAGCTTCACCTTTATAGATAACCCTTTCTTATTCTGAAGCTTAATCCAGTCATCCGCAAGACCTATAAGGGCAAAGGATAAGGTAGCGAACATGAGAACCCACGTGTACCTAATATCAAGCCTCATCAGAAGAACAGAGGAGATGAGTATCACGGTAACTATAACTATCCCTCCCATGGTCGGAGTGTACTTTTTGCTCTCATGGTGGTCAGGCGTGTACTCTCTTACGTATCCACCAAACAAACGCTGAACTTTAGAGATCCTCTCTATGAACGCGGGGGAGAGTAGTAAGGTTATAAAGAAGGCTATCAGTATAGCGGTAAGAGACCTAAAGGTTATGTATTTGAATACGTTGAAAGCAAAAAAGTAATCTCTTAAAAGTATGGCAAGGTGATATACCATCTCTCAGCACCTGTTACTGCTAAAGAGTCTGTCAAGGATAATCGCTACGGCGTTTCTGACCGAAAGGTGGTTCCAGTCTCCTGCTCCGTAAACAGGCTCTAAGATGTAGTCAAAGGTTCTCATCATGTCAGGGGGTATTCCGTATCCTGTTCCAAACACTATCAGGTAGTCCCTTTCTCTTCTTTCTATCTCTCTGCTCAGCTCACCGTATCTTACAGTGTTGGGATACCTCCGGGCATCAGTTCCGACAAGCACAGGTCTCCTTCCTCTTTCCTTTTCTAACTCCTCAACAACCTCATCGAGGGTATATTTCAACCTTACAAGCTGGACTATCTCATACCTCGTAGGGTTTGCCCTTTTCCCTTCTTCGGACAGCCAGTACTGAACCTGCCTCTGAATGACGAGTCTCTGAGCGTCTATAGGTTGAACTATATAGAATCTGTTTATCTCGTAAGCTCTCGCGGGACGGGCTATGTCATGGAGATCCATTGTTGTAAAAGAGGTGACTATTATTTTTCCTTCCCTATCCATAGCAGGGTAATGAAGGAGTGCTATGAAGACGTTTTCGTTCTTCATAAGATTAGGATTTTAAATCAAGTGAATGAAAGTGAGCCGGCCGGGGATCGAACCCGGGACCCACGGCTTAAAAGGCCGTTGCTCTACCGACTGAGCTACCGGCTCTCAGAACCAGCCCCTAGTGGAGCCGACGGGACTTGAACCCGTGACCTCCGACATGCCATATCGGCGCTCTCCCAACTGAGCTACGGCCCCTACCAGGAGAGATAAATTTTACAATAGCTTACCCCTTCTTTCAACCTCACTGTTGAACCTGTTTAATAATTAGGCAAGCATTGAAATCCAACGGGTATAGGAGT
>CAZPVY010000051.1:0-11839 GCA_964590265.1 uncultured Aquifex sp. | reverse complement strand
GGATATAGATGAGGCGATAGCCTTTATAGAGAAGTATGGCTCAAAGCATTCGGACGGCATAATCACAGAAGACTATACGAAGGCTATGAAGTTTCTCAGAGAGGTTGATTCGGCAGCTGTTTACGTAAACGCATCCACAAGGTTCACCGACGGGAACGAGTTCGGACTTGGTGCGGAGATGGGTATATCCACCGATAAGATACACGCAAGAGGTCCGATGGCTCTGGAGGAGCTTACAATTCCGAAGTTTATAATTCTGGGTGAGGGGCAGATCAGAGACAACTTTGGTGTTCCACCAGAATTTATTAAAGAGATAAGCTGATGCTGAGACAGGAACTCCAGTTAAGATTAAAGCTTAATCTGAACCTTCTTCTAAAAAATCAAGTAGAGATACTCCTCTATCCCGTTCAAGAACTTGAGCAGATACTTAAAGAAGAGAAGGAGTCAAACCCGTTTATAGAGGAAGTTTATGTATCCGAGAAAGCAAGACTTCTGTTTGAAGAAAAAAAGTTTCCCGAAGCGAAATACAGACCTCATCCTATTGAGGCACTAAAAAGAAATATCAGAGCGGAGTTTGAAGGAACCGATCTGGAGATAGCCCTTGAGCTGATATCAAATGTTGATGAAAAAGGATTCTTTACAGGAAACATCCAGCAGATAGCACAGAAATTTGGAGTATCCGAGGAATATGTTGAGGATATAAGGGAGTTCATAACAACCCTTGAACCGATAGGTATATGCTCAAGGGGCGTTTATGAGTTTGTAAAAGTGCAGATTAGAGAACTTTACCCGGATGAGCCTAACCTGATTGAGGAATTTGAAAAGGCTTTAAAAGGAAAAAAAATTTCTGAAGATGTAAAGATCAAACTTAGACATATAAGACTCACCCCGATTGAAGAAGAGATATCAAGCCCGAAAGTTTCAAAGGTTGACGCGGTGATAGAGCTTGATGACGGTGAGCTTGTGGGCTATGTCTATGAGGATTTAATAGACATTAAGCCAAACCGTTTCTACATTGAGATGCTCTCCAGCGTAAAGGGGGAAGCAAGGGAGTTCTTAAAAGAGTATTTAGAAAGGTACGAGAACTTCAAGAAGATCCTATCCGTGCGCAGAGAGAACCTTAAGAAGATTCTTGACGAGATCATTGAGGTTCAGGCTGATTTCTTAAGAGGTGAGGGAAATTTAAAAAGCCTTCTTGTGAAAGATGTAGCCTATAAGCTGAACATAAGTGAGTCAACGGTAAGCCGGCTTATAAACTCCAAATACGTGAAGACCCCGCAGGGGACTTATCCCTTCAAGTTCTTCTTTGTGAGAGAGACCGCCGGCGGTATATCTCAGGATGAACTGATGAGGAAGATAAAGGAGATAATTTCTTCCGAAAACAAAAGCAAACCGCTGAGCGACGACGAGATAGCCAAAATATTGAAAGATCAGGGCTATAAGGTGGCAAGAAGGACAGTAACAAAGTACAGGGAATTGCTTGGAATACCTTCTTCAAGAGAGAGGAAACGGAGGTGAAACTGGCAAAAGAAGTTTACAAAGAGGTAGGCAAGTACTTCTTGAGTGTATCTTTAGCTTTTGTCGTATTTACACTTATACAACCCTTTGTACAAAATAAACTCAATCCTAAACTGTTATTGATTGGCGGTATTAATATGGTTGTTTTCTTCGCTCTTGGAATTTACTTTTTAAACAAAGGAGGAAAGGATGAACCCTGAAACGGGCGTTTTGGTAATAACTCTTGTGCTTATAGCTATGGGTGTTTTCCTCATGCTTTTCACAGAACCCTCTGACAGAAAAGAAACTGCGAAATAATATACTTCTAATGAAGCTGAAAGAGGTTCAGAGTCTTATAAAGAAAGAAGGGCTTGATGCTTTCATGTTTTCATCTCAGGCAAACGTTTTTTATCTCTCCGGCTTCAAGTCCACTCACGCTTACGCGATAATTACCCCGAGCTCAAAACACCTTCTGACAGACGGAAGGTACTATGAAAAAGCGAAGAATCAACTCAAAGACTGGGAAGTAGCTCTTATAAAGGGAAGTGCCTTGCGATTCGTCAGGAGATTCTTGAGAGACCTCGGAGCTGTCTATGTAGGCTATGAGAGCGACAGAGTGAGCTGTGATTTCAGGAAGTCTCTCAGGAGCACAAAGATAAAGTGGAAGGGATACTCCAACTTCCTCAGAGACATAAGAGTAATAAAAACCAAGAGAGAGATAGATATAATGAAGGAGGGAGTCAAAAATAGCGATCAGATATACAGAGAGCTTCTGAACTTTGTTCGTCCGGGGATGACCGAGCTTGAGGTTAGAGGTTTTATAGTCAGCAAAATATTTGAGCTTGGAAGCACCGGTGAAAGCTTTCCTGCTATAGTTGCAAGTGCTCAAGGGTCTGCAATTCCTCACTGGGAAACTTCAGACAGAAAGATCAAGGCTAATGCTCCACTTCTGGTGGACATGGGTCTAATGTGGAAAGGGTACTGCACTGACTTTACGAGAACCTTTTATATAGGGACTCCTGACAAGGAGTTTGTAAAAATTTACAACATAGTGAGGGATGCATATCTTTTTGCCCTTGAGAAGGTTAAGGTCGGGAACAAGCTCGGAGATGTAGACAGAGCAGCGAGGGATTACATAAAGAAAAAGAGACTTGGTAAGTACTTCAACCACTCAACAGGACACGGTATAGGTGTTGAAATTCATGAGTATCCGAGAGTATATTTCAAAGGTCCCGATGCAGATAGGGTAATTGAAGAAGGAATGGTCTTCACAGTGGAACCAGGTATCTATCTGCCCGGTAAATTCGGGGTCAGGCTTGAAAACATAGTTGCGGTCATTGGCGGAAGGGGAGAGCCTCTTTCAGATATAAGTCTTGATCTTGTGAGCGTATGAATTATGGAAAAAGGGCTTGTGGTTGAGAGAGTAGCACAGCTGATAAGAGTGTATATGTTTGATGATGGAAGAATTCTCAGGGGCATTCCCAGAGGGAAAGTCATAAAGAAGACGAGAATATACGCAGGAGACTATGTTGAGGGTGAGGCAATTGACGAAAACACTTTCGCGATAGAAAGTGTTGAGGAAAGAAAGAACGTTCTTATAAGACCTCCAATAGCAAACGTGGACAGAGTTATATGTGTCATGACTATCCAAAAACCTGAGTTTGATAACTACTTGCTGGATAGCCTGCTTGTAGTTTATGATCACGTCGGATGTGAGCCTGTGATAATTTTCAACAAGGTTGATCTGCTTGATGAGGAAGGCAAACAGGAGCTGAAAAAGTGGACTGGTATCTACTCCTCTGCGGGCTACGATGTGGTTCATGTGAGTGCCCGAACAGGTGAAGGACTTGAGAAGATGATAGATCTCGTAAAGGGAGAGATATGCATACTCGCCGGACCTTCAGGCGTCGGAAAGAGCTCAATTCTTAAGAGGCTCACGGGAGAGGAGCTGAGAACTGGAGAGGTTAGTGAAAAGACAGAGAGAGGAAGACATACGACTACTGGAGTTAAGCTTATACCCTTCGGTAGAGGATCCTTTATAGGAGATACACCCGGGTTTTCAAGAGTTGAAGCCCTAAGATTCGTCAGGAAAAAAGATGTAAGAAACTACTTCAGGGAATTCTTAAGATACGAGTGCAAATACCCGGACTGCACCCACATAAAAGAACCGGGCTGCAAGGTAAAAGAAGCTGTTAAAAGAGGAGAAGTAAACTGCGAAAGATACAAGAGTTACCTGAAGATGATAAAGGAGTATCTGGAAGAGTTAGAGGAGATATGTAGCTGATGGATATGGAAACCTGTCCTTTGTGTGGGCATATACTTGAGATAATTGAATGCTGTGGTGGCGGTATATGGCGATGTGACAACTGCGGAGAGTTTTTCTATTACGGAGAGCTTATAGAACAAACTCCTCCCGAGGAGAACGAAGGAGCATCTCCTTCAGAACCTTCTTCAGATCCTCACGAAGGATAACTACCCTGTAAACAGCGTCCGTTATAGGTGCGTATATACTCATCTCTTCAGTTAGCTCCTTCAGAGCTTCAACGGTTTTAACACCCTCAACTACCTGACCTATCTTCTTCAAAGCTTCCTGAGGGGAGTATCCCTTTCCCAGAAGGACACCAAAAGTTCTGTTCCTTGAAAGATCCGAGGTCGCCGTAAGTATAAGGTCTCCCGCACCAGAGAGACCAAAGAAGGTTTCCCTCCTTGCTCCAAGCCTTATGCCAATACGAGTCATTTCAACCAAGCCCCTTGTTATCAGAGCAGCGCGAGCGTTGTATCCCAAATCCATGCCGTCGGATATACCGCAGGCTATCGCTATCACATTTTTCAAAGCTCCCCCGAGCTCAACTCCGATTATGTCATCATTCAAATACACCCGGAAGTTTTCACTGTTTATAGCTTCCTGAAGTTCCCTTGCAGAATCTTCACCTTTCTCATAGGCTAAGACCACTGCCGTAGGCAGTCCCTTTGAAACTTCCTCTGCAAAGGAAGGTCCGGATAGAGCAAAAACTTCAGCGTCTTTCTGAGTATCTTTGATTATCTCGCTTACACGTTTAAAAGTTCCCAGCTCAAGACCTTTTGATGCGGATATGATCCTTGCATCCTTCAAGGAGAGTTTTGAAAAAACATCTCTTACTTTCTGCGTCGGCAGTGCGCATATAATGTTCCGACAGCCCTCCACATCTGAGAGCCGTGACGTTGCCCTCATTCTTTCGGGTATAGCAACCCCTTCTGTATATGGATGTATCCCCTTATTTATCTTTCTGATTACCTCTTTGTTTATGTCGTATATCAAAACGTGATGACCCTTTCTGGAAAGATGAACTCCAAGAGCTGTTCCCCATCTGCCCCCGCCGATGATGGAAAACTCCATAGGGTAGGATTATACTATTTGAACTAAAAATGTTAAAAAGTGCCATTGAGGAAATCCTCTACTGGGGAATCTCTGCTGTTGTAAATCTCATCCTTTTCTCCCTGCTGACGACTGTCTTCATAGTCAAAGTTCAGGAAGTTCCAGAGATATATCCTTTGAGAGTTGAAATAAAGGAGATAGAGATAAAGAAGCCTCAGGAACCGAAATCCGTTGTGAAGGCAAAGTCCGTTGCAAAGAAGACGGTATCGAAGAAACCAAAGGAAAGTGCTAAGAAGAAAAAAATAGGAGCTACGGTAAGCACAGTCCATGAGAAGGGAGATGTGAAAGTTCCAGTGCAAAAAGAAGAGGATGTTTCCGTTCTTGCAGAGCTTGAGAAAAAGATAGAAAGTAGACTCAAGAAGCAGAAAAAGAAAGTTAAGAAGGAAGTGGGATCTCTTTCTGCGGTGGTTACAGGTAGTGAGGTCAGGATAAAGGGCGGTTCGAGGAGCATAGTTTATACGCCCCCTATCCCAGAACTCATATCTTCTGAGTTTCCGAGTGCGGTCAGGGTCAGGATATGGGTTGCACCTGACGGCAGGGTTGTCAAAGCTCTTCTACTTCAGAGAAGCGGAAATGTTAATATAGATAGTATTCTACTCTCATACGTTAGGGGAATAAGATTTGAAAAGGTTGATGACCAAGAAGTGCAGGTGGGAGAGATAACTTTCAGCTTCCAAGGAGGTTGAAAATGGGAATCGGGAAGATGGTAAGGCTTGAGAGGATAATGAACAGAGCAACAAAAAGAACGATAATTGTTCCGATGGATCACGGTGTAAGCTCGGGTCCGATAGAGGGTATAACCGATATAAAGAAAGCCGTTGACAGGGTTGCGGAAGGCGGTGCGAATGCGGTTGTCCTTCACAAGGGAATGGTAAAAGCAGGACACAGAGGAGGAGGCAGGGACATAGGCTTGATCGTTCACCTTTCAGCCTCAACCGATCTATCTCCTTCAAAGAACGAAAAAGTTCTTGTCTGCTCCGTTGAAGAGGCTATAAAACTTGGTGCTGATGCAGTGTCAATCCATGTAAATATAGGTGCCGAAATGGAAAGGGAAATGCTCAGAGACTTCGGAATCGTCTCAAGAGCTTGTGAAGAATGGCAGATACCACTTTTGGCTATGGTTTACGGCAGGGGTCCGAAAATAGAGAACCAGTATGATCCTAAGGTCGTCGCTCACTGTGCGAGGATAGGTGCGGAGCTTGGCGCTGACATCGTAAAAGTACCCTACTCCGGTGATCCCGAGAGCTTCAGCAGAGCAACCGAAGGTTCCCCAATACCCGTGGTTATAGCCGGTGGTCCCAAAATGAAGTCAGAGAGGGATGTTCTTGAGATGGTTTATGGTGCCATAAAAGCTGGAGCTTCCGGTCTTTCCATAGGAAGAAATATCTTCCAAGCTAAGGATCCTGCTCTTATGGTCAGGGCTATGGCTAAGATAGTTCACGAAGGTGGAACGGTTGAGGATGCTCTCAGCATCCTTGAATAAACTTGATAAATCCCCATAAAAGAGGAGGTTTTGAATGGGACTTCTTGAAGGAAAGAAGGCGCTGATAACAGGTATAGCGAACGAGAGAAGCATAGCTTACGGTATAGCAAAGTCCTTTCACAGAGAAGGAGCAGAGCTTGCCTTTACCTACGCCAGCGACAAGCTCAAGAAAAGGGTTGAGGAGATTGCACAGGAGTTCGGAAGCTATCTTGTCACTAAGTGCGATGTTTCTCTTGATGAAGACATAAATGCACTGCACGAGTTCCTTAAAGATAAGTGGGGTGAGCTTGACATAATAGTTCACTCAATAGCTTTCGCCCCGAGAGAAGAGTTCAAGGGCGGCGTTATAGATACGAGCAGAGAAGGCTTCCGTGTAGCGATGGACATCTCCGTTTACTCCCTGATAGCCATGACGAGAACTCTCCTGCCGCTCTTAGAGGGAAGAAACGGAACTATCATAACCCTCTCATATTACGGTGCAGAGAAGGTTGTGCCTCACTACAACGTTATGGGAATAGCCAAGGCTGCTCTTGAAAGCACGGTGAGATACCTTGCCTATGATATAGCCAAGTATGGGCATAGGATAAACGCCATATCAGCTGGTCCTCTGAAGACGCTCGCAGCTTACAGCATAACTGGTTTTCATCTACTTATGGAACACACAACAAAGGTAAATCCCTTTGGAAAACCTATAACCATAGAAGATGTAGGAGATACAGCGGTGTTTCTGTGCAGTGACTGGTCAAGGGGTATAACTGGAGAAGTCATCTATGTAGACAATGGTTATCACATAATGGGGGTATTTGGAAGGGAAGAGGAAGTAAAGGGAGGAGCTCTTAAGAAGTGAGTCTCAAGCCCACCAACGTTCCTCTCACCGTAAAGGAGTTTGATGCTGCCAAATGCGGTGTGTGTGGTGGGTGCGGGTGCGCCTGCGGTTATATAGCATATCTGAAAGGTAATAAGCTCGTTGATCTATATGGTCATCCTCACAACCCTAATGGAATAGGAAGCTTCTGCACGAAGGGGATCACTCTTATTCAGGAAGCTACTCAGAATCCACTGAGGATCTCAAAACCCTTAAAAAGAGAAGGGGAAAACTTCTTCGTAACAGACTTTAAGGAAGTTGTCAGCTGGCTAAAGGAAAATGTAAAGGGGAAGATCGGAATTTTTCTTGACAGGCTCTCGGACCTCAGAGACTACACCGTTGCACGTGAAATAACGGGAAATGTGTACTCAGATTCGATCTATCTTCCCTTCCGAGCCACGAGCTTAAGACCTCAGGAGTGGGCAAAGCAGAAGGCTATCCTCGCTTTAGAATGTGAGCTTGTTTTCTCCGAGGTTATGTCAACACGGTGGCTTGTTGATGCCTTTGAGAAGTCAGCCTATATACTCTCTGTATCCTCAAGGTATGGAACAACCTCCGCTAAAGCCACGGAGCGAATACTTGTAAAACCTCCCTTTGTAGTCAGGTTTATAGAAGAGCTTGCAGATATCCTCGAAGAGAGAGAAGGGAACTATCTGTTTGAGGAGAAGGTTAGAAAACTTGTAAAGATGTTTTCTCTTATAAAGGAGTCTCTTATCCTTGTAGGAGACACCCTCCTCAGATCTAAGTGGAGAGGGAATATCCTGTCTGCCCTTCGTCGGATAAGAAAAAGGCTGAGAGTGAACTACACTGTAGTAGGAAACATCTCTCCTTTTGAAGTAAAGGAGATTCCAGAGTTTATCAATGATCTGAAGGAGCTGGATACCCTCATTCTGTTCGGAAATCCGGCGGTTTATATGTCCGATAAGGATCTGGATGTTCTAAAAAGCAAAAAAGTTCTTCACTTTACCCTTTTCCCTAACCTGACAGCTAACAGCTCGGAGATAGTGGTTCCGGTCACACTCTTTCCCGAAAGGGAGTTTATAAACTACAAAAACGGATTTGGATTCATAACTTTTTCTCCTCCTACCTTGCCGAAACCCGAGGGAGTGGTTGACCCTGCGGACATCTTCCAGAAAACCTTAGGTCTGAAGGCTGACATCAGCAGTCTGCTCAGCAGCGTCGGACTTGATGAGGAGAAGATTAAATACGAGGAGGGAGCAGATATAAACTTACCTCCAATAGAGGAGTGGGACGGAGAACCTGAAATAAAACCTGTTGAAGATGAGGGTGTTTATATACTCTGTGACAATACGCTTGTTGACGATATTGGGCACTGGAACGTATGGACTCACGACATAGAGAAGGAGCAGTTTGCTTATATGAATAGGAAGACAGCGGTCAGACTCGGCATCGGGGAGGAAATTGAGGTTGGAGATGTAAGATTAAAGGTCAAGATAAATGGCAACATTGCAGACGATGTGATCTTCATTCCTAACTCTTTTGAAGAAACTCAACCATTCAACCCAGGGATAAGACCGGGAAGGTTCTTAAGGAATGCAGGGTACAGGATAGGGAGCTACCGGGTAAAATAATAAAACACGGAGGTAAAAAAAGATGAATATTGAATTTAGAGGTGTTGATGTCCAGATAACGGACGCAATGAAGAGTTTTATTGAAGGTAAGCTCCAGAGGTTCAACAGGTATCTCAAGGAGGCGGGAGAAGATCAGGTTGAGGTGATAGTATCCATATCAAGTGTGCGTTCAAGACATAAAGATTTTGCAGGACACAGCAAACCAATAGTTTACAGGGTTGATATGCACATGCATCTGAAAAACTTGCCCCATGGTTCAATTCACGCATGGGAAGAGGATACGGACGTTTTCACAGCCCTTGATCAAGTTCTTGATGAGATAGAAAGACAGCTCATAAAACTGAAGCAAAGAAGGCTTCAGCAGAGGAGGGTTTCCGCAAAGATCAAGGAGCAGATGCACACACCCGAAACGCTTCCTCCTGAAGAGAGGGAAAGACCTCTGATAGTTGAGGAGGATTACGCGGTTGAGAAGCCCATGAGTGTTGAGGATGCCATATTTGAACTTGAGCAGAGCGGAGCGTTCTTCGTTCCCTTCGTTGACATAGAAACCGGTCATCTGAGAATTCTTTACAGAAAGAAGGGAGGAAACTTCGGTCTGATCAATACAAAGTGTAAGCTCATGTAGGTGGAGCATGGAATACAGGTTCAGGTTTCTGCGCTACAGATCCGCTTCTTACATAGTCTCTTTACTGCTTGTAATAGGTAGTATAGCTCTTCTCTTCACAAAGGGGCTTAACCTTGGACTTGACTTCACAGGCGGCAAGGTGATAGAGGTTCGTTTTGAAAAAGTGCCTCAGATAGGCAAGCTCAGGAAGCTTTTGAAGGATGCTGGGCTTGAGTCTTTCATAGTTCAGGAGACAAAGGAAGAAACATTCATAATAAAGGTGAGGGAAGGAGAGAATCACAGGGCTGTGAAGGAAGCTTTAGAGAAAATCGGAAAATACGAACTCATCAGGGAGGAGAGGATAGGAGGTGTAATAAGTGAGGAGTTAAGGGAGAAAGCGATTCTTGCAATTCTGACTGCCTTGGCAGGAATCCTTGTCTACTTAGCCTTCAGATTTAAACCTGTTTGGGGTGTTGGAGCATTGCTTGCCCTAATCCACGACGTTCTCATAGTGATAGGAGCTTATTCCTTAACCTATAGGGAGGTAAATCTTGAGGTAGTCTCCGCACTCCTTATAGTCGCAGGATATTCCGTTGCAGATACGGTCGTTATATTTGACAGGATAAGGGAGAATCTTAAGGTAAGGAAAGCTCTTCCTCTGGAAAACGTTATGGATCTTTCAATAAATCAGACCCTTTCAAGAACAGTGATGACCTCACTCACTACCTTTGCTACCGCTTTTACGCTCTTTATCTTGGGAGGGTATGCTCTCTCAAACATCATGTTTGCCTTCGTGGTGGGTGTGGTTGTTGGAACATTCTCGTCGGTATTCGTTGCGAGTGCCTTTGTGCTTGATATGAACAGACTTTTCGGAAGAACAAAAGTTCAGGAAGAAACAGCCTGATGGATTATCTGATAGTCTTTTTTGTGGGTCTTACTCTCGGGAGTTTTTACAACGTTCTGATATACAGACTTCCGAGGAACATCTCTATAATCTTTCCCTCTTCTCACTGCCCTAAATGCGGAGTAAAGATAAGATGGTACGATAACATCCCTCTGATTTCTTACCTGATACTCAGGGGAAGGTGTAGAAATTGTGGAGCAAAGATTTCAATTCAGTATCCTATAGTGGAACTTGCCTCTGGGCTATTCGCAGTCTTTTCCTACCTCAGGTGGAATGCTAGTATAGACGCTTTAGTCTATTACTTCTTTTTCTCTGCTCTTTTGGTGGTCTCTCTTATAGACCTGAAGTTCTTCATACTGCCCGACATTATCACTATACCTGGCATAGTTATAGGTCTTGGTTCGTCCTTCTTCAGAAGTGATATAGATCCGATGAACAGCTTTATAGGTGCAGGTGTGGGATTTTTAATACCCTTTTTGATATACATCTACTACGTAAAGATCAGGAAGATAGAAGGTCTTGGATTTGGAGATGTGAAATTACTTACGCTGATAGGTTCTGTTACTGGGATATACGGCGTGATGTCTGCTTTGTTTCTTGGGAGTGTTTTTGGACTGCTGTTTGCTCTACCCTCCATTGTGAAGAATAAAAATGTTCAGTTTGCTATTCCTTTTGGACCCTTTCTCTCTCTCGGATGTTTTGTCGGAGTGGTGTTTAAAGACTATATATTGAGCTTTTTAAATTTGACTTATTGAAAAAAATCAGCCGCCAAGCGGGCGGGCTGCACAACGCTTTGAAAAGCGGGGTTTTAGCCCGCTAATGTTCTATAACTTTTCGGCAGGAATTACTACATACCAGCCGTTCCCGTTCTTCATAAACTTTATCTCTTTTATTCCCTCATCTATATAACCTGTTTGTTTGTTATATAACTTGAAACGTACTACACTTTTTAGAGTACCTATTTGTTCACCAGCAGGATTTAAATTAATAAGCTCTATATACAGGAATCTTTTATCCGCTTTTAAGCTACTACAGATGCGTTCTGCCTGCTCCTTACTTAACATACTTGGTTTCCCTTTTTTATCTACTATAACCCTGCTGGTAAAGTGCCCAATACACCTGTCAAGCCCGCCTTCGGTTATAGCTCTAATATGTTCCTCAGCAAGATCACGCACCACATTTGTAAGCTGAGGAGTATTACCAGCGAGCGCAACCTGCCCAATAAAAACTGCTCCCACGCCTAACATGAGTGCCCTTTTCTTCATCCTTACCACCTCCTTTAAGATTTTTAAAACACAAAGATTCATCTTTTTAACCCGTTCCAATTTTTGAAAATTTGATTTTTATATCATAAAATATGGATTAAAATTCCCTTAGCCTTATATATTCTGCCAAATTTTGAAGTTTTTAGCAATAGTTTTTATGGAGCCTGTTTAAAAAAAGTAGACAAATTGAGAGTAAATAGGTTAAAGCAATAAA
>CAZPVY010000050.1:0-11974 GCA_964590265.1 uncultured Aquifex sp. | reverse complement strand
AGAGCTTGAGGGTTTTGAAACTTCCGGCTACTCGGTGAACGTTTACGGTTTATGTCCCGAGTGCAGAGAAAAGGCTCAAACTTCCACGTAAGCTCCCATCTCTTTGAATTTCTCAATACGTACCCTTAGAAGTTCATCGGTATCCATCTGACATAACTCATTCAGACATCTTTTTATGTGGTAAGCAACTATGCGAGCTGCTTTTAGAGGATCCCAATGGGCAGCTCCGTAGGGTTCAGGTATAATGCAGTCAACCACACCAAGCTCGTAAAGATCCTTTGCAGTTAGTTTTAGAGCTTTTGCTGCTTCCTTTACCTTATCTTGTTCCTTCCACAGGATCGCAGCACAGCCCTCTGGAGATATGACCGAGTAATAGGCATTCTCCATTATGCATATTCTGTCCGCCACTCCAAGGGCAAGCGCTCCGCCGCTTCCTCCTTCACCGATGACTATAGCCATGGTGGGAACTTTAAGGTAACCCATAGTGAACATGCTTTCTGCAATCGCTTCCGATTGTCCCCTCTCTTCCGCACCTATGCCCGGATACGCCCCAGGAGTGTCTATAAAAGTTATTACCGGCATCTTGTACCGTTCAGCCAGTTTCATGACACGCACGGCTTTTCTGTATCCTTCGGGATGAGGCATTCCGAAGTTCCTTTCTATCTTTTCTTGGGTCCCTCTTCCCTTTTCATGACCTATGACAGCAACGGGCTTTTCCCGAAAGTAGCCAAAACCTGCAATAATCGCCTTGTCGTCTGCAAATCTTCTGTCTCCATGAAGCTCCACGAAGTCTTTAAAAATTAACTTTATGTAGTCAGATGTATGAGGTCTTCTCGGATGACGAGCAAGCTGAACTCTCTCCCAGGATGATAGACCAGAGTATGTTTTCTTGGCTCTTTCTTTAAACTCTCTCTGAAGCTCCCTCAGCTCACGTTCAACCTCTCTGTTTCCCATGTTATAGAGAGCCCTTAAATTATCTATCTTTTCTTTGATCTCAAGAAGTTTCTTCTCGTACTCAAGATACATTTTACTCTTCCTCTTTGAGTTCGTTAATTATACATCAGAGAAGAGAGAATATGTCCTTTAGCATAGTATTGTCAGGTTTTATATGTATACTTATATTAATTATTAATGGAGGAAAGATGATGGAATACACGGAGAGAGAGGCAGAGAGGTTGTTTGAGGAAGCGTACAATTACCACATGATGGGAGATATAGACAAGGCTATAGAACTTTACAAACAGTCAATAGAGATACAGCCTACTGCCAAGGCTTACACGTTTCTCGGTTGGGCTTACAGTATGAAGAGAGACTATGAGAAGGCAATAGAGTCTTGCAAAAAGGCAATTGAGATTGATCCAGATTTTGGAAACCCATACAACGACATAGGAGCCTATCTGATAGAGATGGGAAGGTTTGAGGAGGCAGTGCCTTGGCTGAAGCAAGCTATAACCGCCAGAAACTATGAGCCGAGACATCTCCCTCACATGAACCTTGCGAGGGCATACATTATGATGGGTAAGCTCTACGACGCCCTTGAGGAAGCGGAGAGAGCGATTGAAATAGAGCCAGACTATAAACCTGCCCATATTATCAGGCATCAGATATTAGCTATGCTAAACTGAGCAGTTCAGAGGGGTGTTTCAGATAAATATCGGGCTTTATAGAGTTGAGTCTTACGTAACCCCAAGTTGCAAGAGCTGTTTTGGTTCCGGCTTCTCTCCCAGCCTTAATATCAGCTTCTGTATCACCGATCATCAATCCTGCTGAAGGTTCTACACCGATGATTTCAAGGGATCTTATAACAGGTAAGGGAGATGGTTTTTTCTCGGGGAAGGTGTCACCTCCTACTATGAGATCAAAGTAGTGAAGTATGTTCAATTGTCTGAGAATCTCTCTGGATATATCCTCCAGCTTGTTTGTCACAACTACAAGAGTTTTTCCCTTTGTTTTTAGTTCCTTCAGAGTTTCCAAAATGCCTTCGTATGGCTTTGTGTGAACGACAGGGTTGCTGATATAGTACCTCCTAAATATGCTGACATACTCCTCTTTGAAGTCTTCTCCAAGAACGTTTTCAAGAAGAGCCCTAACCCCTCCTCCGATAAGTCTTCTAACGTCAGAAGGCATCCTTTCAAGCATACCTATCTCTTTCAGAGTGAGTTTAAGAGAAAGGGCTATGTCATCAGCAGAATCTATTAAAGTTCCATCAAGATCAAATAGAAAAGCCTTCATGCACAGCCTTTTTTCTTGACGTATGTGTTTACATCCTCCTCTTTGTAGGCTCCCGTTTTTACATAGTCAATGATGCACACGAGTTGAGAGGGATAAACGTAACCAGGTATCTGAAGTATTATGTTTCCCTGCTTGTCATAGAAGATTAAGTTTGGGAAGGAGAGAGCACCCAAGATCTTAGCAAGCTCGTTTTCCGACAGCTCTATTATCTTCCCGCCAAAGTTTGCCTTCACAGGGGTATAGTTCTCATACACTATCCTGAAAAGGTCTATGTCCTTCAAAGCTTCCTGAAGGCTTTTCTCGGTTTGAATATCTTTATTCAGCTGCTTGCAGTAAATACAGCTTTTGCTCTCAACTATCAGAAGGGCATAATTCCTCTTCGGAATTATAACCTTTTCTTCAAGCTCTTTTTTCTCTGCTGAAATTTCTACCTCCGCTTTTTGATTTTCACAGGCAAAAAGTCCTATGAAAACAAGAAGTATGAGTATCCTTAACATCACGACCTCCTCTAACTAAATAAAAGATTTAGCATAAAATCAGACCTTTTCAAGAGTGTTTCGTATCCTTTCTATTCCTTTCTCTATGTTTTCCATGCTTGTAGCGTAAGAAAGCCTGAGATATCCCTCTGCACCAAAGGGAGAGCCCGGAACGCAGGCTACTTTTCCCTCTTCAAGGAGCAACTGGGCGAGCTTGATATCATCTCCCAGTTTTTCCGAATAGTAGGAGAAGTTAGGGAATATGTAGAAAGCTCCGCGTGGTTTGAAAACACTCACGTTCGGTATTGATGAGAGAAGCTCGTAGGCTCTGTCCCTTCTCTTCTGAAATTCGGTCTTCATTGTCTGCACATAGACTTTAGCTTCGGGGTTTTTCAGAGCTTCAAGGGCTCCGTACTGGGCGAAGGTAGTAACGTTTGAAACGGTCTGACTGTTCAAGTTCGCTATCACTTTTGCATACTTCTCAGAGCACGCGACGTATCCTACCCTCCAGCCAGTCATGGAAAAGGTCTTTGAGAAGGCATTTACCGTGAAGGTTATTTCCCTAACTTCCTCGGAGAAAGAAGCTACGCTTACGAATTCCTCATCATAGACGAAAGATTCGTAACACTCATCAGAGATTATGAATACTCCTTTTTCCAAACATAGCTCCGCTATCTTTCTAAGCTCTTCTTTTGGATAAACGGCACCCGTAGGATTATTGGGGGAGTTTATAACTATTGCCTTTGTTTTTTCGGTAATATAGTCCTTGAGCAAATCTGCAGTAAGAATAAAACCGTTCTCCTCTCTCAGCGGAATTTCCACGGGCTTTCCACCGAGAAGGTTTATCTGTTCGGGATAGGTTACCCAGTAAGGAGAGGGGAGTAAAACCTCATCTCCCTCATCAAGTAGGGTCATGAAGATAAGGAACAGTATCATCTTTGCACCTGTTGATACGACTATTTCCGAGGGCTTGTACTCAACTCCGTTTTCCTTGATGAGTTTTTCTGCGAGAGCTTCCCTGAGCTCTGGTATTCCAGCGGAGGGTGCGTATTTGGTTTTTCCCTCCTTCAAAGCTCTTATACAGGCTTCCTTAACAAACTCTGGCGTGTCAAAGTCCGGCTCACCTGCACCGAAACCTATTACATCTATTCCCTTTGCTCTCAGCTCTTTGGCTTTTGCGGTTATGGTGAGCGTGGCGGAAGGTTTTAGCTGGGAAACCCTTTGAGAGAGCATAGGAAAATTATAGCTTACACAAGCCCTTCTTTCACTAAGAGCTGGGCTATTTGAACGGTATTTGTCGCCGCACCTTTTCTGATGTTGTCCGCAACCACCCACATGGCGAGTCCGGGGGTAAACACAAGATCTTCTCTAATTCTTCCTACAAATACCTCATCCTTTCCCCCGGCATCTATGGCAAGCGGATATTCCGTGTTCTTAACGTCGTCTATCACCACAACTCCCGGAGCTCTTGAGAGAATCTCCCTTGCTCTCTCGGGAGATATAGCCTTCTTGGTCTCCATATGGATCGCTTCTGAGTGACTGTAAAACACCGGGACTCTTACAGCTGTTGCAGATACCTTTATGTTCTCATCGTGCATGATCTTGCGAGTTTCGTTCACCATCTTCATCTCTTCCCTTGTGTAGTCATTTTCAAGAAAGACATCTATGTGGGGAACTACATTGAAAGCTATCTGTTTTGCTATGTGTTTGGGCTGGGGAATTGGTTTTCCTTCGCACCAAGCTTTTGTCTGCTGCTCCAACTCTCTTATAGCCTTTGCTCCTGCTCCTGAAACGGATTGGTATGTTGCCACTACAACCTTGTTTATCCCAGCCTCATCGTATATGGGTTTCAGGGCAACAACCATCTGTATAGTGGAGCAGTTTGGATTGGCTATGATGTTCTTGTTTTTAAACATCTTTATATCTTCAGGATTTACCTCAGGAACTATCAAAGGAACTTCTGGATCCATTCTCCATGCAGAGGAATTATCAACCACAACAACGCCGTCCTGAGCAAACTTAGGGGCATATTCCTTGCTTATGCTTCCGCCTGCGGAGAAGAGGGCTATATCTATACCCCTGAAGGACTTCTCTTTGTTTAGAGCCCTTACCTCATACTCCTTTCCTTTGAAAGTGAGGAGAGTTCCCTCAGAACGTTCAGAGGCAAAGAGGACAAGATCGTCTATGGGGAAATCCCTCTCCTCAAGAACCTTTAAGAATGTCCTTCCTACCTCTCCTGTTGCACCTACTATCGCAACCCTGTAGCCCATGGGAAAATTATATCCTAATCCATCAGCTCAAAAGCTCGGCGGAGGAGTTATTATATCAATCAAAATACCTAACTATCCTATAATAAGTATCCCTTTGGGCAGGTTTGAATCCTGCATCTTTTATAGCCTGAACCATGTCTTCAACCTTCGGGATATTCACCTTAAAGTCCGTTGAGGAGATTACGTTCTCTTCTATCATTACGCTTCCGAGATCATTTGCTCCAAAGTGAAGACCTATCATGCCCACTGGCATAGTTTGAGTGACATGGGAACTCTGAATATTGACGAAGTTGTCAAGGTAGATTCTTGAAAGAGCAAGGATTTTCAGGTAGTAAACTGAGCTTGCAGGCTCAACAAAATCAAGTTCCGTATTTCCTCTCTGGAATGTCCATGGAATAAAGGCTGTAAAGCCTCCCGTTTCGTCCTGAATTCTTCTTATCCTTTCAAAGTGCTCTACTATATGCTCAATCTTTTCCAGATGTCCGAACATCATCGTTGCGGTTGTTGTCATCCCGAGCTCATGAGCTGTTCTGTGAACCTCCTCCCACTCCTCCACACTACACTTGCCTGGGCTTATCTGACTTCTGATCTCTTGAGAAAGTATCTCCGCACCGCCTCCGGGAACGGACATAAGACCTGCATCTTTTAGCCTTCTGAGGACTTCCCTTATGCTTATCTTTTCAAGTTTAGATAAATAAACTATCTCTGGTGCTGAAAAGCAGTGTATTTGCACCTGCGGAAACTTCTCCCTGATGGCTCTGATCATATCTTCGTAGAAACTCAGAGGAAGGTCGGGATTTATCCCACCCTGCATCAGCAAGGTTGTTCCGCCCCAATCAACAAGCTCCTGAACCTTTTGAAGAATAGTGTCAATCTTAAGTGTGTAGGCATCATCGTCGCTCTTTCTCCTGTAAAAGGCACAGAACTTACACCCAGCGATGCAGATGTTTGTGTAATTAATGTTCCTGTCTATAACGAAGGTAACAACATTATCTGGATGCTTCCTCTTCCTTATAAGGTTGGCAAGCGTGCCGAGGATTGCAAGGTCGGAGTTTTTATACAGGTGCACTGCTTCCTCAGATGTTATCCTCTCGCCGTCTATGATCTTATCCTTTATGTAATCTATGGAAATTGTTTTCATTCCTGTTCCTCCAAAGGGAGAATTTTACTTAAATTTAGTCCTATAAACGCAGTTTATCAGAATTCACCAAATATCAACCTATTCGGATCTTCATCGGAAAGCTCAACACCTTTGCTGAGGATGAACTTTTCAAGATTTCCTTTATCCTTCAGTGGTGTCAGTTTCCTTTTTCCCTCGGGAGTTTCCCACAGAACGGAATAAGAATCTCCTCTCAATACTACATCGGGATTCAGTTTCTTGAAGCCCCGGTTTTCCATAACTTTCAAGAATGTATCTTCTTCAAGGACAAGAACGAACAGGGGATAATCCTTTCTTACCTCCACCTCCGGAGAGTCATCAACAGTATTGTCAAGCTTTTTAAACACCTCAAGCATAGCTTCGGATACTGCATCCCCGAAATCTTTCTCGGTAAGCTTCTCATCTCCGGTGAACCATATCTGGAACTTATCCTCATAGGAGGTAAGCTCCAGTTTGAAGAATTTCATAGCCTCCTCCGGATATATCAATTTAAACTTTCAACGAGATTGGCGGATATACTGATAGGAACCCATGAAGGTGTATGGGGTATTGCTTTATTTCTGCCTGTATTTATCAAATTCTGTATGTGAAGCGGAACTTCTGGATTTACACCGAACTCATACAGGTAGTATCTGACCTTTATTCTCGGAATAATACCCGGTGTAGTGGCTATCGGAATATCTATCATATCCTCAAAGGAGGTTTCTGGCTTTCCTGCTTTTATAGCTTTCAAAACCTCTGCAAGGACTCTCTCTCCTGCTGCATTTCTCAGATAATTTTCCATCTCCCTATTTCTGCTCATTATCCTTGTAGGTTCAAAGTCAGAGGGTTGCTGATTTCTATGACCGAAGATGTAACTGGTATCGCTGTATATATCCGCGTGGTATCCAGAGTAAGTATCGGACCACACTACTATGGTGGGTAGGTAAACGTTTCTCTTCTTTGTTTCAAGGAACACCCATGCACAGCTCTTCGGCGGTTGAGGATCTATCCCTGTAGGGGAAACATAGCCCCTCATTGTCATCATAATTGGTGGCATCATTATGGGACCCTGACCTGCGAAACCCAGAATCTCTATATGTCCGCAATACTTGAAGCTTTTCAGGTTCAGTCCAAAAGAGAGGGAGAAAACTATGACGAAAAAGATTAAAAATCTCATCTCTCAACCTCCCCTTACCTTTATGATAATAAACTCCTTGGTGCTTTTATGTGAACTTTACCCTCTCCTGACCCTGTAAAACTTTTTCTTTCCTACCTGAACTTTCAGCTCCTCGTCTGGCTTTATCTTTTCATAAGGGTCGGTGATCTTTTCAAAATTCACTCTCAGTCCTCCTCCCTGTATTATCCTTCTTCCCTCGTTTTTTGAAGATACCGCTTTCAGCTTCACAAGCAGGTCAAGAGCGGTTATCTCTTCTTCTGGTATCTCAACGAGGGGAGCATCCTCGGGAAATTCCCTCTTGGAGTAGGTCCTTTCAAACCACTCTCGTGCTAACTCTGCTTCCTCTTCGGAGTGAAACCTTTTAACTATGAGATGTGCAAGGTGTTTCTTTGCCTCCATAGGATGCCACTCTTTCTTCATCTTTTCTATCTCTTCTTCTGTGTAATCCGTCAGTAACAGGTAGTAGTCCCACATCAGCTCATCGGAAATTGACATCAGCTTTCCAAACATGGTCTTTGGATCTTCCGTTATCCCTACGTAGTTTCCGTAAGACTTGGACATTTTCCTTGTGCCGTCAAGTCCCACGAGCAGAGGAAGTGTTATGCATACCTGAGGCTCCTGTCCAAATTCCCTCTGTATGTCTCTTCCTATCAGAAGGTTAAACTTCTGGTCTGTTCCTCCCAGTTCAACATCAGCCTTTATAGCCACAGAGTCATAAGCCTGCAGAAGGGGATATAAAAACTCGTGTATGTATATGGGGATTCCCTCTTTGAATCTCTTGGAAAAATCGTCTCTCTCAAGCATCCTCGCAACGGTGTATTTCGCCGAAAGTTCTATGATTCCCTTAGTTCCAAGTTCCTCAAGCCATGAGCTGTTGAAGACTATAGTTGTCTTTTCAGGATCAAGAATTTTGAAAACCTGATGCTCGTAGGTTCTGGCATTTTCAAGAACCTGCTGTTTTGTTAAAGGCGGTCTTGTTTCACTCCTGCCCGTAGGATCACCGATCATCGCGGTAAAGTCTCCGATCACAAAATAGACCTCATGCCCGAGTTGCTGAAACTGCCGCATCTTTTGCAGGAGAACAACATGTCCCAGATGCAAGTCGGGAGCTGTGGGGTCAAATCCAGCCTTTATGCGAAGAGGTCTACCTTCCTTCAGCTTTTTAAGAAGTTCCTCCTCCTCTATGACCTCAACCGTGCCCTGTTTAATCAGCTTCAGCTGTTCCTCTGGACTCATGGGAGATTAATTATAACTTCATCAAAGCTCCTTACCTGCTTGTAAGGGAAGTTCTCTATGGGATCGTTTTCTCCCTCCCTTGCGAATCTTATCACCTGCATACCTGCCTTTGCAGCAGCGATAATTTCATCAGGATTGTCCGAAAGAAAGAGTATCTCTTCAGGCTTTAAGCCTATCTCCTTAGCTATCTTTCTGTAAGACTCAGACTCTTTCTTATTCCCTATCTTCGTGTCAAAGTATCCAGAAAACAGATACGTTATGTCTCCATAATTCGTGTGTGAAAACAGGAGCTTCTGAGCTTTCACAGAGCCAGACGAATAAACATATATCGGAATTTCCTTCTCGTGCCACTCCCTAAGCTTACTGTATGCATCTTCATATATGTGACCCTTTAGCTCTCCGCTTTTATATCCTTCTTCCCAGATCAAGCCCTGAAGCTCCTTAAGAGGTGTTATCTTCCTGTCCTCATCTATCCACCTTAAGAGGGTCTGAACAACCTCCTCTTCAGAGATATCTTTACCCTCAATCTTTTTGACTTCATCAAGGATTCTATCTACCTGCGGATTCTCTCTAAACCTGCGGACAAACTCGGGAAGTTTCTCCTTTGAGTATGGAAACAGAACGTCCTTCACAAAGGAGAGTGAAGAAGTTGTACCTTCTATGTCAGTTAAAATTGCCTTAACCAAGCTCAACTATCCCCTCGTACTTTGGAAATCTCTTGGCTATGTCGGAGCCGGTGTAATTGGCTACCCAGCCCTCGGGTGTTGTGAATAGCCTTATACACTTGAAGTTAGGAGCATCGCCCATGTCAAACCAGTGGGGTGTGTTTGGTGGAACGCTTATAAGATCTCCCCCTTCGCAGTGAACCACATAGACCTTATCGTTCGGATGGAGATAAAAAACACCGTCTCCATAAACGAAGTATCTCACCTCAAAGTCGCTGTGAGTGTGTTCGTCAAGAAACTTCTGCCTGAGCTCATCCTTCTTTGGATGGTCTGGAGTAAGTGCGACCACATCGCAGGACTGAAAACCGAACCTTTCCATCAGCCTATCAATATCTTCCTTAAATGCGGACAGAACCTCTTCTTCTCCTGCGTCCCCTCTGAGGGGTTTGCTGGGCTCCCACCTTTCAAAGAGAACGTCTATTTCCGAAAGCTTTTTTGCTATTTCCTCATAATCAGTTACTGTCTCCAAAAGCCTTCCTTCTTCGTCGTATATCAGCAGTCTGCTCATGAAAAATATTTTAGATTAAAATTTAAAAATCATGATTACTTCAAGATTTCCCAATCTGAGAGCAAGAAGGCTGAGAAGGAACGAAAACATAAGAAGGCTTGTAAGGGAAAACAAGATAACCCTTGATGATCTCATCTACCCTATCTTCATTCGCTGGGGTGAAAGCATCGTTGAAGAAGTTCCTTCAATGCCCGGAGTTTATAGGTATTCGGTAGATAGGGTTGCGGATGTGGTAAAAGAGGTAAGAGACCTTGGCATACCTGCGGTGATCTTGTTCGGGATACCGGAGCACAAAGATGAGGTTGGTTCCGACACATGGAGTGATGAGGGAATCATTCAAAGGACGCTCCGCATTCTGAAAAAGGAAGTTCCCGATATGTACCTAATAACGGATGTCTGTTTCTGTGAGTACACATCTCACGGACACTGCGGGGTTCTTAAAGATCACGAGGTTGATAACGATGCTACCTTAGAGAATCTGAAAAAGCAGGTTGTATCTCATGCTGAAAGCGGTGCAGATATGGTTGCTCCCTCTGGCATGATGGATGGCATGGTAAGTGCTATCAGAGAAGCTCTTGACTCTGCCGGTTTCAAACATATCCCAATAATGGCATACTCTGCTAAGTTCGCCTCAGCCTTTTATGGACCTTTCAGAGACGCCGCCGAAAGTGCTCCGTCCTTTGGAGACAGGAGAAGTTACCAGATGGATCCGGCAAACGGTAGAGAAGCCTTGAAAGAAGTTCTGTTAGATGTTCAGGAAGGAGCTGATATAGTGATGGTCAAGCCTGCCCTTGCCTACCTTGATATCATCTCAAGGGTAAAGGAAACAGTTCTCTTACCTGTATGTGCCTACAACGTGAGTGGTGAGTATTCAATGATAAAGGCTGCGGGAAAGCTCGGTTGGATAGATGAGAAGAAGGTAATGGTTGAGACACTTCTCTCTATGAAAAGGGCTGGGGCAGATATGATAATTACCTACTTTGCAAAAGAAATAGCTCAAATGATAAACAGAGGGGAACTTTGAGGGTAAGAGGGAAGGTATTTGAAGAGTTCGGCAAGTATTGGCTTGACTTAGGTAAGGTCATAGCCATAGTGGGCATAATTTATCCAGTGTTCAAAGAACATTCAGAACCAAAGTACGTTGCCGTTGCTATCTTTATATCCCTATTTCTCGTAGTTTTCGGACTATATTGGATTAACAGAGGAGGAGACTGATGGACACCTTTCTATTTGCTCTAATCCTGCTGGTTATTGCTGCTGTGGTATCTTCTGCAATTTTGTGGTATCTTACGAAAGACCAGATCAAACAGGAGACACCTCACAATTAAGCTAAAGGAGAGCCGTGATGAGGTTTTACGGGATACCTTCTGAAGATAGGGTTCTTGAAATAATAGAAAACATCATGGACGGTGAGTGGATTTATGAGGATGTAAAAGAAAAGAAGAAAGAGGTTTTGACTGCGGAGGTTGCAAAAGAGAGGGTCAGGGAGCTTGTAAATCAGGTAAAAAACTGGAAACAGCAACTGACCACTCTTGCTAAGGCTACGGTTTTCATATTTGTTCATGAGCCTGACAGTCCAAAGGCTTTCAAGATATATGACACTTCTTCTCTTGGGTGTTCCACCAAGCTGACACCTCCCAGATGGAAGGTGTATTTGAAGGAACTGGAAGGCAATGTTTAGATGAAAATCTATCGTGCCGGAAGGCAATCAAATCTGCGCTCTATAACTCTTTTCCACGCCATGGCTCGACTCGGATATGAGGGGCTGATTATAACCTCACCTGCTGAAACGTTTGTAAGTGTTGGCTACTTTGACAAAACTCAGGACATCATAGACGTGGAGAGGTGCAGAGAAAAGGGAATACCCATCTTCCGTAGGGAGGTAGGAGGAGGAGCGGTTCTCTTGGATGAGAATCAGGTCTTTTACCAGCTAATAATGAAAAGACAATCTGGGAAATTGCCTTTCAAGATAGAGGAAGCTTACAGGAAGTTTTCAAAGCCTGTGATAGAAGCTTACAAGAAACTGGGAGTTGAAACGGAATATAGACCGATCAATGACATAGTGGTCAAGAGAAACAAGAAGAAGATATCCGGTCAGGGAGCAGCGGATATAGAAGGTTCTTTCGTTTTTGTTGGCGGATTGCTTTTGAGGTTCAACACAAAGTTGATGGCTGAGCTTTTCAAAGTTCCCGAAGAGAAGTTCAGAGAT
>CAZPVY010000049.1:0-12147 GCA_964590265.1 uncultured Aquifex sp. | reverse complement strand
AATCTGAGGGAATTAAACTTATTCTTATTTAATGATAATTGGAACGTAAACGGAGGATGAAGATGGGAGAAAAGGAAGAGTTGAAGGAAGAAATAGATGAGGTGAAGGAGGAGCTAAAACAGGAAGAAGAGGAAGTTGAAGAGCTCAGAAACAGAGTTAAAGAGCTTGAGGAGAAGGTAAAAAGGCTTGAGACCATAGCCAAAAACTCTAACATAAGGTCTGCTGAGCTTCAGAGGGAGCTTGAGTACTTTAAAGAAAGATACAGGAAAGATTTGGAAGAGCAGAGAAAGTACGGACATGAAAAGCTTGCTCTTGACATTCTTACCATACTTGACAACTTTGAAAGGGCACTCTCGGCAGCTTCCAGAACGAAGGATTTTGACTCGCTTCACAAAGGAGTGGAGATGATATATTCAGAGCTAAAGAGAGTTCTTGAGAAGTACAACATACAGGAGATAGAGATTGAAGGAAAGGAGTTTGACCCTTACCTTGCGGAGGCTGTTGAAACTGTTTCCACCTCTGAACATCCGCCCAATACGGTTATAAAGGTCGTTCAAAAGGGATACAAACTTCACGAAAAGGTGATAAGACCCGCAAGGGTTATCGTTTCAATCCAAAAGGAAGAGGAGATAACCTGATGGAGATAAGATTTAAAGACTTTCACAGAAAGCTTGCGCCTTTTAAGGATGAGAGTATGGAACAGCTTCTTGAAGAGCAGGTGAATGAATGGATAAGGCTTAACAGGGTGAAGGTGATAAACGTTGAAACTCTCTGGCAGAGGAACGCTCACGTTTCAATAGGTGTCAGAGTTTGGTATATGGTTGGTGAACAGGAATGAATAAACCTCTTATATTCCCTTTTGAAAGGCTGCTGAACTTTGAAGAGTCCAATCTCATAAAGAGGGCTATACACAAAGCTATAGATGTATTTGAAAGTTGGGGCTACAACTACCTAAAGTTGCCGGCGTTTGAACAATACGACGCTCAGAAGGAAGCCCTTGGTTCCAAGGTAAGAGAATCAATAGCTCTAAAGGATCTCAGTTCCGAGGAAGTGATAAGTTTACGAGCTGATTTTACCACACAGGTTGTAAAAAGCATCAGCTTTTTCAAGATATGGCACTTTCCCTTGAGGGTTTACTACTTCGGAACACTTTTCTCTCTCTCTGGAAGCACCTACGAAAAGTTTCAAACGGGGATAGAGCTTATAGGGGTTAGAGAGATAGAAGGGGATGCGGAGGTCATAGCTGCAGTTCATGACTATCTGAAAGCTCTCGGTTTGAAGGATCTTGTTGTGAGCATAGGTCATGTTGGGATAGTTGAGAAGATACTTTCAAGAGTTGATGAAGAGAAAAGAGATGAAATCAGACAGGCTTTCAGGGAGAAAAATGTGAGCCTGCTGAGAACCACCTTCAGCGGTGATTCCATATCCGAACTTCCTCTAATTCAGGGTGGTTTTGAGGTTCTTAGTATCTTGGATAAACTCGGTCTGGAAAAGGAAAAGAGAGAGCTAGAGACCATAGGTAGACTCCTCTCGGAGGCAGAGGTTAACTTCATATACGATCTTTCGGAGGTAAGGGACTTCCCCTACTACACAGGTATAGTGTTTGAGATATTCCATTCTGAATTGGGAACACCCATAGGCGGAGGAGGCAGGTATGACAGACTATCTGAAGTTTACGGTGAGAGTTTCCCTGCAACAGGAGGCACCGTTTACGTTGATCTGCTTTTGAGTATTCTTGATATAGAGAAAGAGAAGAAGGACTTTTTCATAATAGACCTATCTGAGGAAAAGAGGTACGGCTTCAGAGTAGCCTCCATTCTCAGAGCTAAAGGTTACAAGGTGGGTAGGGACATAGTCAGCAGGAGCTACGAGCACTCTCTTGATTACGCTTTTTCAGAAGGCTACGAGAGGGCTGTTGTTATACTGGATGAGCACGATATTAGAGTTTACACAACCGTGAAGGACTACACTCCTTTGAATTTAAAGGAGTTCCTTGAGCTTTTCTAAGTAGGTGAGCTTCTCCCAAGGGAAGTTCTCTCTTCCGAAGTGTCCGTAGCACGAGGTCTCTCTGTATATCGGTTTCCTCAGATCAAGGAACTCTATTATGTCACTCGGCTTTATGGGAAATACCTTCAGGACCGCTTCCTCTATTTTCTCCTTATTTACTTTTTCAGTTCCGAAGGTCTCTATATCAAAGGCTATCGGCTCCGTAAGTCCGAAAGCGTATCCTATCTGAACAACACACTTATCGGCAAGATCAGCGGCAACGATATGCTTTGCTATCATCCTTGCGATGTAAGAACCGGATCTGTCCGTTTTCGTAGGATCCTTTCCAGAGAAAGCACTTCCACCGGAAAACCCTATGTCTCCATAGGCATCGGAAACGATCTTCCTTCCCGTCAGCCCAGTATCCGCAACTGGACCCCCTATCACGAATCTTCCTGTCGGATTTACCTTGATGTTTGTGCTTTCATTCATGAGATCTGGAGGAACTTCCTTCTTTATAACCTCTTCAACCACAAGCTCACGAAGGTTCTGAAGTGATATATCTGGATCGTGATGAACGTAGGTAACTATATCCTTGATAAACTTAGGTTTCCCGTCCTCGTATATCATGCTGACCAGGACCTTACCATCAGGTCTCAGGAACGGAAACCTCCCTGTCTTTCTGAGATCCGCTATCCTTCTCGTTATCCTGTGCGCAAGGGTGATTGCCCAGGGCATGAAGTTTGGAGCTTCTTTTACCGCGTAACCAACTACTATAGCTGTATCTCCTGCTCCCTCTCCCGAAACCCCGAGAGCTATCTCTGGACTCTGCTCGTCTATGGAAGTTACAACCGCACAGGTATCTGCATCAAATCCGAGCTCAGGCTTTGTGTAACCTATATCCTTTACAACACCTCTGACCACCTTGGGTATATCAACGTAGCTCTCCGTGGAGAGCTCACCTCCTACCATGACAAGACCTGTAGTTACGAGTATCTCAAGGGATACCTTGCTGTAAGGATCCTTCTTTATAAACTCATCAAGCAGTGCATCCGCAATCTGATCTGCTATCTTATCGGGATGCCCCTCCGTAACAGACTCAGCCATCCTGAGAGAGTACATAAGTTCTATTTTAATCTATTCAAGGTTCTGTAGGTTCGTCTGGCACAGTGTGATCTATTTTCTGATCAGGACAAAGCCTCCTCGGTTCCCAGTCGGGGTGAACGTCCGGATCCACTGGTTCAACCGGGATATTAGGCTCAATTTTAGGTTTCTCTTCCATGATAAAACCCTCCTTACCTAAGTAATATAGTCACCATACACCGAGGTTAAAGAGAAGATCTAAGCATTCCTCTTCAAGAGTTCTGTCAGTTCCTCCACTCCCTATGCTTCCAAACTCTATTCCCTCTATCACCCCGCACGGTTCGGAAAGTGGTCTATTTCCAGCTTTGGAAGGGCTTGCGCTGTAAACCAACTTCTCCCCTTCCTTCCTTATGGATAGACCGTAAGATTTAAGGAGTGCGTTTCTCCATGTTACTATGAAAAGCTTCAGGAAAAAGGACAGTCTTGTAGGTTTGTATCTGGGATGAGGCTTGTACTTCTCAGGTTGTCTCATACCCTCAAGCTCCATCTTCTTTATAATCTTTTCAACCTGTTCGGGAGGCGGGTGCTTTACATCAGGCCATCCGAATACTTCTGGAGCTCTCCTGCCAAGCTTGAAAACCCACGATGTAAATCTTGTAAATTCTTCAGCTGGCGGAACGAGAAGATACCTGAATTCTCTCTGCCCGAACTCAATGCTATCTGACAGACCACCAACTATCTTTATGAGTGCCCTCGGACCTTCCTTCCTAAGGGAGTCTTCTATCTCATAGAATCCAATATACTCACTCTTCCACAGGGATATAAGTATGGGCTCTCTTCCAAGACCGAAGGGCATTAACCTTATCCCTGCAAGGAAGAGTCTCTCCCTTCTCGTTTTACCCGCAAGCCAGAGATACTTGTCAAGGTATATCTTGAACTCTCTCGGACTTGACAGAAGTCGCTCCCATCCCTCCTTACTCACTTCTATTGGATCAACTACATCTACAAAATTCACAGAAAGATCAAACTCATCCATCTTAAGGTTCAATATAGATACTTCTATCTGACAAGCACGTTTCTGTACTTTTCTGAGACCTTCCTTATCTCCAATATCGCTTCAATTATGAACTCTACATCTTTAAGTGGTATCTGATTCGGACCGTCGGAAAGAGCCTTATCAGGATTTGGATGTGTTTCCATAAATACGCCGTCGCAGCCGACTGCGACCGCTGCTCTCATCAGAGGAAAAGCAAACTCCCTTTGTCCTCCCGATCTGTTCCCCATCCCGCCAGGAAGCTGAACGCTGTGGGTTGCATCAAATATCACTTTTGCAAACTGGGACATTATAGGAAGGCTCCTGAAATCCACAATAAGATTGTTATATCCAAAAGACACACCCCTTTCCGTAAGATATATATCCCTTGCACCTCCGAACTTCAGCTTCTCAACTATGTTTTTTGCATCCCACGGAGCGAGGAACTGTCCTTTCTTCACGTTTACAGTCCTGCCCGTTCTTGCCGCGGCAAGGAGCAGATCTGTCTGTCTGCAAAGGAAGGCAGGAATTTGAATTATGTCAACAACTTCACTAACTGGCTCAGCCTGCCAGCTCTCATGTATATCGGTTGTTACCTTTAACCCGAACTCTTCTTTGATCTTTTTCAAAACCCTTAATCCGAACTCTAAACCATGTCCCCTAAAGGAGTTTATAGATGATCTGTTCGCTTTATCAAAGGAAGACTTAAAAACAAGCTCAACCTCCGGAAACTTATCGCTGAGTTCTCTGAGCTTTTCTGCAACAGTCAGGACAACCTCTTCACTCTCTATGGCACAGGGACCAGCTATTATCATAAATCTGCTCATAACAAACCTCCGTATATAATACTAATTTCGTATTTTGCGGGAGGGAAGCTGTGATTCATGAACATCAGATAGAGAAGATAAAGGGAAAGCTTTTCACGGAAGAGGGGCTGAAAAAGGATGTGTGTCTTTACAGGCTGGTAAAGGAAGTAAAAGAGGAGATCAGGGATGCGGTGAAAGAACACTTTAAGAAGACAGATCAAGAGTTCACGTACATACAACAGGTGACTGACAATTACGGGATAATGGTAAGGGTTGTGAGAAATAAGGAGACAGGTAAGCTCTACTACTTTTATTACTTTAAGCACAGGATACCGTACAGAGAGTATTATTTTTATAAGGAGGAAGAGGAAGAATGAAGATACTACCTTTCCTGTTCCTCGGAGCTTTCCTTGTAGCCTGTGCACCCGTTGCCCAGGAAAAAACATCAGAAAAGATATCCGAGGTTGAGATCAAACTCACACGTATTGAGCAGAAGCAGTCTGATCTGGAAAAAGATATTGAGAAAACCAATGAAAGAATAGATAGGCTCACTGAACTGATATCTGAACTCAGGCTTGAGATTGAAAGGTTGAAGCTAAAGCTTAAAACTGGAATCTCTGAGAAGGTTGCAGAACCAAAACCAGAAAAGAGCACAGCCCCGGTCAAGCAGGAAACTGCAAGTGCCCCGAAAATTTATGAGGTGGAAAAGATCCCTGTGCCGGCTACTGAGCTAAAGAAGGAAGTCAAGGAAGAGAAACCTGAAGAGATGGATGCAGAAACCGCATACAAGAAAGCTATAGAGCTTTACAGCATAAAGAAGCTTTACGAGGCAAGGGATGCCTTCTTGAACTTTATAAAAAGGTTTCCCGAGAATAAGTATACGGATAACGCCTTTTTCTGGATAGGAAAGATATATCAGGAACTTGGGGATACGCAGAGGGCAGAATCTGTTTATAAAAGCCTCGTTGAAAAGTGTGAAAGTGGAAGACTCCCGGACTGTAATAAACTGCCGGATGCATACTTCCAGCTGATGAAAATTTATGTGGAGAGGGGAGACACGGCTGAGGCTAACAGATACTATTCAATTCTTCTGGAAAAGTTTCCCACCTCCGATGCAGCGGTGAGAGCCCGTGAGCAGAAAGTTCTTATGGGAGAATGATGGAAAATCTTAAAGTACCGAGACACATAGCTATCATCATGGATGGGAACGGAAGATGGGCACGCCAGCAAGGTATGCCCAGAATAATGGGTCATTACAGAGGTGCTGAGGTTGCAGAGGAGATAACGAAAGCCTGTATAGATCTCGGTGTTGAGTATCTCACACTGTTTGCCTTTTCAACGGAGAACTGGAACAGACCCCAGGAAGAAGTGGAACTCCTTTTTGAACTTATGAAAAACTACCTAACACAGAGAAAGAAAGATCTTATAGAACTCGGTGTAAGACTCAAGTTTATAGGAAGAAGAGACAGGATAGGGAAGGATATGAAACTCCTTATGGAGGAGCTTGAGAGGGATACCTCGGAGGATTACAGGATAACGGTTGTTCTTGCTGTTGATTATGGAGGAAGGGACGATATCCTCAGGGCTGTGAATAAGATCATCAGGCTTGAGTTTGATCACATTGACGAGGATACCTTCTCTTACTTTCTTGATCTCGGAGAAATTCCTGATCCTGATCTCCTGATAAGAACTGCAGGTGAGAAGAGGGTATCTAACTTCCTGCTGTGGAACTTAGCCTATACTGAGCTGTACTTTACGGATCTATGTTGGCCTGAGTTCACAAAGGAGGAACTCATCAGGGCAATAGAGGATTTCTCGGGCAGAAAGAGAAAGTTTGGAAGAGTACTTGATGAGTAGAGAGCTGTATGGTGCTTTGATAGGGATATGTACGCTTCTAATTCTATTTCTTCCGATTCCACTCTTTATTATTACGGTAGCCTTTCTCTCTCTTATGATGGCAAAAGAGCTTTGCTCTCATTTGGAACTTGATGAGCTTTACCCTTCTGCCTTTTTCGGACCTGTGCTGTTTTTCATCCATCCTTCGCTGGGCGGAATTTACTCCTCACTGATTGCTTTATCTTACGGTTACGTTCTCTGGAATCTGGAAGCATTCTTCAGGTCTTTATTTGTCCTCTTTTATACGGGTTTCTTCCCTTCTTTCATCATCTCAATCAAGGAGGAGAGCGTATACTACCTTGTTGTGTTCTTCCTGATGATCTGGGCGAACGATGTTTTCGCCTACTATGTTGGAAGAAGTATCGGAAGAACTCCTCTTTTCCCAAAACTGTCTCCGAAAAAGACGCTTGAGGGTTTCTTCGGTGGGCTCTTTGCAGGAGTAATTCTATTCGTTCTCCTTTCTAAAGAGCCTGTCCTAAAGTCTGTCTTTGTGGGAGTGATAACCCTCTCTGCAGGTGTTGCAGGGGATTACTTCAAAAGTTTCATAAAGAGACAGCTCGGAATAAAGGATTTTTCAAACGTGTTTGGCGGACACGGTGGTTTTGTGGACAGGTTTGACGCTGTAGTGTTCTCCGCTCCTCTATTCTACTGGCTCATGTTCCGAATATAAAATATAGCCATGGGCTTCTTTATCAGAGAGGATCCTCTGACTGATGAAAGATGCATAATAGCCTCTGTTAGAAGCAGAAGACCTCACATTATAAAAGAAGTTGTAGAGGAGGAAGAACCCTTCCAGTGTCCCTTCTGTCCAGGGAATGAAACCCTGACCCCAAGGGAGTCTTTTACGGTTAAAAAAGGTTCTGGATGGATTGTCAGAGTTATTCCTAACAAGTTCCCCGCTATACCTCACATGCACGATGTAGTAGTTGACTCACCAAACCACGGAGATGATATAGATACCCTACCCCATCTGGACAAGCTCCTATGGACATACAAGGAGAGGCTTGTTTACTACTACAATCAGGACAGTGTGAAGTATGTAGCGGTTTTCAGGAATAGAGGTAAAGGTGCTGGTGCTTCTATTCCCCATCCCCACTCACAGGTTCTCGTTCTGCCTTTCTATCCGAGGAGATTTTTAAAGGAAAAGGAGAAATACGAAAGAGAGAACAGGAACGTTCTTGGAGACTTCCTGAAGAAAGAGCTTGAGCTTCAGGAAAGGGTTCTTGAGCTTTCCAAAAATTTCATTGTTTTGATGGCTTACGCTCCCGTAACACCCTACGAAGTCTGGATAGTTCCGAAGGATCAGGTAAGCTCTTTCATATTTGAGAACAGGTTTGAAGAACTTGCACAGGTTTTAAAGGAAACAGTATCCCTTTTGAAATCCTTCCTTGGAGAGAGTCTCTCTTATAACATAACTATACAGTCTGCCCCACCGTGGGACAGGGACTACCACTACTACATAAGGATCCTTCCGAGGGTTGCAGTGTTCGGTGGTTTTGAACTGGAAACAGAGAATGTAATAGTCAGTGTTGCTCCCGAAGAGGCTGCTATGGAATTAAAAACTGTAAAGTATGCGAAGAGAACCGAATAGATAAAGTGGAGGTTGAGGATGAAACCCTTTGTGTTTGATGAAGACCATCCCTTCGCGCTGGTGGTTCCTCTCATAGAGGAGGGAAAACTTGACCCTTGGAAAGTTGACATAGTGGAGCTTGCGAACCTATACATTGAGGAACTCAGAAAGAGGGAAACTCTTGATCTTCGTGTCCCTGCGAGGGCTGTTGTTGCAGCCTCTTTCCTTCTCAGAAAGAAAGTGGAGGTTATCTTCCCAAAGCCCGAGAGGAAACCAAGACAGAAGAGGGACTACACCCTTGAAGAGATAGCCCGTATGTTTGAAGAAGAGAGCAAGGAGGTTGAGGAAAGTTTGGCAGATAACCTTGAAAAGGTGAGAAAACTTTTCAAAAGGAGCTCAAACGGAAAGGGCAAGAGGAGGAGAAGAAGAGGGAAGATTATTCCCCTTCACATATCAAGGTTTGAGGATGTTTTAAAGGAGATGTGGGAGTTTTTCAAGAACATGGACGTTGGCAAGAGAATAGAGTTCTTCACGTTTCTTGACAGAATAAATTTCGTACCCCAGTTCATGGCTCTCATGTACCTTTACTACGAAGGAAAGATAGACCTCTATCAAGAAGAGCCGTACGGAGATATTATGGTAGAGGTCAGAGAGGCACAGTAAAACACGGTGTATTATTTCATCTCAGGAGGTAAGTATGGCTCACAAGTTCAATCCCGAAAATATACACAAGCTTGAAGATCCCTCAAGGCTTGAGTTTTTTGATCCCGAAAAGACTCTTAAAGAATTCGGCATCAGGGAAGGTTTGACCGTCCTTGATGTTGGGACAGGTCCGGGGTTTTATCTTCCCTACCTCTCAAAGCTGGTCGGTGAGAAAGGAAGGGTATATGCCATAGACATTCAGGAGGAGATGCTAAAGAGGGCAAGGGAGAAGGTAGAGAAGGAAGGTCTCAAGAACGTTGAGGTTTTGAAGTCTGAAGAGAACAGTATTCCCCTTCCCGATAACTCTGTTGACTTTATCTTCATGGCTTTCACATTCCACGAACTTGAGGATCCCAAGAACTTCGTTGAGGAGCTAAAGCGTGTTGCCAAACCCTTCGCTTACCTTGCGGTGATTGACTGGAAGAAGGAAGAGAGAGATAAAGGACCCCCACCTGAGGAGGTTCTCTCGGAGTGGGAGATAGGACTTATCCTTGACGATGCCGGTGTGAGAGTGGGAAGGGTTGTAGAAATAGGAGAATACTGCTTCGGTGTTTACGCAGTCTTTCCCCAGGAAGAGAGAGGGAATCCTCTGGTAAATATACCCTTCAGGATACCTCCCGGTATGGCTTGATCCCGGTTTTCACATTCCTCCTGCAATTGCTGGAACTATGGAGAGGATATCCCCGTCTTTGAGCTCTGTGTCCGCACCTTTAAGAAACCGAATGTCTTCATCGTTAAGATAAAGGTTCACGAACCTCCTGAGTTCTCCGTTCTCGTCAAGGAGCCTCTCCTTAAAGCCGGGATATTGCTCCTCAAGCTTCTCTATAGCCTCTCTTACGGTGCTTGCCTGAACTTCAACCTCTCCCTGACCATCGGTAAGACGCCTGAGAGGTGTAGGAACCCTAACTATTACAGCCATTCCTTTACCTCCTCAAACTTTTGCAAGAACCTTTTCTTTAAAGTCCTTGAGAGAAGCTTGGATTCTGACAGGCTCAGAAAGGTGCCCGTCAAGAACCTCAAGGGTTTTGTATCCGTTGCCGGTTATGTAGGCAACAACAATTTCATCTGGATCAAAAACGCCCTTCTGGGCAAGTTTCTTCAGTACTGCTATCGTGGTTCCTCCTGCTGTTTCTGTAAAAATGCCTTCGGTTTCCGCGAGGAGCTTCATGCCCTCAATTATCTCCTCGTCCGTTGCTATCTCCCAGTCTCCTCCGCTCTCTTTCGTGGTCTGAAGAGCGTATATCCCATCCGCAGGGTTTCCTATCGCAATGGACTTTGCTATCGTGTTGGGTCTCACGGGTTTTATGAAATCCCTTCCCTCCTTCCAAGCTTGAGCTATCGGGGAGCATCCTTCAGCCTGAGCTCCGTACATGCGTGTGTTTATCGAATCTATCAGACCGACCTCCTTCATCTCCTTCAAACCCTTCCATATCTTCGTGTAAAGAGAGCCTGAAGCTGCAGGTGCAACCACTGCATCAGGAGCTCTCCAACCGAGCTGTTCCACCACCTCAAAGGCAAGAGTCTTTGATCCTTCCGCATAGAAAGGTCTTATGTTTATGTTTACAAAAGCCCATCCGAGGTCGTTTGCTATCTCCGAACAGAGTCTGTTCACGTCGTCGTAAGTTCCCTCAACCGCAACCACAGTAGGATTGAACACAAGGCTTCCAAATATCTTTTGGGTCTCAAGGTTTGCGGGTATGAAGACGTAGCAATTCAGATTCGCCTGAGCACAGTGAGCTGCAACGGAGTTTGCAAGGTTTCCCGTTGATGCGCACGCGGCTGTATCAAAACCAAACTCTTTTGCCTTGGAGATTGCAACCGAGACCACTCTGTCCTTAAAGGAAAGTGTGGGATGATTTACCGAGTCATCTTTTATGTAAAGATTTCTTAGCCCCAGAACTTCTCCCAGCTTCTCAGCCTTCTTAAGGGGAGTGAATCCTGCAGTAAGACCGACAGTAGGATTTTCAACTGGAAGTAAGTCAACATATCTCCACAGACTCTTGGGTCCGTTTTCTATTTTTTCCCTGGAAATATTTTTCTTTATTTCATCGTAATCGTAAACTACTTCCAGAGGTCCGAAGCAGAACTCACACACGTGAATAGGCTCTACGGGATAATCCCTTCCGCACTCTCTACACCTGAGCCCCTTAACCTTTGCCACCTTTCTCCTCCGAGGGAAATTAGGTATTTTACATTATAAACCCTCAAAAGATTCTTGAAAGTATCTCCTTCTTTCCCTTTCCTTCTTTTGCAGAGCTCAGAATTATAGCAGCGTCTCCAACGTACTGTCTGACTTGTTTCAGAGTTCTTGCAATCTCCTTCTGACTTGCTTTATCGGTTTTTGTTAGAACCACAGTAAAAGGAACTCCTATGTACTCAAGCCACTCTATCATCTGCTCGTCAAGTTTTTGAACGCCGGCAACCGAGTCAATCAGAACAAATACCATCTTTATGTTTTCCTTTCTCTCTTGAAAGTAATTCTCCATCATCCTGCGCCACTTCTCCTGCTCTTCCCTGGGAACTCTTGCAAAGCCGTATCCCGGGACATCTACAAGATAAACCCTGTCATCAAGCACGAAGTAGTTGATCATTCTCGTTCTTCCAGGCTCCTTGCTTACTCTTGCGATATTCCTTCCCACTATCATGTTTATCAAAGATGATTTACCTACGTTTGACCTGCCAGCAAACACTATCTCTGGTTTATCAGCAGGGGGAAAGTCTTTTATTGTGGATCTTAGGAATTTAACCTTCATTAAAGAAAAGTATAAAGATAAATCTGATTTTAGAATGTATCTATGACTGTGAAGATAGCTTTTGTGTGCACGGGGAATTCTGCCAGAAGCCAGATGGCAGAAGGATTTGCAAGATACTTTGCAAAAAAGCTGGGTAAAGATATAGAGGTTTATTCAGCAGGTTCAAATCCGTCAGGGTTCATTCATCCCATTGCGATTGAGGTGATGAAGGAAGAAGGTATAGACATATCTAAGCAGTCTTCAAAAGATCTAAATGCTATACCTCTGAGCCTGTTTAAAAAAAGTAGACAAATTGAGAGTAAATAGGTTAAAGCAATA
>CAZPVY010000048.1:0-12228 GCA_964590265.1 uncultured Aquifex sp. | reverse complement strand
GATACCTTTTCATACAGTCAAAGGTAAAGGAACATGCAGAGCTTCATCTCCTCTTTTCCATGATTACCCCAAAGAGCTGGCTTGAGTGGAATCCAACATACAAGGATATGAAGTATAACCTTCTACGTCTGCAGGATGTTGCTCTCCAGTTCAGGGGTGGTTTGAGAGATGCTGTCAGAGAGTTTATGAATATGATTCCCTACAAGGTTGAGGACTTTGAAAGATTTGAAGAACATCTGCTTGATGACCTTGCGGATGCCTTTATAGCAGCTCTATTTGAAGGAGAGATTGAGCCGGAGCTTTTAAAGAAGCTTAATGTCTCTAAGAGAGACTTCTACGAAACCGATACTTACGGCTTTCTGGGCTACCCTGTTCTTCAGGCAGCGGACATACTCATATACAAGGGGCAGGGTGTTCCTGTAGGAGAGGATCAGCTTCCGCACATTGAACTGACGAGGGAGATAGCGAGAAGATTTAATCATCTTTATGGAGATACCTTTCCTGAGCCGGAGGCTCTACTTACAGAAATACCTAAGGTTCCCGGAACTGATGGAAGGAAGATGAGCAAGTCATATAACAACGCTATATTCTTCTCCGACAGCAGGGAAGAAGTTCAGCTTAAGGTTATGAAGATGTTTACCGATCCGCAGAAGCTTAGAAAGAACGATCCGGGCAGACCTGAAATATGTCCCGTGTTCATGTATCACAAACTCTTTACCGAAGATAAGGGAAAAGTTGAGCAGATTGAAAGAGACTGTAGGGCGGGAACGCTCGGGTGTGTTAACTGTAAAAAGATGATGTTTGAGGAACTTGACAGATTCCTTGAACCTTTCAGGGAAAGAAGGGAGGAAATAAAAAGAGACTTAAAAAAAGTGGAAGAGATATTTATAGAAGGATCCATAAAGGCAAGAAATGTAGCTCAGGAGACGATGGAAGAAGTCAGAGAAGCCATTAACTTGAAATGATAATAAAGGGACTTGTAATCCTGATATTCCTGATCCTGCTCTTAATCGTGTGGTTTTACCTCTTTCCTGTAAGATACGTTAGAAGAGCCATATTTTCTGAGGATATCCTTGAACCTCCCGATGTCTACGTGTATTCCTATGTCATACACATACATACACAGTTCTCCTACGACTCTCTGGGAAAGCCTGAGGATGTTATAAGGGTGAGGGACAATCTGAACATTGATTATGCAATAGTTACCGATCATGATAATGATGTGATTAAAAATTTTGCGGATGAAAGGCTCATTGCGGGCAGAGAGATAAAGATAAACGATGAAGAAGGAAACCTTCAGGGTGATCTCCTTGAAGTAGGAGACCTAAGGATAGTAGTCCATCACTTCAGGGAAAAATACAGATGGAGACTTGAAAAGAGAAGGGATTATATCGTTGAACTCATTGATCTCAGAGATGCTCTTCTTGAGAATAAGAAAAAGCTGATCCTTTATATCCTTGTGAGTGTGTTTCTTTATCCTCTTGTAAGAAGAAGAGTTGTAAGGAATTATGCCAAATTAATAAACATTGAAGGCTACGTAGAAAGATTCTTCAAGGAAGGTTGGAGAAATAAAATTCTGGGAGGGCTTGATCACCACGTAAAGTTTTACATAAGAGAAGTTAGAAAGAGAATAATGATACCGAGTTATGAAATGTCTTTCTCCATTATGAGGAACTTTGTAATGACATGTAAACAAATAAAGGATAAAGAGGAATTTTTGAAGGCTCTTAAGAAGGGTGTTAATCTCATATCCTTTTCAGAAAAGCCCTCCTTTGTATGGATTGAAAACGGTATGCTGAAAGCATACTCACCGTTCAGCAACACTTACATGAAAGTTATATCGTATAAAGGGGAGAAATTAGACATTCTGGGATCAAATCTCCGTCTTTCCGATCTTAATAAAGGGTATTATATAGTTTTAGGATATACTTATGCTTTTAGATTGGGGAGAATGCTTTTTGGAGTTAAACCTCTTTTCGTTTCCGATCTTATGGAGGTCAGTTGATGGAAGAAGTTGAAAAATCCCTTCCAGAGTGGGTAAAGGAGAAAATCTTAAATAAAGTTTCCAATAAAGCTCTTGCTCAGGAAGCCTTGAACTATATAAAAATTGTGGAGAGGGAAGATGGGACGGTCTGGGTAAAAGAAAACTTTGAGGATACCCACAAGCACGCTCTGTGGTTCATGGTTCTTACCTGCGTGAACTACGCCCAGCGTCTCCTGAGGGGAGAGGACATAGATGATATATGAGCTAAGTGCCTATGAACTTATACTTTTGTCAGGGCTTTCATTAGTGACCGCTATTCTTGCATATATGAAGAGACACTTCAAAGATTTCCTTCCATTATCTCTTGGCTTTTTAATTCTTGCTTTTTCAAAAGTATGTGTGATATTCAGCCACAGGGTTATGGCTTTGTATTATATTACCTCAACAGGAGGCACATTCCTTATTGGATATTCTTTGGTCAAGTTTTCCCGCTATTTGAGGTCATTCAAAGAGCTTGAGAAGATAGCTTTTTATGATCCTTTAACGGGTGCATATAACAGGAAATTTATTGAGGAGTATATAAATGAAGAACTCAAGAAGGCAAGGCGTCTAAAGGGAGAATTCTCAATTCTACTTATAGACCTTAACGATTTCAAACAGGTGAATGACAAATACGGGCACAGCGAGGGAGATAAGATCTTGAAGATGGTTGTAGAAAAGCTGAAAAGTAATCTCAGAGATTATGACCTGATAGCCCGCTGGGGAGGAGATGAGTTCCTCGTTGTTCTACCGGCTGAAAAGAGTTCTGAGGTACTTGAAGTGGTTGGTAGGCTCGTAAGTAACTTCGTTATAAGGTATAAGGATACTGAAGTAACGCTGAGCGTGGGTTACGCTCGCTATCCTTTAGATGGAGATAACCTGGATAAGCTTCTTAAGGTTGCAGACGATAGAATGTATAGATCAAAGATTCTGTTCAAAGAGGCGAAGAGACATGCCGTGGATGATAAGGGTAAAGAGAAAATTTAACGCAGCACACTTTCTAACAAGCTACCATGGTAGTCCTGAACCTCTTCACGGACACACGTGGGAGGTGGAAGTTTACGTTGAAGCTCATGAGCTTGATGAAGGAGGTATGGGAGTAGATTTCGTAGAAATAGACAGGTTTTTGAAGGAGATTCTTCCTGATTATAAACTTCTGAACGATATCTTTGATTTTTCTCCAAGTGCTGAAAATATAGCGAAGTGGCTCTACGAAAAGGTAAAGGAAAGATACCCGGGTGTTAAAAAGGTGATCGTGTGGGAAACCGAAAACTGCGGAGCTGAGTACAGTGAATAGAATAGGAATAACCATAGGAGACCCTGCAGGGGTAGGTCCTGAGCTTATAGTTCAAATTTCAAAGCTGTTCAGGAAGGAAAACGCCTACATAATTTACGGCGAGGAAAAGATCTTAAAAGAAGCGGAAAAACTTGCAGGTAGCAGTATTGAAGCGGTCAGGATAGATATAGCTGATGAAGTAAAAGCTCCGGGGATTTACATTGTAGACCTGAATATATGCGAAGTAAGCAGACCTGAGCCATCTCCCACGTCTGGAAAGGTTGCGGTTGCGTATTTAGCGAGGGCTGCTCTGGATGCGGTCTGCGGGAACATAGATGGAGTACTGACTATGCCGATCAACAAATACTGGGCAAAAAGGGCAGGCTTTTCTTATAGAGGTCAGACGGAGTATCTTGCTCAGATGACAAACACGAAGGAATATGCGATGATGATGTATTCCGAGAAGATAAGGGTTGTACTTCTATCAACGCACATCCCCATAAAGGAAGTGCCAAGCATTGTTAAGAAGGAAAAAATAAGAGAAAAGCTGGATCTGATACTCAGGGAGTTCAAAAAGCTATTCGGCAGAGAGCCCTCCGTAGGAGTTCTTGGGTTAAATCCCCATGCAGGAGAACACGGAGAGATAGGAAATGAAGATCTGGAAGAGATACTGCCGGCAGTTAAGGAATTCAAAGCGAAAGGTTGTAAGGTTGAAGGACCTCTCGTTCCCGATACAGCTTTCATGGAACCTTCTTCTTACGACGTATTTCTCTGTATGTACCATGATCAAGGGCTCATACCTTTTAAAATGCTTTCCTTCCGGGAAGGTGTTAATCTTACGCTCGGAATACCCTTTCCAAGGACATCTCCCGATCACGGAACCGCTTATGACATAGCGTGGAAAGGTATTGCGGATCCCACACCGAGTATCAAAGCACTTGAACTTCTTGAGAAACTGACTCAAAATCTTAAGAGATGAAGAATCTACTTTATATACTCATCTTTCTCATAGTTTTTGGCATATCCTTTTACTTCTTTCTCATGAACTCCCAGCAGAGCGTATCCCTAACTCTCTGGGGAGGAACTAAAACACCTCAGCTTCCCGTGGGCATGGTGGTTCTGATATCATTTTTCCTCGGTTTTATCGCTGGAATAGTCTTCTTTCCCTTGACTTACGTCATAAAGAAGATATCTTCTTGAAGTATCTTTATACCAAATTCATGAAGGAGGTTAGCAGTATGCAAGAGCAGCAGGCAACGATGATATTTAAGGTAACCGATAAGGCAGCAGAGGAGATACTTAAAGTTGCAAAGGAAAACAATATAGAAAACCCTATTCTGAGAGTTAGGGTTGTTCCCGGAGGATGTTCAGGCTTTCAATATGCAATGGGATTTGATGACACCATTGAAGAAGGAGACCATGTATTTGAACATAATGGTGTCAAGATAGTCATAGATGCATTTTCCATGCCTTACGTAAATGGTGCGGAGCTTGACTACGTGGTTGACTTCATGGGTGGTGGATTCACAATCAGGAATCCAAACGCAACGGGTAGCTGCGGTTGCGGAAGCTCCTTCACCTGTGGCTGATAGATGAACCGCCCTATCGGGGCGGTTTTTTAATAACTATAACTTTCACTACCGGAGGTTCCACGCTCGCCGGATGGATAAGGATTGGAACCTCAGTTTCGGCATACACCTTTAATCTATAAGTTCCTGATTTATCAATACTTGAAGCGTCAACATAAGCCCTGACCTTCTCTATAAGTTTTGAAAGAAGCAATCTTTCAATGACATAAACGGTTATATCAACTCTTTCAGGTTCAACTCTGTACACGAACTCTGGCTTTTCATTCCTGATCTCAATATATCTTGAAACGGTTATGGCTGTCCTGCTACCGAAGTTCACAACGCTCCAGAGGGTAACCGATATAACCAGTGCGGTAAGCTTGTATCTCCAGTCCTTTACAAATATCTCTTTAAGAAGCTTCATCTTTCAATCAACCCCATAAGTTTTTCAAGCCTATCTCTCAATATCTCAGGATCAAGGTTTCTTTCAAGCTTACCTTCAACAGCGAGGGATATCTCTCCCGTTTCCTCGGAAACAACCACGGAGATGGCATCACTCTCCTCACTAATACCGAGAGCTGCTCTGTGTCTTGTTCCATATTTCTTGGGTAGCTGTGCATTTTTTGAAAGGGGGAGAACACAGGAAGCAAAAGCTATTCTCTCTCCTCTTATAACAACCGCACCATCATGCAGAGGTGTCATCGGGTAAAATATCGTTATAAGAAGCTCAACCGAGACGGTAGCATCTATGTAAACACATCCCTCAATTATGTCCTCTATATTCTGGTGCCTCTCTATCACTATGAGAGCCCCTATCTGCCTGTCCGACATGAACCTGCAGGCTCTTACTATCCTTTCAATCGTTCTTTCCTCAACGGAGGAGAGCTTTATTACCTTTGTCCTCTCCCCTATCCTCGCCAGCGCTCTCCTTATTTCGGGCTGAAAGACAACGACTATTGAGAAAAGACCGATTGTCCAGAGTTTCTCAAATATCCAGGAAAGGGTTCTCAGCTGCACGACCTCGGCAACAAACCAAAATATTCCTATGAATATCAGGGCTCTGAGTATCTGAAACCCTTTTGTTACAGCGAGGAAGTAAATTATTCCGTAAATAAATACAGCAACAGTAATGATGTCTATTAGATCTATGAAACCGAACAGCTCCCTCAGAAGATCAAGTAGCATCGTAGGTCCTCACTGCATCAAGGAGAGCCAAGAATTCTCTCGTCTCTTTTACATCGTGCACCCTTACTATCTGTGTGCCTTTCAATACTGCAGGAGCAACAGCACCGAGACTTCCGTAGAGCCTTTCCCGAGGCAAAGTTTTTTTGTTTAAGAAGCCTTCAAGTATGAGACCTATAAAAGATTTCCTTGATACACCTACCATTAAAGGTTTGCCGAAGATCTTGAACTCCTCAAATCTGCTGATGATTTCTACGTTATGTTCTGGGAGCTTACCAAAGCCTATACCCGGATCAAGGATTATATTCTCTTCCCTTTTGTAACCTGTCTCTTTTAGTTTTCTTATCCTACTTCCAAACCAAGAAACAATTTCCGCAACTACATCCTCATAAATTATCGGCTCACTCTTCCATGTTTCGGGTCTTCCCTTTATATGATTGATAACGTAGGGACAGTTGTATTCAGAAATGACTTTATACATGTTCTTATCAAATGTTCCTCCGCTTATATCGTTTATTATGTCCGCACCCTCCTCAAGGCATGCTTTCGCCACCTCAGATTTGTAGGTATCTATTGATATCCACACATCGGGAAGCTCTTTTCTGACAATCCTCAGAACCGGAAGAACCCTGCGGAGCTCCTCCTCTACGCTTATCCTCTCAGAACCTGGACGGGTTGACTCTCCACCTATATCTATTATCTCAGCCCCCTCCTCATACATCTGAACCGCTTTCCTTAAGGCATCTTCGGGTTTCTCATACAGTCCTCCATCGGAGAAAGAATCGGGTGTTACGTTCAGGACTCCCATTATCGCCGTTTTTAGACCCAGAGGGAGTATCTTCCGGTTGTACTGGATCTGAAAGTTCTTTTTTCTGTATCTTATGAGATTCTCAAGGATCTCCCTTGCAAGCTGTTTTGTCTCAGGATAGCTCACGAGCTGATGGCACATATTCCTTATATTCGCTTCGCTCCCGCACAGAACATACCTGCCACCATTTGAGAACACCGACACACAGCTTTTCTGGGCACAGAGAAATACAGGTTCCGGATTTTCTGAAAACTCAAAGTAAATACAGGGGAAAACACCCTCAAAGGATCGCTCCTCTGCTTCCTTGAAAAATACACCTATGCGTTCTTTGAGGAACTTATAAAAGAGATCTTTATCTGAGAAGTGCTTTATCAGCATGTAAATATTTTAATTGTTTGGCTCTACGAGGCTGTTTCCAAAAGTTCTGATATAAAAGCTCCCGCCGAGCCTTCCGATGGGTCTGTATCTTTTATAATCTATTCTCCCCTTCTGATCCACTATATCGTCATTGACCTTTATAAGCAGAGCCTCCCCGAGTATAAGATGCATATCGTAAACCTTCATGTGTTTGAATAATCTGCATTCAAAGGAAGCCTTTGACTCTTTTATTCTCGGAGCCTTCACAAAACGTCCCTCTTCAGGAGTGAGCTTAGCCTCCTTAAACTCGTCAATCTCCGGAGGAAACTCCTCCGCTGTGATGAGCATCTTCTCAAAGGTCTCTTCAGAGACAAGGTTCACAACGAACTCTCCTGTATCAAGGATATTCTTCACCGTGTCTTTTGGACTCCCGTCATCTCTATCGCTTATAGAGATCATCAGAACCGGAGGAGCATCATTCACCGCATTAAAGAAGCTGAAGGGCGCTATGTTGTATATCCCCTCCCTGCTTACTGTTGACACCCAGCCTATAGGTCGGGGAACAATAAGACCAAGAACGAGCCTGAAAAGGGTTTCTTCGTCTGTTCTATCTACCAGAAACTCCATCTTCAGAAGCTCATGAGATAGAAAAGAGGGCTGTATGAGCTGACTATCTTCAGTTCCTCTATCTCTCCGCCAAGAACTTTCTGGAGAAGGCTCTTCTCCTCAGGGATGAAGAACTCCCTTGCCTTAGGGACTCTCGCAAGCTCCTTTGCCTTCTCCACCGCATCTTCCAGACCTCCGAGCTCGTCTACGAGTCCAAGTTCCTTTGCTTTCTTCCCTGTTAAAACCCTACCGTCCGCAATCTCCCTCAACTTCTCCTCGCTGATCTTATCCTTCCTGTACTTCAGTATCGCCTGAAGAAACTGTTCGTAGGCTTCATCTATGGTTTCTTTCAGGTACTTCTTCTCCTCGGGAGTCAGCTCCCTGAAAGGGTTCAACGTATCCTTGAACTTACCTGTCTTTATGGCAGTAGCCTTCACACCTATCTTTTCCATAAGCTCTTTATAAGCGATATGCTGGATTATCACCCCTATGCTCCCCGTTATCGTTCCCGGATTTGCGTATATGTAGTTTGCAGGAGCGGATAGGTAATATCCTCCTGAGGCTGCGACATTACCCATTGAGACAACAACAGGTTTACCCTCCTTCCTGAACCTCTCTATAGCTCTGTATATCTCCTGAGAGGCTCCAACAGATCCTCCGGGACTGTCCACTCTTATAACGAGGGCTTTCACGCTCCTATCCTTTCTCAGCTTTTCTATCTTCTTAACTGTCGGAAGCGGATTCACTATTACACCGGTGATTTTGATTATCGCGACCCTGTCTCCTACAGGAATTCTTGAGATTATCGCAGAGAACATAACAAGAGCAATTATAAGCAAAACAATCAGCAGAAATATCCACTTTTTCATTGAGATTATATTTTAACTGTTATGCCTTCTGACTTTATCGGAGACTACATTCCGAAATTTGGTATTGTAGCAGGTATCGTCGGTTTTTCTCTCTTCCTTGCCTCCTACCTCAAAAGAAAAATCCTCTCCTTAAAGGACAGGTTTGAACCCGAGAAGTTCAGAGTTGTAAACCTGCTCGGGTACATTACCTACATTGCTATCCTATCGCTTGGCTTAATAACAGCTCTTGGTGTTCTGGGGATAAATGTAACCGCTCTCGTTGCGGGATTCGGTTTGACCGGTTTTGCCGTCGGCTTTGCATTGAAGGACATAATTTCCAACGCCCTTGCCGGTATTCTTATTATCCTCTACAGTCCCTTCAGGATAGGTGACGTGATAAAGGTAGGCTCTCATCAGGGAAGGGTTGTTGAGATCAATCTTCGCTATACGGTTGTTGAAGGTGACGGAGAAAGGATTCTGATCCCGAACTCAACTATGTTCACGAACATAATCACTGTTAAGAAGGAGTGATATATTTTTCTCATGTTCGGGATAATTAAAAAAAATCCAATAGACAGATTGATAGATGCCCTTGGAAAGGAAAAGGTGAATATATCTATAGTTGAGAGAAAACTCTACTCTTACGATGCCACACCAATTCCCATAGAGAGGGCTGTTCCTTCTGCCGTTGTGTTTCCCGAGAACAAAGAAGATGTTATAAAGCTCGTTGAGATATGCTACGAGGAGAACATTCCCATATTTCCAAGGGGTGCCGGCTCTGGTCTTACGGGCGGAGCGGTTCCAACGACGGAAAAGGGAATAGTTGTATCCTTTGAGCGGATGAACAGATTTAAGGTGGACGTTGATAACACGACCGCAACCGTTCAGCCGGGCGTGATCACCTACGAATTTCAGGAGTATGTAGAAAAGCTCGGGCTCTTCTACCCTCCTGACCCTTCTTCTTTCAAGTACTCAACGATAGGGGGAAATATAGCAGAGAACGCTGGCGGTCCAAGGTGCCTGAAGTATGGAGTTACCAGAGAATACGTTCTTGGACTGGAGGTGGTCATAAAGGAAGGAAAGGTGATAAGGACAGGAAACCCTGTTATTAAAGATGTAGCGGGTTATGATTTAACAAAGCTCTTTGTGGGCTCTGAAGGAACTCTAGGACTCATCACCTCCGCAACGCTCAAGCTCATACCCAAGCCACCCGCGAGAGCTACTGCCCTTGCGCTCTTTAATAAACTTGAAGATGTTGGGAGGGCTGTTACCAGAATAATGACCTCTGGTATATTCCCTTCCGCCCTTGAGTTTATGGACAGAGATGCAATAAAGGCTGTTGAGGATTACAAACCCGCAGGACTTCCAAGAGATGTGGAAGCTTTACTTCTGATTGAGGTTGATGGTTCACAAAACGCTGTGAGAGAGCAGATTGAGGATATAAGGGATCTTCTTAATGCTATGGGAGTTGAAGTAAGGGTTGCACGGGATAAAAAAGAAGCCCTGAAACTCTGGACAGCGAGGAAGAACCTCGGACCTGCTTTAGGTAATCTCAAATCGGGAAAGATAAACGAAGACATAGTCTTTCCAAGAATATACCTTGCGGAGGCTCTTCCGAAACTAAGAGAGATTGCAAAGAAATACGATCTTCTGATGGTTGTATTTGGACACATAGGAGACGGTAACCTACACGTGAATTTCCTCTACGATAAGGCAAATCGCGAAGAAGAAGAAAGAGCTGAAAAGGCTGTGGATGAAGTCTTTGAACTTGCTCTCTCCTACCATGGCTCAATCACAGGGGAACACGGTGTGGGTTTAACAAAGAAGAAGTTTCTCAGGTGGCAGTTCGGAGATACCGGCTATGAGCTCTTGAAGGGTATAAAACTTCTCTTTGATCCAAAGAACTTATTTAATCCCGGTAAGGTGATAGAAGTTTAATTTTGCCAAGTATTTCCTTTAAACTTCTTTCACTGAGAGTTCCGTATCTGAGTACTTTCAATCCGTTTACAAGATTGACGATCACTGAAGGCTTTCCTTTTATTTTACCCCCGTCCACGTACAGATCTACTGAATTCCCGAAGTATCTCAAGGCTTCTTCAACGGTTTCCGCTGGTGATTCTCCCTCAAGGTTGGCGCTCGGGGCTACTACAGGTCGGTCAAATCTCTTTAATAGTTTATATACAAATCCCCTGCGGGGATATCTCACCGCAAGGGTATGTCTCCCGAGATAATGAAAGAGGCCTGTTTCTTTCCTTAGAACAACCGTAAGAGCCGGAATATTAAGGAGTTTGAGAGTTTTCCTGCTTTGCTGAAGACCCAATTTCCCGAGCCATGAAAGATCAGGCAATAGAACTATAAAAGGTTTCCTTGAGGGTCTTCTAAGTTTGTATAGTTTAAGGACGGCTTCCGGATTGGTTGCATCTGCAAGGATTCCGTATATGGTATCCGTAGGTGCTACTACGAAACCACCTTTACTAAGAACCAGTGCAGCTTGTCCCAGAGCTTGTGAATCACTTTGGGGAATCACTCTTGAGCTTGCTCTTCGCATACTCCATGAGTCCACCTGCCTTGAGGATCACTTGAAGCTCTTCAGGGAACTTTGTAGCCCGATACTCCTTACCTGTGGTTAAGTTCTTAACTATGCCCTTTTCAAGATCAACCTCAACTTCGTCCCCGTGATTTATCTCATGAGCAGCTTCAGGAGCCTCAACTATGGGGAGGCCTATGTTTATCGCATTCCTGAAGAATATCCTCGCAAAGGACTTTGCTATAACAACCGGAACACCGGCATACTTTATAGCTATCGGTGCGTGCTCCCTTGACGATCCCGAGCCGAAGTTCTTACCTGCAACGATAATGTCTCCCTCTTTATGCTTTTGGGCAAAATTCGGATGCTCCGAATCTTCCATCACGTGTTTGGCAAGCTCATATGGATCTGATGTATTCAGATACCTTGCAGGAATTATCTGATCCGTATCAACGTTATCTCCGAACTTCCAGACCTTTCCTCTTATAACCGTTCTCATACTGAAAGTATAGCACAGGCGTAAGATTTTAAAAACGTAAGGTGGATCATGAATAGAGTACTGTTTACTTACATTCTTTGTATATGTTTTTGCTGAGGGGGGATCCCAAGTTTATATAGACAGAGTATCAAACACATTTTAGAGCTGTCGTTGAATTTTACTTTTCTGAACCCGAAAAGATAAGACACGCCCTCTTGGAAAGGATAGAAGGCATGATCATGTATGGTGTCAGGTTCAAGGTTTGTTCAATGGTAACTCAGCTGATGTAAAGTTACGAGAAAGAGGACTTCCCCGCATTCATTGAGTTCACCCCTCCGCCATTACTGACCTCCTCTATTGGCAGTGCCAGTACGCTCTTCTCATACCGAGGGTTTCTGAAAGGAAAAAAGACGATATAAGAGATAAGAAAATAATCGCTTTAGCATTATTGCAACGTGAAAGTTGATGGTATCCATATATTTGGGAATAGTTCAAATACTAATCTAGTGTTCATAATAGCTGAACAAAATATATAAAAGTCACGATAATACTAAA
>CAZPVY010000047.1:0-12329 GCA_964590265.1 uncultured Aquifex sp. | reverse complement strand
ATATCGCTTTAACCTATTTACTCTCAATTTGTCTACTTTTTTTAAACAGGCTCGACCAAGGTTATTGACAAGATCAGAAGTGTTTTTGAAGAACCCTTTGAGCTGAACGGAGACAAGATATACCTTAACGTCAACTTCGGTTTGGCACTCTTCCCGAAGGATGATGTCAGAGCAGAACACCTTCTCAGGAAAGCAGAACTTGCACTCTCAAGGGCGAAGGAGATAGGTATAGGCGCCTTTGCTTTCTACTCGGAGGAACTTGAGAAGGAGACAACGGAGATAGCAATAATAAAGAGCTCTCTTAGGGAAGCCATCAAGAAAAATGAGATAATTCCCTACTACCAGCCCGTTTTTAGCCTAAAGGATCTAAAGCCTGTTGGTGTTGAAGCCCTCGCAAGATGGAAACATCCAGAGCTTGGTCTCGTCTCTCCTATGAAGTTCATTCCGGTGGCTGAGGAGACGGGTCTGATAGTTGAACTTGGATACTGTATATTGAATCAGGCTGTCAGGGACATATCATTCCTTATATCCGAAGGATTCATTGATCTCTTCTTGGGTGTGAACTTTTCCATGAAGCAGTTTATAGAGGAAAGTCTTCCCTACGAAATAGACCGGGTTCTGCAAGCTTACGGATTTCCCGAAGAGAACTTCCTGCTTGAGATAACGGAAAGCACCGCCATGAAAGACCCTGAAAAGACAAAGAGCATTCTCCAGAAGATGAGGGAGATAGGGATAAAGACGGCGATAGATGATTTTGGAACAGGGTACTCCTCCATGAACTATCTTATAGAGTTTGATATTGATAAACTGAAGATAGACAAAAGCTTCATAATGCCGATGCTTGAAAACAAGAAGGCAGAGAGCGTTGTTAAAACGATAATAGATCTATCAAATTCGGTGGGAGCGACCTCTCTTGCTGAAGGCATAGAGAGCGAAGATATCCTGAGCAAGCTTAGAGAGCTTGGTTGCCACGAAGGGCAAGGATACTTCTTCGCACCGCCGATGGACTTTGGTAGCCTTAAAGATTTCCTGAAAAGGTATAAAATATAAAGACTTTGGACTGCCGGGAAATTCTCAGAGAAGCTTTAAGAGAGGTTGAGAGCTTTACAGGTAGGCGCGGACTCAGACTCATAATTGAGAGGATAATCTACGACCTATCCCTTACAAAACCAGAGCTGAGGAATCTTGAAATACCGGACAACCCTGCAGAGATAGATTTAAGCAATCTGAGCGATGATGAGGTCAGGAAATTTTACTATCTTCTGGCTGATATAAGCGGTACTGTTGTGGGAGACTTTCTAAAGGAAAAGCTTCTTAGGAGGTTTGATGGATCATGATAAGGATCGTAGAACCCGTATTTTCTGAAGAAGAGAAGAAAGCAGTTATAGAAATTATTGAGAGCCACCAGATAACGAGAGGGAAGTGGACGAGAACCTTTCAGGAGGAACTTGCCCAGTTTACAGGAGTAAAGCACTGCTTTACCGTCTGCTCGGGAACAACGGCTCTCTTCATAGCCCTCAGGGCTCTCGGAGTTGACAAGGGAGACAGAGTGATAGTCCCCGCGATGAGCTTTATGGCTACGATAGATGCGGTATATCTTGCCTGCGGTGAACCTGTAGTCGTTGATGTAGATGAGTACTACACTATGGATCTCAATCAGCTTGAGGACGCGGTAAAGAAATACAGTCCAAAGGTTGTTATGCCCGTTCACCTTTATGGCGGTATGGCTGATATGGAAGGGATAATGTTCCTCTCGGAAAAATACGGCTTTTATGTAGTTGAAGATTCTGCCCAAGCGCACGGGGCAGAGTTTAAAGGTAAGAAAGCAGGTGCTTGGGGGCACATAGGAGCTTTCAGCTTCTATGCATCAAAGAATGTCCCGATGGGTGAGGGTGGAGCATTAACCACAGATGATGACGAGATAGCAAAGAGGATAAAGCAGTGGATAGACTTCGGAGATCATCCTGCTTTTAACGTGAGAATTACGGAGTTTCAGGCGGCGATAGGAACCATTCAGCTGAGGAAGTTAAAGGCGAGAAATGAAAGAAGAAGGGAGATAGCCCGGAAGTATTCAAACATGCTTTCGGAGAGTTTCACAGTTCCTCAAGAAAGAAAGGATAGCTATCATGTTTATCATCTCTACACACTTAGACACCCAGAGAGAAACAGGATAGTTGAGGAGCTCAAGAGGAGAGATATAGATGCAAGGGTTTACTACACGTATCTTCTCCATGAGCTCAGGAATGCACAGCATCTGCCAACGCCGAATGCTGAGAAGTTTAGGGAAGAGGTCTTTTCAATTCCTGTTCATCCTTACCTTACAGATGAAGAGGTTGAATATATAGCGGAGAGTCTTCTGAGCGCTGTTTCTTCTGGTAAGATAATCTCTTAATGTTCAAGAAGATTCTAATAGCCAACAGGGGAGAGATAGCAGTCCGGGCAATAAGAGCATGTAGAGAACTCGGGATAAAAACCGTTGCTGTTTACTCGGAAGCGGACAAGGATTCTCTTCACGTGAAACTCGCTGATGAAGCCATCTGTATAGGACCTCCTGAACCTTCCAAGAGCTACCTTGATGTTCCCACGATAATGTCTGCAGTTGAGGTTTCCCGTGCGGATGCGGTCTATCCGGGGTATGGTTTTCTTGCGGAGAATCCCAAGTTTGCTGAGATAGTTTCAAAGAGCGGTGTGAAGTTCATAGGTCCCTCTCCTTCAACCCTTGAGCTTATAGGAGACAAGATAAAGACTAAAGAGATTGCGGGAAGAGTCGGGATTCCTCTTGTTCCCGGAAGCAGCGGAGCTACGGATCTTGAAAAAGCTCTTGAGATAGCGAGAGAGATAGGGTATCCGGTAGTTCTCAAGGCATCGGCAGGAGGAGGAGGAAGGGGAATCAGGATAGTCATGAATGAGAAGGAACTTCGGGAAAAGTTTCCTATCGCAGTTCAGGAAGCGGAAGTCTCCTTCGGAGATGGAAGGGTTTATGTTGAGAAGTTTATAATCAATCCCAAACACATAGAGTTTCAGATTCTTGCGGACGCTCACGGGAACGTCGCGGTTCTCGGAGAGAGAGAGTGTTCAATCCAGAGGAGACACCAGAAGCTCATAGAAGAGGCTCCGAGCATCTCCGTTGATGAAAAGAAGAGGAAAGAGATAGAGACTGCGGTTATAGAGTTCTGCAGAGAGATAAACTACGAAGGTGCGGGAACGGTTGAGTTTCTGATGGACGAGGACGGAAACTTCTACTTCATGGAAATGAACGGGAGAGTTCAGGTTGAGCATCCCGTCACTGAGATAGTTACAGGAGTAGACATAGTCAAGTGGCAGATCAAAGTAGCAAGCGGGCACAAGCTCAGACTCGGAAAGATCAGAAGGAACGGCTACGCCATTGAGATGAGGATAAATGCCGAGGATCCGGACACCTTCCTACCCTCTCCGGGCAGGATAGAGGAGCTTATAATCCCCGGAGGCATTGGTGTCAGGGTTGACACTCACATCTATCAGGGTTATACAGTCCCGCCCTACTATGACTCCCTTCTTGTAAAGCTGATAGTCTGGGGAGAAACAAGGGAGGAAGCAATAAAGAGAGGTCTCAGGGCACTTGATGAGTTCATAATCTCAGGTGAGGGCTTGAAAACTAACATAGAGTTTCACAAAAGAGTTTTAGGCAGCAAGGAGTTTAAAGAGGGAAGACATCACATAGGATTTGTGGAAGAGATGATGGTTTAAAAGAGCTCTCTGAGCTTTGATTCAAGATCAATCTCTTTCTTTGAGAGAAAACTCACCACATACTTCCCTATTATGTCCACCTCAACGTTCACAAGGTCTCCCACTTTTCTGTATTTCAGGTTTGTGTTTTCAAAGGTGTGGGGAATGATGTTTATAGAGATACTGTCATCTCTAATATAGTTCACGGTCAGGCTTATTCCGTCTATGGCAACAGATCCTTTCTCAACGAAGTACTTTTTCTGATCGGGAGGGATTTCTATCACCAGCTCTCTGTGGTCACCAAGCTGTTTGAAGCTAAGTACTTTTGCCGTGAAATCAACATGCCCCAGTACGAAGTGCCCTCCGAACCTTGAATCAGCCCGAAGGGCTCTTTCCAGATTGACAAAGTCCCCTCTTTTTAGATAGGAAAGATTTGTCCTGCTAAGCGTTTCCAGAGAAAGCTCAAAAACAGCAGAGCCCCTTTTTATCTCAACTGCCGTCAGACACGCTCCGTTCACAGAAATACTATCCCCTAAGTTTATATCATCAAGCTCCGTTTTAACTTCAAGGACTCCACCAGAAGAGCTTCTCTTTAAGTAGAGGACTTCTCCAAGGTCTTCAATCAGTCCTGTGAACATCAGAAGACTACCTCGTCCGCTTCAAAAACCGGACCCTCGTAGCAGACTCTTTTGTAGCGTCCTTCTGGGTCTCTGATAACACATCCTAAGCACACCCCCCAACCGCAAGCCATTCTCTCCTCAAGGGACATGTAAACTCTGTGCCCTGTTTCCCTTGAGATGTCTTTGATCGCTTTTAGCATAGGTTTCGGTCCACAGGCTGATACTGTCCATGAGCTGTCAAATTCTTTCAGAACCTCAGTCACAAGACCTTTTCTACCAGCACTTCCGTCGTCGGTAAAGAGTATGTAATCAAAACCTTCTTCTTTCAGCCAGTCAATCATCCCGAGATGTTCTGCGGATCTTGCCCCATAAATGAAGACCACCTCCTTCCCCAAGTTTTTAAGCTCCTTTCCGTATAGAGAAAGCCCCGCAAGACCAACACCACCTCCGATAAGCAGATGCTTATCCCCTTCGTAACTGAAGAGCCTTTTCCCGAGGGGTCCGAGAACTCTTACTTTATCCCCCTTTTGCATCTTACTCATTAGATTAGTTCCTCTTCCCACAACGTCGTAAAAGATCAGTATGTCACCTCCCCTCACATCTCCGACGGCGAAGGCTCTTCTACCCATAGGATCATAGGTTTTTGACACTTCAAGCATTATGAAGTGACCCCCTCTTACGTTCTGAGCCATATCAGGTGCATGGAATCTCATCAGCCAGAGTCTACCCGAAAGATGATGGTTTTCTTTTATGACAAACTCTCTGTCCCACATTTCTTTACATTATATTTAGAGGTGCTGAGTTGAGTCTTAGGGAAAGAGTCAGAAGACTGAAGATTCTGCTCATGGACGTTGACGGGGTCTTAACGGACGGAAGACTCTACTACACAGAGGAAGGAGAGAGAATAAAGGTATTCAACGTTCGCGATGGGCTCGGGATAAAACTTCTCCAGAGAATAGGAATAATCACGGGTGTTATATCAGGCAGACAGTCGGAAGCTCTTAAAAATAGACTGACAGAGCTCGGAATTGATGAGATATTTATGGGGAGACTTGAGAAAGAGGGAGTGCTTGATGACATAGCAAGAAAACATAACCTGTCCTATGAAGAGATAGGCTTTGTTGGGGATGATCTTGTAGATATACCCATTCTGAAAAAGGTCGGCTTTCCTGTAGCCGTAAGGAATGCACCCTCGGCAGTAAAGAGGCACGCGGTTTACATAACTATTAGACGTGGAGGCGACGGAGCAATCAGAGAGGTTGCAGATCTTATATTCAGGCTCAGAGGAGATGAGAGCAGGCTTATGAAAAAATATATTAAATGAAGTTCCTATACCTTCATGTGGCTTTTATTCTGCTCTCCGTTCTGTCTCTTGCATACATAGATAAGCTGAGGAAGGAATCAAATGTGTTTGTTCAAGAGAAAAGCATAGCGCAGGATATAAGCATAAGGGTGTTTGGGAAAGGAGGCGAGGAGTGGATGGTTGAAGGTGAGGAGCTCATCTCCTTTGGGAAAGAACTGATCCTGCTTAATGTTTACCTTAAATCAGTCAGCGGATATGTAGTAAAAGCTAATTCAATAATCTTTAGAAGGGATAAAAACACGGGAACACTGAAAGGAGAGGTTGAGATAAGGGGAGAAGCGTTTTTTGTGAAAACCGAAAAAGCGGTAGTTGATTTCAATAAAAATCTGATATATGGGGATGGGAATGTTAAAGTGTGGAAGGGAAGAAACTACATAGAAGGCACAGGCTTTAAAGCCTACTTGAAACCCCTCAGAGTTATAATAGGCAGGGTGAGGACGAAGCATGAAATTTAACATTCTCCTCGCCGGAATACTCCTCTCGGCACTTTTCCTGAAGGGACAACCTATAACCGGTGAGGCAAAGAAACTGGAGTTCAAGAAGGACCAAATAATCTATGTAGGTAACGTGAAACTCGTAAGAGGTGATTCTGTCCTCAGGGCGGACAAGGTGATAATTTTCATTGACGAGAAGGGAAAACCATTGAAAATAGTAGCAATAGGCAACGTCAGGTATTCGGAGCCCGGAAGGAAGGCTGTATCCGAGTATGCGGAGTACGACCTAAAAAATGAGGTGATTTTTCTCAAAGGTAACGCAAGGGTTGAAGAGGAGAAAAACATCCTTGAGGCTGAGGAGATAGTGTATGATAGAAAAAACGAGACTCTTGAAGCAAAAGGTGATAACAGCAAGGTTAGAACCATATACATAGAGGAGGAAAAAGAATGAAGAAGTCAGATATAACAAGGGAAATTGCCAAGAGAAGGGGAATTCCTCAGAGGAAGGCAAGGCTGATAGTTGATCAGGTGTTCCAAGCCATGGCTGAAGCTCTCACAAGGGGGGAGAAAGTTGAGATAAGGGGTCTGGGAACTTTCAAGATAAAGAAAAAACCCTCCAGATTCGTAAAAGACCCGAGAACCGGAGTTGAGATCTTTGTTAAAGAGAGGTATGTTCCCACCTTTAAGATGGGAAAACTCATGAAGAACTACCTAAATTCTAAAGATAAATGAAGTATGACGTCCTCATAGTTGGTGCTGGTCCGGGAGGAGCCACCGCAGGCTACATCCTTGCAAGAGGGGGCGTAAAGGTTCTGATAGTTGATATAAAGAGAGCTGTGGGAGTTCCAGTTCAGTGTGCCGAGTTTGTCCCCATTCAGCTCAAACACAAGTTCCCTGAATTCTTTTCTGAAGATGTAATAGCTCAGGAAGTAAAGGATATGATTCACTTTACCCCCTGGGGTGAAGTGGTTAGCATGTACTCGGAGGGCTACGTCCTTCACAGGGACAGGTTTGACAGGAGGATAGCACAGCTTGCTGCCGAATATGGAGCAGAGCTGAAACTCAGGACACAGTTTCTGGGATTTGAAAACGGCAAGGTCTGGCTGGAGCACATAGATACAAGGGAAAAGTTTCCAGTTCAGACGGATATTATCATAGGAGCGGATGGACCCCGTTCAAAAACTGCAAAGCTTACAGGAGAGTATACAACAAGCTTTCTTGCCACCGCTCAGTTCACGTTGCCTCTCAAGAGAAAGCTCTCAGACCTTCTCATTTACTTCAGAGACTATATACCCGGAGGTTACGGCTGGGTCTTTCCAAAGGGTAATGTGGCAAACGTAGGTGTAGGAATTGATCCCGAGTACCATGTGAACGTAATGCACTGCTTAAAGAGATTCGTTAAGGAAGTTGTTGCAGATGAACTGGTAGAGGAAAAGATTATAGGCAGGACAGGAGGGTGGATACCTGCTGAAGGGATTAAAAAACCGCTTCGCGGTAATGTACTCCTTGTTGGAGATGCAGGGGGCTTCTGCCATCCTATCACAGGGGGTGGGATAGCAAATGCGGTTCATACAGGAGCTATGGCAGGAGAAGCTATTTTGGAAGGCTCTTTAGAAGACTATGAGGAGGAAGTTATGGACGTTTTTGAAAGCTCACTCAATAAAGCTGCCCACAAGCGTATAAAATATATGAAGTCCTGGGATGATCTCAGGTTCATAATTCCAAGAACCTGGATAGCCTTTGGAGAATACTGGAAGGAGGATTGAGATGATAGATGTAGCCTTTGCACAAGGACAGGGACATCCGAGCCCAACGGGAGCTCTACTTTTTCAGTTTCTCTTCCTTGCAGGTATCTTTGCGATATTCTATTTCCTGATAATAAGACCTCAGAAGAAGGAAAGGGAGAGACACAGAAAGCTGATTGAAAGCCTGAGGAAGGGGGATAAGGTGATAACATCAGCAGGCATATGGGGAACTGTGGTTGAGATAGGAGACAGAACTATAACCTTAAAAGTTGATGCAAACACAAAGATAACCTTCTCAAAGGAAGCCATAATGGGCTTCCAACCCGAGTACGAGAAGAAGAAAGAAGATAAAAAAGACTGAAAAAAAGCAGGGGAGGTCCTGCAATGATTGAGAAAAAGATGCTCATCGGTGGAGAGTGGGTGGATAGCAGGCAAAAGATAGAGGTCGTGTACCCATACACAGGGGAGGTGATAGGGATAGCTGCGCAGGGAACAGAAGAGGACATATTAAAAGCGATAGAGAGGGCTAAAGAGGGCTTCAAAGAAATCTCCTCTCTCACAGCTTACCATAGGTACGAAATCTTGATGAGGGCTTCCCAGATACTTCAGGAAAGAGCAGAGGAGTTTGCAAAAACCCTCGTTTATGAAGTAGGCAAGACAATAAAGGAGGCGAGGACTGAAGTCCAGAGGGCTATTCAGACACTTATATTTTCAGCTGAGGAAGCCAAGAGGATAAACGGAGAGACCTTTCCTATAGATGCACACCCAAACGGTGCAGAAAAGGTAGGCTTTTATATAAGAGTTCCCGTAGGAATAGTCTCTGCGATAACACCTTTTAACTTTCCCCTTAACCTCTCCATGCACAAAGTTGCTCCTGCCCTTGCCTGCGGAAATGCTGTAGTGCTAAAACCCTCTGAGAGGACACCCTTGACTCCCCTCATGCTTGCAGAGGTTCTCCTTGAAGCCGGACTTCCTCCCAAGGCTCTTTCGGTAATTCCGGGTTACGGAGACGTAGGAAAAGTGATGACAACACATCCTGACGTGAGGGTCGTGTCCTTCACAGGAAGCAAGAAGGTTGGAGAGATAATTACCCGTCAGGTAGGAATAAAGAAGGTCGTGCTTGAACTCGGCTCCAACTCCGCAATAGTGGTTCACAAAGATGGAGACATAGATAAAGCAGTTCAGAAAGCGGTTCTCGGAGGTTATGCGATAGCGGGTCAGGTCTGTATATCCGTTCAGAGAGTTTTTGTTCATGAAGATATATTTGAAGAGTTTACGATAAGGCTCAAGGAAAAGGTAAAGACCCTTCGGGTGGGAGATCCTATGGATGAAAATACGGATGTGGGACCTATGATCACTCAGAATGATGTTTTCAGAATCCGTGAATGGATAGAGGAGGCTGTTCAGAAGGGAGCAAAGCTTGAGGTTGGTGGTGTTTCCTGTGCTGAGAAAACCGCACTCTTTGAACCTACTGTAGTGTCCCTCGTTCCTCCCGAGACAAAGCTCTTTAGGGAGGAAGCCTTCGCACCGGTTGTTATAGTTGATCCTTACAAGGAAGTAGATGAAGCAATAGATATGGTCAATAACTCAGAATACGGTCTTCAGCTTGGAGTGTTCACAAATGACATAAAGGTAGCGTGGGAATTTATAAGGAGAGCAGAAGTTGGAGGAGTTCTCATAAATGAGGGTCCCACATTCAGAGTTGACCATCAACCCTATGGAGGAGTGAAGAATTCAGGTATAGGTCGTGAAGGTCCAAAGTTTGCTCTTGAAGACTACACGGAGATAAAAACTGTTATCTTTGACTTAACTTAAATAAGTGGAGGTTTGAAAAAATGAGTGTAAGACATCAGATGAGGGCTAAGGTTGAAGAGCTTTTCAAGATGATGATAGATAACCCTGAGTTTCCAAAGGATAATGAGGTGACCGTTTATGCAGTCTTTGTTCCTCAGGAGGGAGACTTTGAAGAAGAGGATATAGAGGTATGCGAACAAAGGGTTGCTCCTGAGAATAAGGAGATTGTAAAAAAATTCCTTGAAAGAACAACAAGGGAAGCCCTTGAGGCTGATGTGAAAGGTCTTAAGCTTTACGGATATGTTTTTGAGGACGGCGATGATCTCAAGATAGTTACAAAGGAGAATGAAGACTTCAAAGATCTTATAATTTCAAGAATAGAACGCATGAGAGAGGAGGTATGAAAGCCTGCGTAGTTCTTGCAGCAGGTGAAGGGAAGAGGATAGGATTCAGGAAGCAGTTTATTGAGATTCACGGGAAGCCCTTATTCATGTACTCGCTTGAGAAAGCATTAAAGCTCTTTGATGAGGTAATCTTGGTTCTCCCCAAAGATGTTCTGAATAAGGTATCTGTTCCTGAGGGAGTTAAGAAAGTTGAAGGAGGGAAGGAAAGACAGGACTCGGTTCTGAACGGAATATTAGAGGCGGAAGCGGATATAGTTGTAATCCACGACTCAGCAAGACCTCTCGCGAGCGAAGATATGTTCCGTGAAGTTGCTAACCTCGGAGATTACGACGGGAAGATAGTTGCGGTTCCCTCAAGGGATACACTGAAGGAAGTCTCAAGCGAGACAGTCCTTAGAACTATAGACCGATCTCATATATGGCTTGCCCAAACACCTCAGGCTTTTAAAAGAAAGGTTTTACTTGAATGCCACTTCAGAGCAAGAAACGAGGGATTTTACGGAACTGATGATGCAAGTCTTTTAGAGAGATACGGATACAAGGTTGGAATAGTTATGGGCTCTTACTGGAACGTTAAGGTCACTTACAAAGAGGACATTTACTACCTGGAGAAACTGCTTGCAAAGGAGGTATGAGATGAAAGTTCATGTCCCAAAAGCGGTTCTATTCCTCCACGCCTTCCCGTTAAATAAGGACATGTTTACCTACCAGTTTCAGGCTCTTGAATCTGAAGGAATTTCCTATATAGCTCTTGACTATCCTGGTTTCGGTGACGAACCTTGCCTCTCTGGAGAGATGAGCGTTGAGATTCTTACGGACTTTGTAGTTTCCAAAATCAACGCCTTCGGCATTAAGAAGATTATTCCCGTCGGGGACAGCATGGGCGGATACATCATGTTTGATCTCTGGAGAAGGTACAGAGAGCTTGTGGCAGGGTTTGTATTCGTTGCTACAAGAGCGGAAGCAGACACAGAGGAAGGGAGGAAGGCAAGGTATCACCTTATAGGAAGGGTAAAAGAGGAAGGAACGGCATTTCTCGTGGATATGATGCTTGAAAACCAAACATCTCCCGCTACAAAGAAGGATGAGGAGAAGATGAGAAAACTGAGATGCATGATGGAAAGAGCCACGACAGAAGGTGTGATAAAAACTCTAAAAGCTCTCGCTGAAAGGAAAGATAATACCGATCTGCTTGGGGAGATAAACGTTCCCACTCTCGTCGTAGCGGGCAAGGATGACGAAAAGGTAACACCTCCAGAAGTTGTGAAGAAAATTGCGGACGGTATAAAGAGTGCTCAGTATCATGAGCTTGAGAATTCCGCTCACTTACCTCCTTTTGAAAATCCAGAAGCCTTTAACAGGATCCTGATTGAGTTTATTACAAAGGTAATTTAGGTAATTAAAGGTGTATAAGAAGTACATCTATTCCCTTTCAGAAGATGAACTTGGAGAGATCTTGGTAGAGAATCCTGTTTCTGTTGAAATAATCAAGAGAGTAGATGATAAGGTAGACTTTGCAACTTTCAAGCCTTTGAAGGGACTTAAACCTGTGCGGATTGAAGAGCTTGATGAGAGCTGGAAGGAATGGAAGAAGGGTTTTGGTCCGGTTGATGTTGAAGATTTTGTGGTAATCCCGCCATGGAAAAAACCGGTTTACATAAAACCTGGAATGGCTTTCGGAACTGGACTCCATCCCACAACAAAGCTTTGCATAAGGATACTTAAGGATTTTGTAGAGGAAGGTGCCTCTGTTCTTGATATTGGAACCGGAAGTGGTATTCTTGCTATAGTTTCCAAACTGCTCGGTGCCAAGAGAGTTGTGGGAATAGATATAAGCAAGGATGCTGTAAGAGAGTGCAAGGAGAACGCAAAGCTAAACGGAGTTGAGGTTGAATGTTACCATAAGACTCCCAGTGAAGTTAAGGAGAAGTTTGATATAGTTGTTGCAAATCTTGAGCTTTCTATATTTAGAAAAGAACTGAGTAATATAACCAAACTATTTACCAAGAAAGCAATATTCTCAGGAATATACACTAAGGACGAGCTTGAGGAATTCATGAATATGCTTGAACATGAAGGACTGAAAGCGGATAGAATATTGGAGGATGAAAACTGGTTCTGTGTAGTGGCGGGAGATGCGAGGAATTAAGAAACTGATAAGGACAGTTGTATTTCTTGCACTTATTGGAATAGTAGGCTTTACCGTTTATAACGTCTTCTTTCTGAAACCAAGAGTTGAAAATCTAAACCAGCTTGAGAAACTG
>CAZPVY010000046.1:0-12418 GCA_964590265.1 uncultured Aquifex sp. | reverse complement strand
GTTGCCCTAAAAGATGCAGTTAATGGTTTGATAAACGTCACACTGGCAAGTATAGTTGTTTTCATCTATAAATTCTACTTCAAGAGAGAAGAAAAAGCTCCCTTTAACCAATTAGTTTTTATATCCCTTGTGATAGCTTCCACATCTCCGCTCTTTATCAAAGCTATTTTTGATGCAAAAGAGGATGAAAGAAAAGTATTTGAGGTAGTCAGAGAAGATATGGAAGTGATAACTGAAAATGTAAAGGAAAACTTGACTTACTGGCTTGACATACATCTAAATGCAGTAAGAGAGCTTGCAAATAGACTTGTGATCTGGGGATCTCAGAATAGAGAACAACTGCAGAAGGATACAGAAACGATAAGAAGAACCTTTAAAGAGTTCCACGCCTGCTATATAGCAGACAGAAATGCAACAGCAATAGCCTTTTATCCTGAGGTAAATCCAGAAGGCAAGTATATGATAGGAACAAACTTCAATTACAGACCTTATTACAAAAAGGTGAAAGAAACAAAAAAACATGTGTTCACAAAAGTGTTTATAGCGAAGTTTGCCCTCCGTCCTGTTGTTGGTATAGCAGTACCAGCGATAAAGAATGGAGAGTTTTTAGGATATGCATACTGTGAACTAAATTTAAATCACGCACGCAAACTTGTTAAAGAATTTTCTTTAAAGAAAGGAGTTTATATCACCCTCATTGATGAAGACAATAAGGTAATAACATCCACGTTCAAAGAGTTAAAACCGATGAGTAACTATACTTCAGGGAAACTCAAATTTTCAGAAACTGGACTTATCCTTTCTTTTAGAGGGGAAGAGAAATATTTATTACCACTTAAAAAATATGAAAACTCTTATTTTTATAAAGAAGAAAAACTAAGAAAAGATATAAATTGGTGGGTAATAATGGAAATATCCATAAAACCTTATCTGAGGGTGCTCTCAGGCAGCCTTATAAAAAACTTTGTTTCTATATTCATATTTACTCTTATATCCTTTTTAATTGCAAGATTTATTAGCAACTTCGTTTCCAATCCAATAACAAAGCTTGCTCATTTAATGAATTCAATAGCTAAGAATATAGAAAAGAATCCGAAGCTTGAACTTCCGAAAACTAATATTCTTGATCTTAACATTCTTTCCGAAGCTTTTGAAGATATGGCAAGAAAGGTTATTTCACACACAGAAAGACTCAAGAATATGGCTTACTACGATCCTCTCACCAAGCTTCCAAACAGGATATTGCTCAGAGACAGGATCAATAATGCTATATCCTATGCAAAGAGAAATAACACAAAAGTGGCTATTCTGTTTATTGATCTTGACTACTTTAAAACGGTAAATGATACTCTTGGACACGAAACAGGTGACAGGATACTAATTCAGGCTGCAAACAGACTAAGATCTGTCTTCAGAGAGACAGATACCATAGCAAGATTTGGGGGAGACGAGTTCGTCATAGTAGTTCCAAACATACAAAACATGGAGGACATAATACCTATAGCGGAAAAAGTATTAAAATTGTTTGAAACACCCTTTAATGTTGATGGAGAAGAAATTTACCTTTCCGCTTCAATAGGTGTTGCTATATACCCTGAAAGCGGAGAAGACCCTACCACACTTATAAAGAATGCAGATATGGCTATGTATAAGGCAAAAGAGGAAGGGAAGAACAGCTTCGCTCTCTTCAACAAAGAAATGAAGAAAATAGCGATGGATATTCTTACTATAAAAGGGAAGCTTCACAAAGCCCTTGAAAGAGGGGAATTCCTCCTGTTCTATCAGCCGATCTACAGAATAAGGAACTGTGAGTTGATAGGTTTTGAAGCTCTGCTTAGGTGGAAAGATCAGGAGAACGGTATAGTTCCTCCCAGACAATTCATAGATATACTTGAAGAACTTGGCTTCATAAAAGAGGTCGGAACCTGGGTAATGAAGGAGGCATTTCTGAAAGCCAAGGAATGGGGAAGTAGATACAAAATTCATGTGAGCGTGAACGTGTCTCCAAGGCAGTTTACTGATAGAAACTTCACTAACAAGGTAGTGGATATAATTAGGGAAATTGGAGTCAGCACCTCATACATTATCCTTGAAATAACAGAAACCTCCTTGATGTATAATCCAGAAGAGTCAATATCTATATTAAAGAAGTTAAAAGCAAAGGGTTTCACCATAGCGGTGGATGATTTCGGAACAGGATATTCTTCACTATCTTATTTAAAAAAGCTACCTCTGGATGTCATCAAGATTGACATGACGTTTACTCAAAATATGGTGGACAATCCAGTTGACAAAGCTATAGTATCTGCTGTGGTCAATCTGTCAAACTCTCTCGGACTTAAAGCGCTCGCTGAGGGAGTTGAAACGAGAAAACAGCTGAATGTGCTCAGTGAACTTGGCTGCGATCTTGCACAGGGTTATCTGTTTGGGAAACCTATGCCCGAAGAGGAAGCGGAGACACTTATAATAAAGGAAAAGAGATTATAATATTCCTTTTAGCGGGTGTGGCGGAATTGGCAGACGCGCCGGACTTAGGATCCGGTGCCCGTAAGGGCGTGAGGGTTCGACTCCCTCCACCCGCATGAGCTGAAGGAGGTAGTTAATGAAGGTAAAAACCGAAGAAAGAGAGGGGCTTTTCAAAGCTATAACTGTTGAGGTTGAAGGTAGTTTGGTTCAGGACGTCCTTAATGAAGTTTACGATTACCTGAAGCAGAATGTTGAAGTACAGGGATTCAGGAAGGGAACAGCTCCCCTGTGGCTTATAAGGGCTAAGTACAAGGATTACATAGAAGAAGAAGTAGGTAAGAAGGTGGCAAACAAAACCCTTGAGGATGCAATAAAGGAAAGCAGCCTAACTCCGGTTGCAGACATCTATCTTGAAAAGGTAGAACTTGAGGAGAAGACACCAAGGGTAACATACACCGTCAGCTTTGAGATACCGCCGGAGTTTGAGCTCAAAGATCTTGAAGGTCTTGAAGTTGAAATCCCAAAACTTGAGTTTAAGGAAGACCTTGTGGAGAAGAGGATACAACAGCTGAGAGAGGAACACGCTGTATGGGAGCCCGTTGAGGACAGGTCCATAAAGGAAGGAGACCTCGTCACCATAGATTACGAAGTTCAGGAAATTAAAGAAGGAGAAGAAGGAGAAAAGGTAACGGGAGAAACATCTGGAATAATAGGACAGAGAATGTTCAGGGAAGAACTTGAAAAGGCTTTTATCGGTAAGAAGGTTGATGATGAGTTTGAGCTTAAGGATCTCCCTCTTTACGACCAGGAGGGTAATGAGATAGGAAAAGCTAACATCAAGGTAAAGATAAAGGATGTTAAGGAGAAAGTTCTGCCCGAGCTTGATGACGACTTTGCCAAGGAGCTTGGATACGAAAACTGGGAATCCGCAAAGAAGAATATAGAGGAAAAGGTGAAGGAAGAATTTGAAAGAACAAAGCAGATTGTGATAGAAGATGCCGTTGCAGATAAGTTGGTCAGCATTCACGAAATAGAAATACCCAAAACTCTCCTTAACAGAGAGATCTCCTTCCTGATTGAAAGAAGGGTGAGTGAGCTTCAGCAGTTCGGAATAGACACGAGATATCTTGATTACAGGGCTATGGCTCAGGAATTTAGACCAAGGGCTGAGGCTAACATCAAGCTGAGGTATATCCTTGATAAATACGCAGATGAGAAGGGTATAGATGTTACAGAGGAAGATATAGATCAGCAGTTTGAGGAACTTGCCCAGCAGACAGGAAACACAAAAGAGGAGGTAAAGGAGTACTTTGAAAAGGAAAACCTGATGGAAGTTGTAAGAGCCGATGCAAGAAGGAAGAAGGCTCTGAGAGACATTGTTTCAAAGGCAAAGATAAAAGAAGTTGAACCTCAAAAGGAAGAGGAGAAAGCTGCAGAAGAACCTAAAGAGGAAGAATCCAAAGAAGGAGGATATGAGTGATGGATATAAAGGAGATCATGAACCAGCTCGTTCCGATAGTGGTTGAGCAAACTCCGAGGGGTGAAAGAGCCTTTGATATATACTCAAGGCTCCTTCAAGACAGGATAGTCCTTCTCGGATTTCCAATAGACGACCATGTTGCAAATCTTATAGTTGCCCAGCTTCTGTTCCTTGAATCTCAAGACCCTGAGAAGGACATCTATCTTTACATAAACTCGCCCGGAGGATCAGTCACATCAGGTATGGCTATCTATGACACGATGCAGTACATAAAGCCTGATGTGGTAACTATCTGCATAGGTCAGGCTGCTTCAATGGGTGCAGTTCTTCTCGCTGCAGGAGCAAAGGGCAAGAGATACGCCCTCCCTCATTCAAGGATAATGATTCATCAGCCGATAGGTGGAATTCAGGGACAGGCAACCGACATTATCATTCATGCGGAGGAGATAAAGAGGATAAAGAGGATGTTGAATGAAATCCTTGCAAAACATACAGGACAGCCAATTGATAAGATAGAAAAGGATGTTGAAAGAGATTACTTCATGTCTGCGGAAGAAGCAAAGGAGTACGGTGTCATAGACAAGGTTATTGAAAAGAGAGAGTGAAGTCATAACTTTTGAGGTATAGGAAACATGAGACCCAGCAAGCAGAAGTGTTCTTTCTGCGGAAAGTCACAGGACGATGTTCTTGTTTTGATCGCAGGTCCCTCAAACACGTTCATATGTGATGAGTGTGTTGAGAAGTGCTATCACATAGTGAAAGAGCAAAAAGTAGATACATATGAGTTTAACCTTGACGATCTTCCCACCCCCGAGAGGATAAAGAAAATCCTTGATGAGTATGTTATTGGTCAGGAAAGAGCCAAAAAGGTTCTTTCTGTAGCGGTTTATAACCACTACAAGAGGATAAAAGCAAAGGAATCGGGGCTTGATCTTGATGGTGTTGAGGTTGAAAAAAGTAATATTCTGCTGATAGGTCCTACAGGCTCAGGAAAGACCCTCCTCGCAAAGACACTTGCAAAGATACTGAATGTCCCCTTCGCGATAGCAGACGCTACATCCTTGACAGAGGCAGGCTATGTCGGAGAGGATGTTGAAAACGTTTTAACGAGACTCCTTCAAAACTGCGGATACGATGTGGACGCTGCTCAAAAGGGAATAGTATATATCGACGAGATAGACAAGATCGCTAAGAAATCAGGGATAAACCCCTCAATAACGAGGGATGTTTCGGGAGAAGGTGTCCAGCAAGCTCTATTGAAGATAATTGAAGGAACCCTTGCAAATGTTCCTCCCCAGGGAGGAAGAAAACATCCCCATCAGGAGTTCATTCAGATAGACACAACGGACATACTCTTTATATGCGGTGGAGCCTTTGTTGGTCTTGAGGACATAATCAAGCACAGGATAGGTAAATCAACCATGGGATTTGAATCTTCCATAAAGAAGGTGAAAGATGACGAAAATGTAATGGCTCTTGTGGAACCCGACGATCTTATAAAGTTCGGTTTAATCCCTGAATTTGTCGGCAGACTTCCTGTCATAACCACACTTGATGAGCTGACGAAAGAGGATCTTGTAAGGATACTCGTTGAGCCAAAGAACGCACTTGTAAAGCAGTATAAGAAACTCCTTGAGCTTGATGGAGTTGAGCTTGAGTTTACCGAAAGAGCCCTTGAAGAGATAGCGAATGAAGCTATAAGGAGAAAAACGGGAGCAAGAGGTCTCAGGGCAATAATGGAAGAGGTCATGACAGATATAATGTTTGAAATACCTTCCCTCGGAAACGTCAAGAAAGTGATAATTGATGAAGATACGGTCAAATACAAACAGAAACCAAAACTAATATATGAAAAAGCTGTATGATATGGAACGACCTCGTGTAAGGTATCTTGATGTTCAACCTTACGGTGATAAGTTCCTTGTGACAGATCCCTTCGGAATATCTAAACCTATACTTATAACACCTGAGCTTTTTTTGATAATGTCCCTTATGGACGGCTCAAGATCTGAAAACGATATAAAAGCTGAGTTTTTTAAAAGTACAGGACTCATCCTTAGTTCGGAAGACTACAGGAATATACTTAAAACCCTTGATGAGGGAATGTATCTTCTGAATGCAAGATTTTTCAATAGATTGAAAAAATTTAAAGAGGATATGCTGAAGAAAGGAGTAAAAGAACCTTTCCACGCAGGTGAAGCGTATCCAGACAAGCCTGAAGAACTCAAAAAGTTCCTTGAGAGAAGTCTTGAGGTAGAAAAGAAAGAGGAAGCGATAGGTATCCTTGTTCCTCACATGGACATGAGAGTTGCGATAGATACGTATGGCAAAACTTACGGGAGGATCATTAAAGAGACGGAAACAGTCATTGTTCTTGGAGTATCTCACTACATACATGAAACTCCTATGTCAGTATGTCCCCTTGACTTTGAAACACCTCTCGGAAGGCTTGAAACGGACAAAGAGGTGGTAAATAAACTAAAGAAAATGTTTGACTATGATATATTCCACGATATACTCTCTTACCAGAAGGAACACTCTATAGAGTTTCAAACTGTCTTTATAAAATACATGTTTCCTAAAGCGAAAATCGTTCCCGTTATAGTATCCTACGGAGATGAACAAGTTTTAAAAGATGTGGCCGATAAGATGACAGAAGCTATAGATGGGAAAGATATACTTATAGTATCAAGTGTTGATATGAGCCACGTGGGAAGAAAGTTCGGAGATCCGTACAGCTATGATCCATCAGAAAGAGATAAAGAATATATATGTCTTCTTGAAAAGCTTGACAGCCTTTCAGCTTTCAGACTTCTTCAGTCTGATAACAACAGGACAAGAATAGACGGCCAGTTTACCAATTTCGTCTTTGCTGAAATCCTGAAAAACCTCGGAGCTAAGAAAGGCAAAAGAATAGACTACCAGATATATCACGAGGAGCCTACTGATTCCAAGGTGTCGTACGCAGGAATGATATTTTCCTGATTACGTGATTATAATAGTCATCAAAATGACAAGGTTCATTTTACTGTTTCTTGCCCTATCATTAAGTGCATTCTCATCGGAGATGAAGTACTGCATTCAGGTAGCAGCAGAAAAGGATCTTGATATTCTTAAGTCTTACTTTGGAAAGGTAAAAGACTATCCAGAAGCAAGGATAGAAAAAAGGGAAAAACTTTACCTTTTAAGAGTAGGAGCAGAAGATAGAAAAGAGAACCTTCTGATAATGTTCAGAAAGATAAAAAACCTCTTTCCAGATGCTTACATAAAAAAGTGTGAGATAAACAAAGAATACATAGTGTATCCGCAACAAAGAGAAGAGAATATGACACAAGGAACAAGAAAGAACAAAACTTTACGAGAAGCTAAGGATACAAAAACAGCACAGGTACAAAAGTATGAAGAAATAAAGAATGAACTCAAAGAGCTTAAAAGTATTCTTTCAGATCTGAAGGCAAATATTAAACATATGCAACGGGAAATAAGTAATATGAAAATCAAGCATTCCGAACGTGAGCCTACTGAGAGTGAAGCTATTTTGTCTCCATACTTGGAAAAGTTCATCTACAGCGCAGGTATATTTGTCGGTGGTCTATTTTTATTCACATGGTTTCTCCTTATTCTTCTATACAGAAAGATAGGAGCTAACAACATAGAAAACATAAATCTCTTAAATGATATGTTCAAGCTGATAAAGGTTCTCAACCTTCTCAGTAGAGGTTTTGTCATAAAAATGGATAATGGAAAGCTGATGGTCTATGACAAAAAGAATGATAGATGGAAAGAGGTGGAGTGATGGAAGTTTATGTTATGGGTTCGGATCAGAGATCTGTCAGGTGTGCGAGGGTGTCCTTCGGCAAAGACGAACAGGTTGATCCAGAAAGGGACAAAAGGCTTCTGAGATTTCTGTTTAAACACAGACACGCTTCTCCTTTTGAGCATAACGTGATAGCTTTCAGTGTAGATAAAAAAGATTGGCTTGATATAATTGGCAGAATAGATAACCCAACGGTGCAAATCTATTACTCCGGAGGCTACGTCTGGCTTAATCTGAGGAACGCTATTAACTGCCTTGAGCTTCTGCCAGAGAGGGTTATTGAAGAAGTAAAGCGATATTTTCCTGCAACATGGGCAATCGTTGAAAAAGAGGGAAATATAAGTGATGAGGAATTAAAGCACCTGCCTTATACAACAGACAGAGTGTTCTTGCAAGAGAAGATTGAAACAAGCGCGGGATGGGTAGGGATAGTTGACAAACTTGAACTCGGAACGGAAATGGATTATTACACGTTCATAATTGAATGTCCTCTTTTCGTTGCACGTCAATGGCATAGACACAGGTTCGGTTCATACAACGAAATCAGTCGCCGATATACTGCATATGACATAAAGTTTTACATACCTGAGTATCTTAGGAAACAGGCAAAGAGCAACAAACAGGCATCTTTAGACGAACCTGTTGAAGAACCATACAATACCGAGTTCTTGAACGAAATTAAAAGACTGATTGATGAAAGCTACTCTCTCTATGAAAGAATGACAGAAAAGGAAGTTGCAAAGGAGCTTGCAAGGGGAATCCTGCCTCAGTTTATGAAAACGAGATACTACTGGACAGTCCCGAGAATAGCCCTTGATAACTTTATAACCCTAAGAACCCACGAAGGAGCCCAGAAAGAGATAAGGGAAATGGCTGAAGCAGTGCAAGAACTTGTAGGATACAAAGGGACAGATAGGAAAAATAGACTTTAAGAAAACCACTTATTTATAACCTTATCCGCCACATTCTCTGGTGTAAAACCGAAATGCTCAAACAGAGTCTTTCCAGGAGCGGACTTTCCAAACGTTTCCATTGATACAATTAGCCCGTCTTGCCCAACATACTTATACCAGCAAACACCCCGTGCAGCTTCTATAACCACTCTTCTTTTAACTTCTTCGGGGAGAACGCTTTTCCTGTAATCTTCACTCTGAAGCTCAAAAAGTTCTATTGAAGGGAAGTTTACCACCCTGACTTTTATTCCCTTTTTCTCAAGGATATCCTTTGCACCGAGAGCAACATGAACTTCAGAACCTGTAGCCATAAGTATCACATCAGGAGTGCCTTCACAATCCGATAGTATGTAAGCTCCTTTCTCAAGATTTTCTTCGGAAGGATAAACACTTCTATCAAGTGTGGGAACACCTTGCCTTGTAAGGACTATAGCCGTTGGACCGTCTTTTCTTTGGAGTGCTACCTTCCATGCGACTTTTACCTCGTTAGCATCACAGGGTCTTATAACCCAGAGGTTTGGAATCAATCTCAGTGAGGATAGTTGTTCAACAGGTTGATGGGTAGGTCCATCTTCTCCAAGACCTATTGAATCATGGGTAAATACGTATATAACCTGAAGCCCAACCATGGCAGCTATTCTTATAGGTGGTCTCATGTAATCTGAGAAGATCAGAAATGTTCCTCCGTATGGCAGTATTCCACCATGATAAGCCATCCCGTTCATTATCGCTCCCATTGCGTGTTCCCTAACACCGTAGTGTATATTTCTGCCTGTCGGAGAATTTGCTTCAAAGTTCGGATAGTTGACAAGAACCGTATTGTTTGACTCCGATAGATCGGCAGACCCGCCCAGCATAGTGGGGATATGATCAGCCATTACATTGAGAACCTTTCCTGAAGCCTTCCTAGTTGCCATAGGCTGATCAAACTTCGGAAGTTTCTCATACCAGTCAAAACTCCACTCCCTATTAAACGCCTCAATGAGCTCTTTCGCAAGGTCGGGATATTCCTGCTTATACCTCTCAAAGAGGTTATTCCACTCTTTTTCTTTTTCCATACCAAGCTGGACGTGTCTTCTTGTATAGTCAAGCGCTTCCTTCGGAACGTAAAACTCTTGAAGAGGCCATTTAAATCTGTTCTTTGTCTCTATAACTTTTTCTGTCCCGAGAGGAGCACCGTGAACCTTGGAGCTATCCTGAAGAGGGCTTCCATAACCTATATGCGTTCTTACAGATATAAATGAAGGTCTATCACTTTTCCTTGCCTTTTCTATAGTCTTTTCCAGAAGATCAAGATTGTACCCATCCTCTATATGGTGAACGTCCCAACCGAGAGCTGAGAATCTTTCAAGGACATTCTCAGACCATGCAAGATTTGTATCCCCATCTATGGAAATGTGGTTATTATCCCATATAACTATCAGTTTGTTTAACTTCCAATGTCCGGCAAGAGCAGCAGCTTCGTAAGATATTCCTTCCATCAGATCTCCATCGGAGCAAAGAACGTAAGTGTAATGATCAATAACAGGGAATCCTTCTCTGCTGAAGTATGCAGAGAGGTATCTTTCGGCAAGAGCCATCCCAACACCGTTGGCAAACCCCTGCCCAAGAGGTCCCGTAGTAGCTTCAACCCCTGGAGTTAACCAGTTCTCAGGATGTCCGGGTGTCTTGCTACCCAACTGTCTGAACTGTTTCAGATCATCAATATCAATGTCATAACCAAACATATAAAGAGTAGCGTAGAGCATAGCGGAAGCATGTCCCGCGGAGAGGATAAACCTGTCCCTGTTTATCCATTCAGGATTTTTCGGATTGAACTTCAAAAATCTATCAAAGATCAAGTATATTATGTGCGAAGCTCCGAGGGGCATTCCAGGATGCCCTGACTTCGCCTTTTCAACCTGATCCACACTGAGGAAACGAATAGTGTTAATGACCAGCTGATCTATTTCCTTCTGAGATTTAACCTTTGCGTCCATAGCCTTAATATTTTAAGCTCACTTCAGATACTCTTCATTGATTTTTATATCCGCTTCCTGAACAAGCTTTTCTATATAAGCGTTGAGCAAACTATCCTTCTTAGCTTTGATCAAACTGTCCCTGAGCTCTCCAATATTGCCTGCTTTTTTCCTATCAATATCACGGCTCTCTATGTATATCACCGCATAACCGTTTGCGGTTCTGTAAGGTCCAAAAACTTTCTCATTAGAGAAAATTAGCTTAAGAACTTCATCTTCCCTGATCTTAAAGAGAGTCACGAACTCATCAATCTTGGAGTTATCAAACGTAAGGTATTTGATGTTTACCTTCTGCCCTCTGGAAAGTTTCTCCTTTACAGCTGAGGCTTCCTTCTCAACCTGCTGTAGTTTCTTCTGTTCAATTATAAGTTCCCTTATCTCTTCCTTTACTTCTTCAAAAGGTTTTATTCTTTCAGGTACAGTTTCATCAAGATAAACCACGTAGTATATTCCCCTAACCTTCGTTATAGAGTATCTGACTGCATTGCTGAGTTTCTCCAGCTCCTCAGAAACTTCCTTAGGGATGTCGGCTTTCTCAACACTTTCTATAACTTCAGATCCATCGGGAAGTTTACCCTTCTTCAAATCACTGTATATACTGTGAGCTTTCTCTTTGTTTTCCGTCTTCCAGATCCTGTATTTTTTGAAAGAAGGAACTACAAATTTATCTTTATTCCTTTTATAAAAATCCTTCATCTCTTTAAGTGTAGGTTTGTAATCTACCTTTACAGATTCAGGAGATATAAGGTACAACTTACCCCGAAATCTAACAGACATAATTCTCTTCTGAAAATCTTCTTCCTTATCTGTAATGTATACTCCTTTAGAAATAAGACTCAGCAATTTCTGTATGGTAAGCCTTTTCTTTAAATATGTCTCGTATTCCTCTGGAGTTAGTCCGATCCTTTCTAAAGCTTCTTTATACTTTGAAATACTGAACTTTCCGTTTTCATGAAAACTACTGTCATTCTTTATATAATCTGCAACCTCTTTATCGGAAGCAATAAGACCCAAAGATTTCGCTTTCTGATACAGTGCTTCTCTACTTACCAAACTGTAAAGCACCTGTCTCTTTACAAGAGATCTGAATTCTTCACGTTCAAGAAGTTGGGAGTATCTCAAAAGCTCGTATCTGAACTCTCGTGGGTCTATACACGCCCCGTTTACAGTAGCGACGCACCGCTTAAGACCGAACATCTGTTTAATATCTGCAATACTGAACATCCAGAATAGGAAGGATATAGATGCAACTGCAATGATTATCGCGGCAAGTCTCTTATGCCTCTGGACTATGGCATACATCGGTGTTTCTTATTTTAACTTTTACATGGCGGCGGGAGGAGTCGAACCTCCGACCTGGGACTTATGAGATCCCCGCTCTAGCCACCTGAGCTACGCCGCCTTTATTGATATAAAATTATACACATAATGTTGAATATAAACACCCATCTGAGAATAGACAAAAGTTTGAGCGGAGAACCTAAAAAAGTAACGGATGGTTGTGCCGTCGTTAGTCTGAAAACAGATGAAAGAATGGTTGCAGATGATAAGGGATTAATACACGGTGGTTTTATATTCTCCGCTGCAGACTACACAGCTATGCTTACCGTAAATCACCCTAATGTTGTTTCCACGATCTCGGCACGGGGTACCGCGACGTCCTCGACCCGAACCCGGTTGAGAT
>CAZPVY010000045.1:0-12986 GCA_964590265.1 uncultured Aquifex sp. | reverse complement strand
AACTGAGACCACGTGAAAAGCTCAGAAATCTGGGGGCTGAAAACCTCTCCGATGAAGAGCTCCTTGCGGTAATTCTGGGAACGGGAACAAAAGAGGTTGATGTTCTGATCCTATCCAAAAAGATAACTGAAATCGGCTGGAGAAAGCTGGAAAGCATGAGCATAAAGGAACTCACGGAGATAAAGGGTCTCGGTCTTGTAAAGGCTCTTCAGATTAAAGCTCTCCTTGAACTGTCCAAGAGGATAAGAGAGCCGTATCAAAGAAAAACAATTCTATCTCCTGAAAGCGCTTACTCTTTCTTAAAGGATCTTTTCAATAACAGGAAGGAGATACTTATAGCTATCTATCTTGATCTGAGCCACAGGGTCATGGATATAGAGACCGTAGCAATAGGTTCAATGAACAGGGTGTATACCCAACCTAAGGAGATAATAAGACGCGCGGTGGAACTCTCAGCTTACGGAATTCTGATTGCTCACAATCACCCTCAGGGAAAACCTCAGCCATCAAAGGAAGATATAGAGTTTACAGAAAGGGTGAAAAAAGCCTGCGAGATCTTAGGCTTTGAACTTGTTGATCATATAGTTATAGGTGATGGAGGATACACCTCCTTCAGGGAGAATAAACTCCTATAATATTCCCATGCGTATTCTTATCACAGGCGGAGCAGGTTTTATAGGATCAAACATAGCCTTTGCCGTTCAAGAGATATATCCTAAGGCAAAGGTATATGTTCTTGACAACTTCTCCTCTGGACACTTCAAGAACCTAATAGGCTTTAAGGGAGAGGTTATAACGGGAGACATCAGGGATAGAGAACTGTGGGAGTACCTGAAAAAGAACTTCTCCTTTGATGTAATCTTCCACAAGGCAGCTATAACTGATACTACGGTAATGAATCAGAAACTCATGATGGAAGTGAATTCCGATAGTTTAAGATATATCCTTGATTCTGCCTTTGAATGGAACGCCAAGGTGATATACGCATCTTCCGCTGGGGTTTACGGAAACACACAGCCACCTATGAGAGAAGATAGAGGGCTCCAGCCGGAAAATATCTATGGCTTTTCAAAGTTGATGATGGATCACATCGCGATGGACTACATGGAAAGATACCCGGAGATGAGAATAGTTGGCTTTAGGTATTTTAATGTTTATGGACCTGGGGAAAGCTACAAGGGTAAAACCGCAAGTATGATATACCAGCTTGCTATGAAAATGATTCAGGGTCAGAAACCGAGACTGTTCAAATGGGGTGAGCAGAAGAGAGATTTCGTGTATATCAAAGACGTTGTTAAGGCAAACCTTCTCGCTCTTGAAAAGGATGTTTCTGGAATATTCAACATAGCTACGGGTAAAGCCCGCAGTTTCAATGAGATAGTGGAGATACTGAACAGAGAGTTCGGAACGAACTATGAGATTGAATACTTTGACTGCCCCTACGACTTCTATCAGGAGTTCACTCAAGCTGACATAAGCAAGGCAAGGGAACTCCTCGGGTACGAACCAGAGTATTCACTGGAAGAGGGGATTAAGGATTATTTGAAGTATATAAGAGCTTAATACTTTCTCTCCGCTGGCTGATACTTTGTTATCTTCACGGGAATGTAGTCAATCTTTAGCTCTCCGTTTTCATAGTAAACAAGAGAATGTTTCAGGAAATTCTTATCGTCCCTTTCGGGATAGTCTTCCCTTGAATGCCCACCTCTTGACTCTTTTCTGTGAAGGGCTCCCAGAGCAACAGCTCTTGCAAGCTCAAGCATATTCCTGAGTTCTAAGAGTTCTATCAGGTTCGTATTGAACACTTTGGATTTATCAACTACAGGGATATTTTCCCATCTTTCAAGAAGCTCAGAGAGTTCCTCATAGGCGGATTTTAAAGACTTCTCATCCCTGAATATTCCCATCTTTGCCCATGTTATCTCCCCCATCTGTGCCCTGATATCGGCGAGCTTTTCACTGCCCTCTCTTTTCATCAGAGACTCTATAAACTCACTTCCTTTTTTTACCTCTCCTTCCGTAAGATCCGCAAAGTCCGTTTCCTTTACAAACTCCCTTACAGCCATTCCTCCAAACTTTCCAAAGACGAGAAGTTCAATTAGTGAGTTTCCACCGAGCCTGTTTGCACCGTGAACCGATACGCAGGCACATTCGCCTATCGCGTAAAGTCCTTTTAAGGGAGTTTCGGAAGTCTTGTAGTCAGTTACATGAATACCACCCATGCAGTAGTGGGCAGTGGGTCTGATGGGAACCATATCCTTAACAGGATCAACACCTTCAAAGTCTATCGCAAGCTGACGAACCTGTGGAAGCCTTTCGTTTATTTTCTCCTCACCCAGATGTCTCAGATCAAGGTATACGTACGCTCTTGCTCCTTCTCCTACACCTCTTCCCTCCATGATCTCATACTCAATAGCTCTTGAAACCATGTCTCTCGGGGCAAGCTCCATCTTCTCGGGAGCGTATTTCTTCATGAATCTTTCACCAAGCCTGTTCACAAGGTATCCGCCCTCGCCTCTGCACGCTTCCGAGAGAAGAATTCCCGTCTTAGCAAGCCCCGTGGGATGGAACTGAATGAACTCAATGTCCTTCAAAGGAACTCCGTTTCTCAAAGCTACAGCCTGACCATCTCCTGTGTTTCCTATAGCGTTCGTGCTTCTGAACCAGTAAATCCTCGCAAAACCTCCGGTAGCGAGAACAACTGCCTTGGTCTGAAGGACGATCACCTCACCGTTCTTTATGTCGTAAATGGAAACACCCTTTACTCTCTCACCGTCGTGTATAAGGTCAAGAAGGAAAAACTCGTTGTAAAAGTCTATGTTGTCTCTCGCAAGCGCCTGCTCAAAGAGAGTGTGAAGTAGAACGTGTCCAGTCTTATCCGCTGCGTAAACTGTTCTCGGGAAAGAAGCACCTCCGAAAGGTCTCTGAGCAATCCTTCCATCTTCAAGTCTTGAAAAGGGAACTCCCCATCTGTCAAGCTCGTAGACTATGTCTGGAGCGTTCTCCGTCATGAAAAAGACTGCATCCTGATCAGCGAGGAAATCAGAACCCTTTATCGTATCGTAAGCATGCGCCTCGGGACTGTCATCAGGAACAACGTTACCGAGAGCTGCATTCATACCCCCCTGAGCTGCACCCGTATGTGAACGAGTAGGATACACCTTTGAAACAAGGGCTACCTTTATATCAGGATCTCTTGCTATTTCTATCGCCGCTCTCAGTCCAGCCCCGCCACCGCCAACTACTACTGCATCGTATTTCTTAACAGACATAAGATAATAATATAATGAACTGGCTTATCATATCCTTGCCTCTTGCCGCTTCCCTGTCCTTACTCTTGGCTACCGCAGGTCTCTTCGTATCGGTGAAATATCTGTTCAAGGATGTAAAGGTTCCAACTGTCCAGAAGGAAGAACCAGATATTAATAAGGTAAAACAAGCGTTTGCGAGAATATTTCCCGAGCGGAGTGTTCCCAAAGTATCTGTGTCCAGCGGTGAGATTTCAGCACCTAAAGATGTTAAACTGCTTGGCACAGCCGTGGGTGTGAAGAGTCTTGCTCTCTTAAAGGTGAACGGAAAAACGCTCATAATTGAAGAAGGTGATGCCAAGATGGGAGTAAAGTTGAAGAAGGTATTGAGAAATGAAGCGATAGTTGAAATAAAAGGTCACCAGCTTAGGCTAAAGGTTAAACCTACCAAATCTTCAAGGTCTTCTGCAAGACCAGATTTCTCTGAATCTACAAGCGGTTTTTCGGATGTGAGGATTTCAAGAAGGGAGATTGAAAGGATAACTAAAGATCCCGGGATTATGTTCCGTGAGATAAGGCTCGTTCCTTTTGTGAAAAATGGAAGAACGGAAGGTTTCATCTTTGAATGGATAAAACCGGGGAGCCTCTTCTACAAGGCAGGTCTCAGGAAAGGAGACATTCTCATCTCAATCAATAACATGTCCATAAGGAGCGGGGAGGATGCCTTCAGACTCCTTCAGGTTCTAAGGAACGAACCAAGCCTCAGAGTTGTTGTCTTGAGAAACGGACAGAGGAAGGAAATAAAGGTGAGGATAGAGTAAGTGGTAAATTATAACTATGTACACACCAGAGAGAGAAAGGGAGCTCATAGATCTCACGAGAAAGCTATTAAAGGAACTCCCACAAATTAAAAAAGCAGATCTGAAGACAGCTGAAAAGTATGTGAAGGAGCTCAGAGAGGTTATAAACTACCATGACTATAAGTATTACGTTCAGGCTTCGCCTGTGATATCTGACTACGAATATGATCAGCTCTTCAGGACATTGAGAGATCTTGAGAAGAAGTATCCCCAGCTTATAACTCCCGACTCACCCACCCAGAGGGTAGCCAGTGAAATAACAGGAGCCTTTCCAACGGTCAGACACTATACTCCCATGCTTTCTCTTGACAATGCTTACACGGAGGAGGAACTCAGAGACTTTGACAGAAGAGTGAGGGAATTAACTGGTCTTGATGTGGTTGAGTACAGCGTAGAGCCAAAATACGATGGAGCCGGGATAGCTCTCGTTTACAGAGATGATCTCCTTGTGAGAGGAGCTACAAGAGGAGATGGTGAAACGGGGGAAGATATAACAAACAACCTGAGAACTATAAGAACTATTCCACTGAGAGCCGAGTTCTCAAGGTTCGAGATAAAGCTGATAGAGATAAGAGGAGAAGTTCTTATAAACAAGGAAGAGTTCAAGAAGATGAACGAAGAAAGGCTTGAGGAAGGATTCCCGCCGTTCGCAAATCCCAGAAACGCAGCTGCAGGCTCAATAAGGCTTCAGAACCCTGCAGAAGTGGCAAAGAGAAAGCTGGACGCAGTTGTGTATCAGGTATCTTACGTTGAGCCCGAATCAAAACATCCACAGACACACTACGAGGCGATAAAGATGCTTCATGTTCTCGGATTCAAAACATCCTTCAAGGACACGAAGGTATGCAGAGGCATAGATGAGGTAATTGAGTACTGCAGAGAATGGGAGGAAAAGAGGGAAGATTATCCTTACGAGATAGACGGTATGGTGATAAAGGTAAACAACAAGGACTACTATGAAGTACTCGGTTTCACTTCCCATCATCCGAGGTGGGCTATCGCCTTTAAGTTCAAACCCAAGCAGGCAACCACGAAGCTCATAAATGTAGTCTTTCAGGTCGGAAGAGTAGGCACAATCACTCCCGTCGGAAAGCTTGAGCCTGTTCAGATAGGGGGTGTCGTTATATCTTCTGTATCCCTTTTCAATGAGGACTTCATAAGGGAAAAGGACATAAGAGTAGGAGACCTTGTGCTTGTTGAAAGGGCAGGGGACGTTATACCTTACGTGGTTGAGGTCATTAAGGAAGCGAGGGACGGGGACGAAATACCGATAGAGTTTCCGAAAAACTGTCCTTCCTGCAATTCAAAGCTCGTAAAGCTTCCCGGAGAAGTTGCTTGGAGATGTATAAACATAGCCTGTCCCGCTCAAGCAGTGCTCAGGCTAAAACACTGGGGAAGCAGGGAAGCTATGGACATAAGAGGTCTCGGAGAGGCTTCGGCAAAGGCTCTCTACAACAAAGGACTTGTAAAAGATGTGGGAGATCTCTACTACCTAAAGCCTATGGACATAATGAAGCTACCCGGCTTTGCAGAGAAAGCGGCTATGAACCTATATAATGCAATTCAGGAGTCAAAGAACAGAGGGATTGACCGTGTTCTCTACGGACTAGGGATAAGGTACGTCGGTCTCACCACCGCGAAGAAGATAACTCAGGTGATAGACAACATCTGGGATTTAAAAGATATGCCTGTTGAGAAGTTAGTAGCTATAGAGGGAATAGGGTATATCGTTGCAAAGAGCATAAAGGAGTTTTTCTCAAGGGAAGAGAACCTAAAGGTCATAGAAAAGCTTGACAAAGCTGGTGTAAAGCTCAGGAAAACTAAGCTTGAAAAGAAAGGACCTCTGAAAGGTATGGTTTTCGTGTTCACGGGAACACTCAGCTGCTGTTCAAGAGAGAAGGCTGGTGAGATAGTTGAGAGTCTTGGAGGGATTTTCTCAAACTCGGTAACATCAAAAACAACTTACCTTGTGGTAGGTAAGGATCCGGGCAGAACGAAGACAAACAGAGCAAAACAGCTCGGCATAAGGATGATTACGGAAGAGGAGTTCCTGAACATGATAAAAGACTACGTGAACATTGAAGAGTTGAAAAGATCTGAGAAGAGAGAGGGCTTTCTCTTTTAGGTGCTGACAAGCTCCTTCCTGTATTTGAAGTAAGCCGCACAGGCTCCCTCGGAAGATACCATGCATGAACCTAAGGGATTTGAGGGAGTGCATACAGTTCCGAAGAGCTTGCAGTCGGTTGGAACTGCCACACCTCTTATCACCTTTCCGCAGATACAGGCAGGATGTTCCTTCGGCTGGGGCAGGAAGACCTCAAACCTCTTTTCTGCATCAAAGTCTTCGTACATTGAGTTTATCTTCAGGGCACTGTAAGGAATTATCCCAAGACCTCTCCACTCAAATTCCTTCCTGAGTTCAAAGACCTCCGCAACGAGGCGTTGGGCTTTTTCATTTCCGTCATAGGTAACAAACCTGCTGTACTGGTTCTCAACCTCTGCCCTCCTCTCTTTCAACTGTCTTACTATCATGAGAACTGCCTGAAGGACATCAACGGGTTCAAAACCAGATATTACAACAGGCTTCTGAAATTCCTCAGCAAAGTAGTGATAGGGCTTAGTTCCTATTATCACACTCACATGACCCGGACCTATGAAGGCATCTATCCTAACCTTCCCTATCTCTCTCATTTCGGGTGCGTTCAGGATATGCTGTATCGCCGCAGGTGTTATCACATGGTTACACACTACCGAGAGGTTCTTTACACCTAACTCTTTTGCTTTCTGTATAAGAACCGCAGTCTGCGGTGTGGTAGTCTCAAAACCTATGGCGAAGAATATGACCTCTCTATCGGGATTTTCTTTTGCAATCCTGAGTGTATCTAAGCAGGAGTAAACCATCCTCACATCTGAGCCTTCAGCTCTCAGATTCAGAAGACTCTTTCTTTTTGAACCGGGAACTCTAAGGAGGTCTCCGTAGGAACAAAGGATAACATCAGGATTTTTGGCAAGCTCTATCGCGAGGTCTATCCTGCTCATGGGCATAACGCAGACAGGGCACCCTGGACCGTGAACGAATCTCACTACACCCTCAAGAAGCTGGTCTATGCCGTACTTCATTATTGCATGGGTATGTCCCCCGCAGAACTCCATTATGTGTATAGGAAGATCAAGACCCTTTGACTCCTCCTTTATCGTTTCTACAAGGGTTTTTATCTTCCTTGAATCTCTGAATTCCTTTCTAAGGTCTATTAGCTCCTCCAAACTCTTCATACATCTTCTCCTCTTCCTCAAGTTCCTCAATTATCTCTTCAAAGAGTTCAAGACTCTTAAGAGCTTCTTCCTCATTCAGCTTTTGAATTGCAAATCCAACATGTATAAGGACGTAATCTCCTTCCTTCACCTCTTCCTGCATAAGTTCTAAAGAGATTCTTCTTTTAACGCCCATAGTGTCAACGGTTGCAGTTCCGTCCCCGTGTATCTCAATTATCTTGGAAGGTATAGCAAGACACATTCTACCCTCCTTAATGAACGATTATTCATTAATATAGAGGTGTTTACTTCTTTATCAAGTCCTCCTTATCAAACCTGTAGATCCTCCCGCAGAACTTGCAAACCACCTCGGCAGGACCTTCGGAGAGTATCTCATCCAGCTCACTTTCAGTCAAAAGAAGGAGGCTTGATCTTGCAACTTCCTCATCACAGGGACAGTAATACTCAACCTCTTTTAGTCCTATCAGTTGAGGGTTCAGATTCTCAAGAAGCATAACCGCTATATCTTCTGGTCTCTTACCCTCCTCCATAAGCCTTGTTACTGGAGGCAATTCGGTTATCCTGTGTTCAAGGAGATCAACAACTTTTTCACTGATCCCTCCAAGTGTTTGAACCAGAAATCCTCCTGCATGTTTGACCTTTCCCTCTTCATCAATCAAAACGCCTATACCTACAGCGGAGGGAATCTGCTCCGACTGGGTGAAGTAATAAGCCAAGTCCTGAGCTATCTCACCTGAAACAAGAGGAACTATGCTTGTGTAGGGAGTTCCCATCCTAAGTTCTTTTATAACAGAGAGAGTTCCGTTCTTCCCCACTATTTTGGAAACATCAAATTTCTTTTTCCCGTCAATTACCTTAGTGAAAGTGTCCACCTGCGGGTTTTCAACAAAACCTCTGACCCTACCCTTTCCGTCTGCCTCTGCTATTACCGCTCCTATCGGTCCGTCGGCTTCTATCTTGAGCAGAACTTTCTGACCAGTTGCGTGCTTCACAAGAGAGGTCAGAAGAAGAGCTCCAATCAGTGCCCTTCCCAGTGCAACAGTAGCTCCTGGCGAGAGGTTATGGATTCTTCTTGCTGTCTCAACCGCGTTTGTAACCTTCGCAACGTAAACCCTTGCAGGTTCCTCCTTAGGAACAGCAATAACCATGTAGTCTCTGTTCTCAAAGTAATTTCTTAAGTCTTCTTTGGTTTGCTGATTAAGTTCTTTATGAATCATAACTTATAAATATATATCCTCACCTTCTTAGCTTCAAAATCTTCTTTAAGAGCCACTATGTGGGTAGGATTTTCTAATGGTTTATTTTTGCTAACATTGTCCGTTCTCTTGTCAAGGAAGTATATGTCAAACCCTTCGTGATTGTTTATATCAAACTCTTCAAGGGAAAAGACCTTTAGCTCTATATCAGCAGTCCTGTATCCGTAAATGAGACCTATCAAAAAGGAGAAGACTTTGCTCTTTTTTGGATTTATAGGCTTCACAAAACTAGATTATATCTTCCTCTTCCTCCTAAGGAAAGCAGGTATCTCCTCTTCAGGCTCAACAGGATTTATACCTTCTTCGGGAACAGCCTTCCTGAGACTATGGGGTTCTCTTTTTATAACTCTGAACACATTTTCCTCCTCTTCCCGTTTGCTTTCAACCTTCTCAAAGTCCGTTGCAACAACAGCAACTCTGAGGAAGTTTTCAACACCTTCCTCAAGAACCGCTCCGAATATTATCAGAGGCTCGTTATGAGCCCTTTCCATGATTCCATTTATAGCCTGCTCAACTTCGTTGAAAGGAACATCTTCGCTAACCCAGAGGGTAACGAGAAGCCTCTTGGCACCTTCTATTGAGTTACCTTCAAGAAGCGGACTTGTTATTGCCTGTTCTACAGCTGTATCTATTTTTCCTTCACCTCTTCCTTCACCCATTCCTATAAGGGCGAGTCCTCCACCTTCCATTACAGTTCTGACGTCAGCGAAGTCAACGTTTATCATCGCAGAGGTTGAGATTATGTTAGTTATACCCCTAACAGCCTTTGAAAGAACATTATCAACTTCCCTGAAAGCATCTTTTACAGTCAAAACTTTATTCCCTATCTCTTGAAGCTTCTGATTGTGTATAACTATGTAGGTATCAACATTGTCCTTGAGCTTATCAAGTCCTTCAAGGGCTACCTTCATCCTTCTGGGTCCTTCAAAGTTAAAGGGAAGCGTAACCACTGCAACGGTCAGTACCCCCATCTCCTTTGCGGTTTGGGCTATAACGGGTGCCGCTCCCGTTCCTGTTCCACCACCAAGACCAACGGCGATGAAAAGCATATCCGTATCCTTTAAAATATCCTTTACCTTATCAACATCCTCAAGAGCCGCCTGCTCACCTATTTCCGGTCTTGCCCCTGCTCCAAGACCCCTTGTTACTTTCTCTCCTATCTGTATCTTGTGGGGTACTGCAAGAGAACTCAGATGCTGAACATCTGTATTTATCGCATATATCTCTACATCCTCAATCCCATCAAGAAACATCCTGTTAACAGCATTGCATCCTCCACCGCCTATTCCTACCACTTTTATTTTTGTCGGATTGATGCCTCCTTGAACTTCCATAGCCATCCCTCCTACAAAATTTCCCTGAAGAACTCCTTGATCTTCTCTATGATATCTTTAACCCCATTACTGTTGCCTGAAATGTTTATCTTTCTTTCAGAAACTATTCCCTCCGGAGAAACGCCAAACTTTAAAAGACCCACCGCCGTTGAGTATTTTGGATCCTCTATCCTTTCCTTCAATCCTATCAATCCCGTAGGAGTTCCTATCCTTACAGGAAGATCGGTAAACCTTTCCATGAACTCCTTTATACCCTTAAGATTGGCAGTTCCACCCGTTATTACCACTCCCGCATTGGCACTGTCTAACTTGAATCCTGCTTCTTCTATCCTTTCAATGATCTTCTCAACGATCTCCTCAAGCCTAACCTGAATCACCTCAGCGAGTCTAAACTTCTCTATTGTTATCTCCCTCGTTTCTCCCCTTGGCTTTATCTTAAGTATGTCCCCTTCTTTAATCATATCAACGAGGGCAACTCCACTCTCTTTTTTGATTCTCTCAGCCTCTTCGTGATCTACCTTCATGAAGTAGCTTATGTCTTTTGTTATGTTATTACCTCCGAGAGGAATGCTTCCCGTTATGACGGGATATCCTTCCAGAAATAGAACGAAGTCGGTAAGTCCCGCACCCATATCTATAAGAAGGATACCATCGTCCTTCTCTTCATCCCTCAGGACAGCCTTTGCAGATGCGAGGGCACTTACAACCCTCTTTGTGGGTTGGAAGCCTGCCGAAGATACAGCTTTCTCAAGATTTCTGCTGAGCGTTGTTCCTACCTTAACTATGTGGATCTGGGCGGTCAGCTTTGAACCTATGAGACCGACTGGATCCTCAATCCCTTCCTGATCATCAAGAACATATCTCCTCGGTATAGCATGGGCTATGTCAAAACCGTCTTCCTTTCCCTTGGCTATGCTCCTCTCCAAAAGTCTATTAATATGTTCATCTTCAACTTCAACAGGGCTTGGAGAGATATTTATCGTATCTCTTTCATTCTGACTTTTGATGTTTGATCCAGAAACATTTATGATAACAGTAGTAACCTTCTGTCCAGACATCTCTTCGGCTTCTCTTACAGCTGTGGTTATAGCTCTGGCAGCCACTTCTAACCTTGTTACAGAACCTCTATCTATACCCCTTGATTTTGACTCTCCAACACCGACGATATGAAGGTCTCCGTATGCATCAACCTCCCCTATAAGGGCAACTATTTTATCTGTTCCTATGTCTATTGAAGCAACTGTTCTCATCCCACCTCAATTTCTTACCTTACTAAGATAAACCTGTCGTATCTTAAATCAACTCTTTCATCTGGAAAATTATAAATCATTTTAAGCCTTGCAGATATGTTAACAGGAAGGAGGTCAGGAGGTGGGAGTATGACAGTTTTTGTGCCTACCAAAAGAATGATTTTATCCTTTTTTATATCTATAGACTTAAGAGGAATATTCAGTGATATTATCCTGTCGTAAAGCTTGTAGAAGTGTTTTCTTAGCAGGTCTATATCATAAGTTTTGATTTCTGGAAGATTCTTCTCTTCGCCTTCCACAGGCTTAAAAAGGTATCCCTCACGATCAAGAAGCATATAGCTGTTTCCAAGCTTGATTTTTGCCACCGGTATCCTCTCAATTATCTTTAGATTGATAGTTATGCCATTCAGGCTGAAATTTTTTGAGAGATACACTTTCTTTATTCTTCCCCCAGACCTGCTCACAAGCGTTTCCAAAATTTCATTTTCATTCAATTTCAAAAGATCACCGCTCAATTCTTCTATAACATCTTTTATTTCATTAAATTCAATCCTTTTATTGCCTTCTATGACAACCTCTTTGACCTGAAACATAGGAAGCTGGGGCAGAAAGGAGGAAATAAACAGGCTTGCAAAAGCCATGAAACCTATCCATGAAAGGAAAAGGAGTATTGAGAAGAGTCTTTTAACTATCTTCTCCCTCGTATATTTTTTTTTCACAGGTCCCTCCGAAGCTTAGCTAAGTATTATAGACAACATATCTCCGAACTCCATGCCCATTTTTCTACAAGCCATGGGAAACAAACTCAGTTCCGTCATCCCCGGAATGGTATTGACCTCTAGAACGTAGGGTTTTCCTCTGTTATCCACCCTGAAATCAACCCTTGACATATCCTTGAGTTGGAGAAGCTTATGGACTTTCAGTGCTATGTTCTGCAATTTATTAGAAAGCTCGCTATCTTCCAGAAATACGTACTCCGTTGCACCCTTAGTGTACTTACTCTCATAGTCATATATGCCCTTTTTGGGCTTTATTTCTATAACGGGAAGGACCTTATCCTTCAGTATCCCAACAGTCATATCTCTGCCCTCAATAAAGGACTCTACAAGTACCTTTTCGGTCATTCGGAAAAGTTCTTTAACAGCTTCTTGAAGCTCTTTTCTGTTTCTTACAACCTCCAGACCCACGCTTGAACCTTGATCTGCAGGTTTCACAACAGCTGGAAAGCTGTCCCACCCAGATACATCTTCCCCTTTTTTTACACAGATCCAGTCCGGGGTTGGTATGTTTTCTGATCTCAGAAGCCTTTTAGTTATATCCTTGTCCATGGCGAGAGCACTCCCGAGTACACCCGAGCCTGTGTAGGGTATCCCGAGTATGTCAAGCATTCCCTGAATTCTTCCGTCCTCTCCATAAGGTCCGTGAAGTGCTATAAACACTTTATCGGGATTTATCTCAAGGAGTTTGCAGGGAAGATCAGGTGTTACGTCCAGTTCTACAACTTCATGACCAAGTTTCCTTAAGGCATCTGCTATCGCCTTCCCTGTTTTGAGGGAAATCTCCCTCTCAGAGGATTTTCCACCCATCAATACTACTATCCTCAACGAGCTTTACCTCCTCCTCAAGCTTTATACCGAACTCCTCATAAACTCGCCTTTTTGCTTCATCCATTATTCTCTTTACATCTTCAAAAGATCCACTTCCGAGATTTATTCTGGATCGCATTTCCCGCAAGCATTTGATTTATCTGAAACGAGTAGATGGA
>CAZPVY010000044.1:0-13277 GCA_964590265.1 uncultured Aquifex sp. | reverse complement strand
GAGATCAAGGAACTCTTCGTAGTAATCTTCCTCTGTTGCAAGAACAGCCTTCACAAAAGAAAGCCTTGGATCATTCTCTATTATTTCAAGGCTCTCTTCGTCGCACCTGAGCTCAACCCCTGCCTTTCCAAGGAAGTAAGCCATTTTAGGGAAGAATTCTTTCAGAATGTTCCTGTTGATAATTAGGTTCTCTATAGCATTACACACTGAAGGTCTTTGAACTTTTGCATTGTAGACTATGTCGTAAGCCTTCTCAAGGTCTGCTCTGTCGTCAACATATATGTTGCAGACTCCTTTATAGTGCTTTATAACTGGTACCTTCGCATGCTCGGCAACAGCTCTGATCAAGCTCTCCCCACCTCTTGGAATCGCAACATCAACCTTACCTTCCATTTTGAGTATTTCCCAGACTATTTCTCTCTCCGTTCTGTCTATGAATTGAATTGCTTCCTTGGGAAAACCTGTTTCTTCTGAGGCTTCTTTGAGTATCTCAACGAGAGCTCTGTTTGAGTTTATAGCCTCCTTGCCACCTCTGAGAACAACCGCGTTTGAGGATTTCATACAGAGGGATGCAGCCTCAACAGTCACGTTCGGTCTGGACTCATAGACTATGAAGATAACTCCGAGAGGGACCCTCATCCTTCCCACCTTAAGACCGTTGGGAAGGTTCCACATCTTTATGACTTCTCCTACCGGATCAGGAAGGCTTGCAACATCCCTGAGAACCTTTATCATTCCGTCAATTCTCTTGTCATTCAAAACAAGTCTGTCAATTACTGCAGGTTTTAATCCTATACTTTTTGCATACTCTATGTCTTTCTGGTTTTCTTCCTTTATATAATCCCTTCTCTCATCAAGGAGCTGAGCAGCTTTGAGGAGAGTTCTGTTTTTTACCTCCGTAGTCAACGACATGAGCTTTCTAAGTGTTTCCCTTGCCTGATTTACTTTTTCCTCAGCGTAGTTCCTCAGCTCTTCAGAAACCATGCTCATCCTCAAACCTCCTGACTTGAAAATTATATTGGATTATCAAAGATGTGTTAAAATACTTCACTCAGTTCAAGGAGGAAAGGAAGCATGAGAGTCAAGGGACCCTCTTCAAGGAAGCACAAGAAGAAGATACTGAAGCTCGCAAAAGGTTATAGAGGAATGCGTCACTCCTCTTACAGGAGGGCAAAAGAAGCTGTAATGAAAGCCCTCTACTACGAGTACAGAGACAGAAGGCTTAGAAAGAGAGAGTTCAGAAGGCTCTGGATTGCGAGAATAAATGCAGCGGTGAGATCCTATGGTCTTTCTTACAGCAGGTTTATGAACGGTCTTAAAAAAGCCGGTATAGAGCTTGACAGAAAGATCCTCGCAGATATGGCTGTAAGAGATCCTGAGGGATTCGCTCAGGTAGTTGAAAAGGCTAAAGCTGCCCTTGCCTGAAGATGAACGACCTTGAGTCAACAAGGGAGAGCGCCCTAAAGGATATAGAATCTGCTCAAAGTCTTGAAGAGCTTCAGCAGGTTCGCTCAAAGTATCTCGGCAGGAAAGGTCTAATAAGCTCAGCTCTCAAGAAAATAAAAGAGGTACCTCCTGAAGAGAGAAAAGACTACGGCAGAAAGGTAAACGAAATAAAACAGCTTGTTGAGGAAGCTCTCAAAAAAAGAGAGGAGGAGCTAAAGTCTAAGGAGCTTGAGAAGAAACTCTCGGAGGAGTGGATTGACCTCACCCTCCCTTTCCAAAACACGGTTGGAAGCCTTCACCCGCTTACCATAACCCTTGAAAGGATAGTGAACATCTTCAGAGGAATGGGATTTACCGTTGAAGAAGGACCAGAAGTTGAACTTGAGGACTACAACTTTGATAAGCTCAACATTCCTCCCGATCATCCAGCGAGAGAGATGCAGGACACCTTTTACGTGAACAAATCCGGATACCTTCTCAGAACCCATACATCTCCCGTACAGATAAGAACTATGCTGAAAGCTACGCCACCGATTCAGATGATCGCTCCCGGAAAGGTTTACAGGAGGGACGATGACCCCACACACTCCCCAATGTTTCACCAGGTTGAAGGGCTCGTTGTGAACGAGTATGCGAGCTTCAGACACATGAAGTACGTAATAGAAGAGTTTTTGAGGGAGTTCTTCCAGACGGATCTTCCTGTTAGGTTCAGAACTTCTTACTTCCCCTTCACGGAGCCGTCTGCCGAGGTTGATATAGGATGTGTGATCTGCAAGATGGATGGTTGTAGAGTCTGTAAGGAAACAGGATGGCTTGAAGTTATGGGATGCGGCATGGTTCATCCTGCGGTTTTAGAAAACTGCGGTATTGATACAGACATATATCAGGGCTTTGCCTTCGGTATGGGAGTTGAGAGGCTTGCAATGCTCCTTTTTGGAATAGACAACATCAAGTTATTTTACGAGAACGACATTCGCTTCCTCAGGCAGTTTTAACCGCTGTGATTATGTAAACGCTTCCTAAAAGCTTTTTACTGACCTTCTCTACTCTAAAATTTTTACCTTCAAACATGCTTTTTACTTCTTCTACCGTATAGCTTTCCTCAACCGACTGCACGAAGAAATCCCATTTGTCTTTTCCGAATATAAGAAGTCCTACAGGTTTAAAGACAGTTTTCATGAGAAAAAGTAAAAATCCCGTTCCTTTAAACTTACCAATGTCTATGATTCCTACCTTTCCTCCCTCTTCAAGTGTGCGGTGAGCCTCCTCAAGGAACGCGTTTTTGTCTTGAAGGTGCCTGAACACAAGAGATAGGGTGATGTTCTTTAAAGAGTTATCTTTAAACGGCAGGTTCTCCCCAAGAGACTGAATAAAGAAACAACCCAGACACTTCTGACGTGCAACCTCAAGCATTCCCAAAGCAGGATCAATACCGATACGCAGACCTTTGTAATCTGCTGTGAGCTTTTTCAGAATTTCTCCCGTTCCGGTTCCCACATCAAGCCAGTTTCCCTCCGGGTTCATAGAGCTTATCAGCTCTCTCTGCCATGCATGAATTCTTCCGGCTGTGGCTATGGACAGGAATTTATCGTAAACCTTGCTTATTTGTGAAAATATGTTCGCAACGCTCTCGTAGCCCATGCCTATGGAATTTTACAATATTTATGTTATCTTTTAAGCGATGCATGAGTTTTCAATAGTTCAAAGCCTTTTAAACTTAATAGAGAATTATGCGAGAGAGAACAATGCAAGCTCTGTTTCAAAGGTGGTTGTCCAGATAGGTGTTCTCTCGGGAGTTGAGCCTCACCTTTTGGAGATTGCTTTTAATACCTTCAAGGAGGGAACGATCGCCGAGGGAGCTCAGCTGGTAATGGAAATTGAAAAACTGAAGATAAGGTGTGCCGACTGCGGAAACGAGTCAGAAAAGGATGAGTTGACTGCATTATGCCCTATCTGCGGTTCCTTGAACACAGAGATTACAGGTGGAGAGGATATGTTCCTGAAGAGCTTAGAGATGGAGTGTGATGAAACGTCTCAAAATCCATCTTAACGGAACCGTTCAGGGAGTCGGTTTCAGACCTTTTGTTTACAGAATAGCAAAAGAATTAGGACTTAAGGGTTATGTTCTGAATGACTCCTTCGGAGTTGAGATAGAGGTTGAAGGAGAGAAGGAAAATCTTGACAGATTTCTGCTAAAGCTAAATCAGGAAAAACCCCCTCTTGCTCACATATACTCTCAGCATATAGAGTTTTTAGAACCCATCGGCTACAAAGACTTTGAGATTAGGAAAAGCGAGGGTTCGGGAGAGAAAGAGGTTCTGATACTTCCAGACATAGCTACCTGTGATGAGTGTCTCAAGGAGCTTTTTGATCTTAGGGATCGTCGGCACTTTTACCCTTTTATCAACTGTACCAACTGTGGACCTCGTTTCACGATAATTGAGAAACTCCCGTACGACAGACCCAACACAACGATGAAAGTCTTTAAGATGTGCTGTGAATGCCAGAAAGAGTATGAAGATCCCTTAAACAGAAGATTTCACGCCCAGCCAAACGCCTGTCCTGTCTGCGGACCGTGGGTAAGTTTATACAACTCAGATAAAGAACTTATAGCTGAAAGGGAAAAAGCTTTGAAGCTTTTGATAGATGCGATAAGAGAAGGGAAAATCGTTGCGGTAAAAGGTATCGGTGGATTTCATCTTATCTGCGATGCGACGAATGAAAAGTCTATTAGGCTTCTCAGAGAAAGAAAGAGAAGACAGGAAAAGCCTTTTGCAGTGATGTTCAGAGACTTAAGTCAGGTTGAAGAGTATGCAAACCCCACACAGCTGGAGAAAGGACTCCTTCTTTTGCCTGAAAGACCTATAGTTCTGATAGAGAAGAAAAAGGAACTCGCTCCTTCGGTGGCACCAAAACTCAAAAGAGTGGGAGCTTTCCTCCCATACTCTCCGCTTCACCACATAATCCTGAGAGAGCTTGATATGCCTATAGTTGCTACCTCTGGGAACCTTTCAGACGAGCCGATAGTAAAAGACAACGAGGAAGCCCTTGAGAAGCTCTCAGACTTTGCGGACTATATACTCGTCCACAACAGGGAGATAAAGAGAAGGTGCGACGACTCGGTTGTAAAGGTCATTGGAGGAATTCCAACACCTATAAGACGTTCAAGAGGATACGCTCCTCTTCCCGTGCAATTGCCCTTTAAACTTGAAAAAAAAGTCCTTGCAGTCGGAGGAATGCTCAAAAACACCTTTGCGATAGGCTTCGGCGATAAAGCTATTCTGAGTCAGCACATAGGAGACATAGAGAATCTTAAGAGCCTGCAAGCCTTTGAAGAAGCTGTGTTTGACCTCATGAATCTCTATGAATTTGAGCCGGACTTAATAATCTGTGACATGCACCCAAGGTACGAAACCATAAGGTGGGCTGAGGAATTTTCCGAAGGAAGAGGAATTCCTCTAATAAAGGTTCAGCATCACCACGCTCACATACTCTCCTGCATGGCTGAGAATGGTTTGAAAGGTAAAGTTCTCGGTATCGCATGGGACGGGACGGGATACGGGGAGGACGGAACTCTCTGGGGAGGGGAGTTCCTTATAGCAGATTACAGAAGCTATGTAAGGGCTTTCTACTTCAGACCCTTCAAGCTCATTGGCGGTGAAAAGGCTGTAAAAGAGCCCCGGCGTGTAGCCCTTTCCCTTCTCTTTGATATGTTCAAAAAAGAAGCCTTCAGCGTGATTTTGGAAAGAATAAAAGAGTTTTCAGAAAAGGAGCTTGATATTCTTTACAGGGCTTGGGAGAAAGGTATCAACGCACCGCTCTCCTCATCGGTCGGCAGACTCTTTGATGCTGTGGCTTCCCTAATAGGCATCCGTCAGATCCTCTCCTATGAAGGGCAGTCTGCAATGATGATTGAGGATATGTATGACCCTTCGGAGAAAAGCTCTTATCCCTTTGAAATAGATGGAAATCAAATTAATTGGAAACCTATATTTGAAGCAATTCTTAAGGAGAAGGACACTTTAAAAGTTCCCACAAGATTCATAAATACCTTGGCTTACATTGCTCTTGAGATAGCAAAAGAGGTAGGGATTGAGAGGGTCTGTCTCTCAGGAGGAGTCATGCAGAATGATCCTCTCGTTTCAAAGATTAAGGAGCTTCTAACAGAAGAGGGCTTTAAGGTTTACACCCATCAGAGGGTTCCTCCTAACGACGGAGGAATATGTCTGGGACAGGTAGTATTTGGAAAAGTTTACAGCAATCAGTGAAAATTTTATATTAATTCTGAATGAGCATTCAGGAGGTTTGGAGATGTGTAGAGACTGCGGATGTTCAATAACAGATCACGAACACAATCATGAGCACGAACATCATCACCATCATACTCACTCAAACCCCACCCTTGAGGATAAGAAAACAGTAGAAGTTCTCACAAAGATACTTGATGCGAACGACAAACAAGCTCAGTCAAACAGGGAACATTTTGAGAAACATGGAGTTCTTGCAATAAACCTTATGAGCTCTCCCGGAGCTGGAAAGACAACGCTTCTTGAAAAAACCATAGAGCTTTTGGGAAATGAGCTGAAGATAGGAGTGATAGAAGGAGACCTTGAGACCAATAGAGACGCGGAAAGGATTAAAAATAAAGGGGCTCCTGCTTATCAGATTACAACAGGTCAGGCTTGCCATCTTGATGCCTTTATGGTTCATGAAGGAATTCACCACCTGCCTCTTGAGGAGTTGGACGTTGTATTTATAGAGAATGTAGGTAACCTCGTCTGCCCAGCCTCCTATGATGTGGGAGCTCACATTGACGTAGTTTTGCTTTCCACAACTGAAGGGGATGACAAGCCTGAGAAGTATCCTGTGATGTTCAGAAGTGCGGAGCTTATGCTGATTACTAAAATAGATCTCCTCCCATATATGGACTTTGATGTTGAAAGAGCTATAAAATCGGCAAGAAAGGTAAATCCGAAACTTGATATTATTAAAATCTCTTCAAAGACGGGCGAAGGTTTTGACAGGTGGCTTGAGTTCATAAAGAGTAAGAGGAGCTTGAGGGTTGGCTGAATGGTCACACGTCAGAACCTAAGGGAGAGGCTCAAAGAAGAAAAAAGACTTCAGATTATAAGGATTGCTTGTAAACTCTTTGCGGAGAAGGGTTACTACAACACAACGATGCCGGATATTGCAAAGGCACTTAACATGAGCGTCGGGAATCTCTATAACTACTTTGAATCTAAAGAAGAGCTTGCGAAGGAAATAATGCTTACTGTATCAAGATGGGTTGCAGAGAAGCTCAGGGCTATAAACGAGGAAGACATACCTACGCAGAAAAAGATAAGGAAACTTGTTGAAGGCTTCTTTGAGATATCTCTTAAAGAGCCGGAACTGATAGATTACTTCCTGCGGGTTTTTCTGTCAAACAGAGAAGTTTTTAAAGAAGGATGTGAAGGATTTGCCTGTGTGGGAGAAGTTGTAACCGAGGTTATGATCCTCCTGTCAAATGGAGTTGAAAGGGGAGAGTTAAGAAATCAGGATTTCTTTCCTGCCTTTGTTACTGTGATGGGACCTATGGGAGGGATAGTTTTCCTTCACGGAGAGGGTGTGCTTGAAAAGCCCCTTATGGAATACGTTGATGACATAGCACAGAACATATGGAACGCTTTAAAAAATGAAAGCATTTGAAAACCTTAAATCTATATAAGTAATGCTTATATAGGTTTTAAGAACTTCTTTCTTGACAAAATTGGATTGAGTGGAATCATACTATTGAATGATTATTCATTTAGGAGGTTAGGGATGGAGACCTTCTGGGAAGCTTTTAAAAGGCACGGTGTGAGCAGGAGAGATTTTCTTAAGTTTTCTGTAACTATAACGGGTCTTATGGGGCTTGCTCCCTCAATGGTTCCAACGGTTGTCAGAGCTCTTGAGACCAAGCCAAGGGTTCCTGTCATATGGATACACGGTCTTGAGTGTACGTGCTGTTCCGAGTCCTTCATAAGATCCGCAACACCGCTTGCTTCAGATGTTGTCCTGTCCATGATATCCCTTGAGTACGATGACACTCTGTCCGCAGCAGCAGGAGAACCCCTTGAAGAGCACAGGAAGAAGATAATGAAGGAATACTGGGGGAATTACATCCTTGCGGTAGAAGGAAACCCTCCTCTTGGTGAAGACGGTATGTACTGTATAGTTGCAGGAAAGCCATTCCTTGAGCACTTAAAGGAGTCCGCTGAAGGAGCAAAAGCTATAATTGCGTGGGGTTCTTGCGCATCATGGGGATGTGTTCAGGCTGCAAAACCCAACCCAACTACTGCGGTTCCGGTTCACAAGGTTATAACAAATAAGCCGATTATTAAAGTTCCCGGATGTCCTCCAATAGCAGAGGTTATGACGGGAGTGATAATGTACATGGTTCTCTTTGACAGAATTCCTCCTCTTGACTCTCAGGGAAGACCAAAGATGTTCTATGGAAACAGGATACACGACACCTGTTATAGGAGAGCCTTCTTTAACGCAGGACAGTTCGTTGAAAAGTTTGATGATGACGGTGCTAAGAAAGGCTGGTGTCTCTATAAGGTGGGGTGCAGAGGACCCACAACCTACAACCAGTGTGGAAGCATAAGGTGGTACAACGGTCTTTCCTACCCTATACAGGCTGGACACGGTTGCATAGGTTGTTCTGAAAAGGACTTCTGGGATAATGGACCCTTCTATGAAAGGCTTACAAATATTCCTGTTCCTAATCAGGAGGCAAATGCAGATAAGGTGGGTGCGGTTGCTGCTGCGGCAGCAGTTGGTGGTGCTGTTGTTCATGGTGTTGTTTCAAAGATCAGAAATTCCGGAAAGAAAGAAGAATAAGGAGGTGTGAATTATGAAGAGGGTCGTTGTTGATCCAGTGACAAGGATCGAGGGACACCTCAGGATTGAGCTTATAGTTGATGAGAAAACAGGAAAGATAAAAGATGCTGTTTCATCGGGGACGATGTGGAGGGGTATTGAGCTCATACTCAAGGGAAGAGATCCAAGAGATGCATGGGCTTTCACTCAGAGGATATGTGGGGTCTGTACCTCGATACACGCCCTTGCCTCAGTAAGATGTATTGAAGATGCGCTCGGAATAAAAATACCCAAGAACGCAAACTATATAAGAAACATAATGTATGGCTCTCTACAGGCTCATGACCACCTTGTCCACTTTTATCACCTCCACGCCCTTGATTGGGTGTCTCCTGTTGAGGCTTTGAAGGCTGATCCTGTTGCTACGGCTGCTCTCCAGAACAAGCTCCTTGAAAAGTATGGAGCGATAGCAGAGCTTCTGCCAGACCCCCTCGGGCGCAGGGCTTATCCAAGGAAGTTTCCCAAAGCTACTCCCGGTTACTTCAGAACATTCCAGGAGAAGATAAAGAAGCTCGTTGATAGTGGACAGCTCGGAATATTTGCGGCACACTGGTGGGATCACCCAGATTACAAGCTCCTACCTCCTGAAGTGCATCTGATGGCTGTTGCTCACTACCTGAACATGCTTGATGTCCAGAGAGAGCTCTTCATACCACAAGTCGTTTTCGGAGGAAAGAACCCTCATCCCCACTATATAGTGGGTGGAATGATGTGTTCAATCTCCATGGATGATATGAACGCTCCGATAAATGCCGAAAAACTTGCTGTAGTTGAAGATGCTATTTATACTCAGGTTGAAGCAATCAATCTCTTTTACCTGATAGATCTGCTTGCCATAGGACACATATATGTGCAGAAAGGATGGACTTACGGTGGAGGTCTTTCTAAGAAACGCGTAATTGGTTATGGAGAATTCCCTGATGAGCCTTACGACGATATAAAGGGTGGAGATTACCACAACAAGATACTCTATCACTGCAACGGTGTGGTTGAAGACTTTGCCAAAGGGGTTGATAAGGCTAAGTACTATCCTATGGTTGGCAAGGACTTCATGGATCCTGAGATTATTCAAGAATTCGTCGCTCACTCGTGGTACAAGTATCCTGATGAGTCAAAAGGGCTTCATCCGTGGGACGGTATCACCGAGCCTAACTATACAGGTCCAAAGGAGGGAACGAAGACCCACTGGAAGTATCTTGATGAAAACGGTAAGTATTCTTGGATAAAGTCTCCCAGATGGAGAGGAAAGCCTTGCGAGGTTGGACCCTTAGCAAGATACATAATCACCTACACTGCTGTAAAACAGGGACACATAAAGCCCTCCTGGATGGATGAGATGATTGTGAATCAGATAGACACGGTCTCCAAAGTCCTCGGACTACCACCTCACGTATGGCTACCTACAACTGTTGGAAGGACAGCTGCAAGGGGGCTTGAGGCTCAGGTGGGTGCAGCTGCAAACCTGTACTTCTTCAAAAAGCTGATTGACAATATCAAAGCTGGGGATACAGCCGTCGCAAATATGGAGAAATGGGAGCCTTCTAAGTGGCCCAAAGAAGCAAAAGGTATTGGTATAACGGAAGCTCCGAGAGGTGCCCTCGGGCACTGGGTAATAATTGAGAATGGAAAGATAAAGAACTATCAATGTGTTGTTCCAACAACATGGAACGGTGGAGCAAGGGATCCAATGGGAGGTCAGGGTGCTTTTGAGGAGTGTATGAAGGACACCGTTGTGAAGATTCCCGAAAAGCCTGTTGAAGTTCTCAAAGGTATCCACTCCTTTGACCCATGTCTTGCATGTTCCACCCACCTCTATGATGCGGAAGGAAATGAGATAGTTGAGGTCAAGGTTCAGGGAGGGCTTCCTGCCTGCTGAAGGAGGTGAGCTATGAGGATAGAGGAAGCTAAAAAGATATACATATTCAGCCCGGGGTTAAGGATATGGCACTGGATAAACTTCTTAGCGATAATAATCCTATTTGCTACAGGTCTATACATAGGATCTCCATTCTTCCAAGGTCCAACAGGAGTTGAAGCCACATACGCTTACGATGCAGGAATAACTATGGGATTCATAAGAAAGATACACTTCATAGCAGGTTACATACTTCTTGCAAGCTTTATATTCAGGGTCATCATAGCTGTCTTCAGTAAAAGAGACAGGCTTATGATTCCAACAGTATGGAGGAGTGAGTACTGGGCAGGTATAAAGGAGGTAACCCTGAAGTATCTCTTTGTAATAAGAGATGACGAGGGGCATGAATACATCAGAAACGCATGTGCAAGATCGGTTTACCCCCTCGTCTATCTCGCGATCTTCTTCATGATAATTACGGGCTTTGCTATGTACGGGATGTCTGATCCTAAAGGCTTCTGGGCTTCCCTGTTCGGATGGGTAATATGGGCTCTTGGAGGAGAATTCCCTACACACATGTGGCATCACTGGGTAGCGTGGCTTATAATCCTCTTTGCAATACTTCACGTCTACTTTGTTATAAGGGAAGAGGTAATAAAGAAGAATGGAGAACTTTCCTCAATGTTCAGCGGATATAAGTTCTTTAAGAAAGAGCCCATTGATATAGAGGACGTTAAGTGATGGAAAAGATAGTTGTTCTTGGAATAGGGAACATACTCCTGACAGACGAAGGGCTTGGTGTTAGAGCTATTGAGAGGCTGAGGAAAGAGTACGAGTTTCCCGAGGGTGTTGAGCTTATGGACGGGGGCACCCTCGGGATAGATCTTCTTTATTACTTGGACGGAGTGGATAGGCTTCTTGTCCTTGATGCGATAGCAGGTGGAGGGAAACCTGCAACTTTTTACAAGTTCAGGGGAGAAGAGGTTAAAAAGTACTTCAGGAAAAAGGTTTCAATGCATGAAATCGGATTTCAGGAAGTTCTTGGACTCCTTGATGTGATGGACAAACCCCTCAAAGAGATAGTGGTTATGGGACTTGAACCCAAGAGCCTTGAGTTAAGTACTGAGCTTAGCCCTGAGATAGAAGAGAAACTTCCGCTCCTCATTGAGGAAACAGTTAAACAGCTCCAGGAGTGGGGTGTTCATGTTTTCCAGAAGATTGGAGATGCATAGGTCTATCATTTAATTTCAGATAGGTGGGAAAGGCTATGAAGCTGAAGGAGATTGAAAAGATAGGAGAGGAGAAGCTCAAGGAGCTTATAAATAGCAAGGAGAACTTTGTCCTGTATGTGCGTTCTGAAAAGGACTCCTCTAAGATAAAGGAGATATTTGATGTTGATATAGTGTTCCCCGAATTGGCTAACGCGTTTGGTGATAAAGTAAGCTTCTTCTGGTGTGATATAGATGAGGTGAAAGTTCTTGTAAGAGATCTCGGAATCTACTTTGCACCCATGGTTGTTCTTTTCAAAGAAGGGAGTATCCTAAAGAAGCTGGAAGGTATAAAGAGCTGGGCTGAATATACTCAAGCTGTGGGTGAGCTGATATGTTGATGAATGCCGTTCCCATACTTACGGAGATACTGCAGGCATTAAAAGATTTTTATGAAAAGGGTGAAGAACACGTCATATACATCAATAAGATTCCCATAACTCCTGAGGATAGAGAGGTAATCCTTGACGTTCTGGGTGAAGGGAGTGTGAAGATACAGTATGAATCTAAAACACAGCCTGCTGAGTGGAGAGAAACAGGTATTTATGGAGTCTGGATAGGGATAATTTATGATAGAGAAAAAAAACCAATGCTTGAAACCATAGAAATAACGGACTTTCCGAGGCTTGCTGCCTCCCAGAAGGAGGACATCGGAGAGGCTATAAAGATACTTGAGGAAAGGCTCACGGAGGTCTTGAGGAGTGCCCAAGGTGAGGGTTCTGAACCTTAACAATCAAGAATTTGAAGGAATAGAAAATCAGAGCTTAATGGAGATACTTTACAAATACGGCTACGAGATAGACAGTGCGTGCGGAGGGCACGGGCAGTGTTCTTCCTGTAAAGTTATAATCCTTGAGGGGATGGAAAATCTTTACCCTCCGGAATTTGAAGAAGAAGAAGCAATTCAGGAATTTGGACTTGAGGAGAATGAAAGGCTCTCTTGTCAGGCAAAGTTAAATGGTAGGGGAGATGTAGTGATATACATACCATAGTGGGCTGGGCGGGACTTGAACCCGCGACCTGCGGATTAAGAGTCCGCTGCTCTGCCAACTGAGCTACCAGCCCTTAAATTTTTAAATATATTTAATCTGGCAAATCGCTTCAACGATCTAAACTCTCCGTACACTGAAAGGTCAAGAAACAGATCAAATCCTACAAGTCTGAAACCACCAAGCAGTTTCTTTCTCTCAACTCTCCTTATAGAAAAACCAAGGGTCTCTATTTTTCTTTTGAGGAAGTTCATATATGTTTTAGGCAAATTAACATCAACCTCAAGAACATATCCCTTTTCCATGTATTCTCGGAGTCTTTTTTCCTCGGTTGCAATGAAGGAGTAAATAATATCTTCTATCTCTTTGTTTATCCTCTCCTGTCTGAGTTTATTCTGGAGTTTTCTATAAAAGACAAGTTTTTTGTCTATGTTTTCCGTTATTCTTGTTATAGCCCTGTATCTTGCAAAGTTTATGGAAGTGAAGTGTTCAAGAAATACTTCCTTAATGAAAAAGGTTATGTAAAGTTCAAGGAGCTTTTTTATGAACTCCCTCTCATCAGTTTCAATGTTTATCACGGAGTCCTTGGAGTATCTTCTTTTTATATCAGCGGGCAGAAAACGGGCTACTACCGGTCTATACTTTCCCTTTTCAATAACACCTACTGGTTTGGCTCTGAGAACTTCTTCAAAGCTCGGATAGAAGAAGGGACTTTCCTCCACCATAGCTTCTTTTCTTTCTCTTTCCTCAATTTCCAAAACTGAACAGCGTTGTAGAGGAAAAGATCGGGTCACTCTTGGAACAACCCCCCAGACT
>CAZPVY010000043.1:0-13744 GCA_964590265.1 uncultured Aquifex sp. | reverse complement strand
CCTATCCTCCTTTATAACCTTTTCAAGGTTTATCCCAAACACCTCCCTGAGGGATCTTTTTAACCTATCAAGCTCTTCTTTACCAAGTCTGTAATAATCAAGACTTAGAACGTATCTTGGTTCATCGTAAGCAAGCTTTTCACCGTTCCTGTCGTATATATCACCGCGAGGAGGATAAAGATTTCGGACTCTGAGGTAGTTTCTTTTGGAAAGTTTCTGATAATGACTCCTTCTGAGAACCTGAATCTGAAAGAGCCGGGAGAGTATTGCAAAGAAAACACTTACCAACAATGTAAGCAGAAGGATGAATCCACGTCTGTTCATTCTTTTCGTCTAATGTAAAGTAAGTATATAGCAAGCAGAGCTACCATCTCTAAGAGCCAAGATCCAAGGAAGATGGATACGGAAACGTCAAAGGAGAACTTTATCTTCATCATGAGCAACGATAGAGACTTCTTCACAAGAAGTGTAACTCCCGCAGAGATTAAGAATGCGACCACCGTTCTGAAGAGGATTTTCTCTTCTATAAGCATGAATATGTAAACCGACAGTGTTTCAAGGGCTAAGTTAAGACCTATCGTATCCGTCATTATGTCCAGAAGGACTCCGCCGAAGACAGCCCAGAGAATGGTGCTTCTTCCTAAAAGGTATGCCCTTGAAAGAAGCAGTATCAGAACCAGATCGGGGGCTATAAAGCCGGGTTTAAACAGAGCTTGCAGAACCGCAACTTCAAGGAAAACCGCAAGCAAGAATAAAAGAAGGTATTTCACCCCTACCTCCTGATAACATAGATATACTCCTCGGCTCTCGGATCAACAGCGGGTTTCACCTTTACCCTTTTAAAGAAGGGGTCTTTTCCTCTGCTAACCTCTTCAACCCTCCCTATAAGGAAAGGAGGTATCTTCCTTTTCATACCTACAAGAAATACCTTTTCACCTTTAGTTACTTTGTCCTCAACATTTACATGGAGCAGATCTCCCAGAGGGTATCCTCCCTTGTATATGTATCTCTTTTTTCTCTTTCCTACAACAGCGGATAAGGAAAATTTTTCATTGAAGGGTGTTATTACCCTGCTCGTTGAACCGAGAACCGTTTCAATAACGCCGACCACAGCCCTTTCGGAAACAACAAGATCCCCTTCCTTAAATCCTTTGTCCTTCCCTCCTTTTATTATCACGAACAGGTCAAATCCTGAAGGATCGTAATAGATGATCCTTGAAACGCTATACTTTAGCCTTCCGAATTCAGTAGTTAGACCGATCTTTTCCCTTAGAGTTTCAAGTTCAGACAAGCAGGCTTTGAGTTCCTTCTCAGAAAGAAGCAGGGAGTTTACCTTTCTTCTCAGCTTTATGTTTTCCTTCTCCACACCGACAAGACGAAAGTAAGCTCCTATCTCCTCTTTAGCCTCCGAAAACACATGTTCTTTGAACTCAAGCAGCGGAGTTACCAGAGTATTAACAGCCTTCACAAATTCTCTAATGTAGAAGAACCTTGACAGGTTGGAGAAAAACAGAAAAAGTCCGAGGGCTGTCGCAAGCAGGGACAGGATATGAAATCTCTTCCCCGTCATTCCATGGAGATTCTCCTTATCAGCTCAAGGTTATCAAGAACCTTTCCTACTCCCCTTGCCACCGCTATCAGAGGCTCCTCACAGTAAAGTGCTTTTATGCCCGTCTCTAACTGGATCCTCCTGTCCATGTTTTTGAGGAGAGAACCTCCACCTGCAAGAACTATACCTCTATCCGCTATGTCCGCAGCGAGCTCTGGGGGTGTTCTTTCAAGGGTAACCCTTATAGCATTTATTATGGAGTTTATCGTATCCTCAAGAGCTTCCGTTATATGATGGTTCGTTATCCTTATAGTCTTAGGAAGTCCGGTCATGTCCCTCCCTCTTATCTCCATACTCTTTTCTTCTTCCTCCATAACCGCACTGCCGAGCTCTATCTTTATCTTCTCCGCCGTCTGCTCACCTATGAGTATGTGAAACTGTCTCTTTATGTACTGGATTATCGCCTCGTTCATTTCATCACCCGCTATCCTGAGGGAGTTAGACACAACTATCCCTGCAAGAGAAATGACCGCTATTTCCGTGGTTCCACCACCTATGTCAACCACCATGTTCCCTATCGGCTCATCAACAGGAAGATCCGCACCTATTGCGGCCGCCATGGGTTCCGCTATCAGGTAAACCTCCCTCGCTCCTGCACTTCTCGCTGCGTCTATCACCGCTCTTTTTTCAACAGGAGTTATCCCCGTAGGAACGCCTATCACAACTCTTGGTTTAGGTTTGAAGAGGGTACTGCCAAGAGCCCTCTTTATGAAGTAGGAAAGCATGATCTGAGTTATTTCAAAATCAGTTATAACCCCGTCCCTGAGAGGTCTTATCGCCTGTATGTTCTCAGGGGTCTTTCCAACCATTTCCTTGGCTTCCTTACCTACAGCCAGGACCTTTCTCGTCTTTACGTCAATAGCCACTATTGAAGGCTCGTACATAACTATTCCCTTTCCCTGCATGTAAACAGCGGTGTTTGCCGTCCCCAGGTCAATTCCTATGTTGTTAGAAAGAAAACTGAAAACCTTATCCAGTAACATCTTTTCTCCCCTTTAAAACGCTTATATTTATTCTAATGGCAGTTACTCAGCTCAAGCTTGGTGAAATTCTGGAAGGTATAGAGGAAAAGTATCCGGGGGAGGAAGAACGTATCCACCGAGCATTTGAGTTCATATCAGAAAAACACAAAGACCAGAAAAGAAAATCGGGAGAGCCATACATAGTCCATCCAGTAAATGTAGCTAAGGTCCTTGCAGACCTGAATATGGACTCTACAACTGTTATCGCGGGTCTTCTTCACGACGTTCTTGAGGATACGGACGCGACCTATGAGGAGATAGAAGAACTCTTCGGAAAAGATGTTGCGGACATAGTTGAAGGGGTAACAAAGATAGGGAAGATAAAGTTCAGAAACCTCAAGGAAGCCCAGGCTGAGAACTTCAGAAAATTAATCCTCGCAACTGCAAAGGACATAAGGGTCGTCATCGTAAAACTTGCAGACAGACTACACAACATGAAAACACTTGGCTATTTGAGAAGAGATAAAAGAATAAGGATAGCAGAGGAAACTCTGGAAGTTTACGCACCCATAGCCCACAGGCTCGGTATATGGGAGATAAAGAGGAGCCTTGAAGATCTTGCTTTCAAACACCTTTACCCGAGGGAGTATGAAAGGGTAAAAAAGTTCGTGAGTCAGTCCTTAGAAGACCTGGAAGTTTATCTCAAGAAGTTTGTGATTCCTAAAATAAAGGAGGAACTTAAAAAAGCAAATATCTCTGCTGAAATAAGCTACAGACCTAAACATTTTTATAGCGTGTGGCAGAAGACAATAAGAAAGAACATAAAGCTTGAGGAAGTTCACGACCTTCTCGGTGTGAGGATAATAGTTGATACAGTTCAGGAGTGTTACATAATCTTGGGAATAATTCACAGCGTATTTAAACCCGTCCCCGGAAGGTTTAAGGACTACATATCCCTTCCCAAGCCGAACCTGTATCAGTCCCTTCATACAACGGTGATTGCTCCTAAGGGAAAGATGGTTGAGTTTCAGATAAGAACGTGGGATATGCATCTCAGAGCTGAGAAGGGTATAGCAGCCCACTGGGCATACAAGGAGGGAAAGGAAAGAGCAGAAGGAGAAGAGATCTTTGCCTGGCTCAGGAATCTTGTGGAAAACATCCAGGGAAGCAAAAATCCGACCGAGGTTTTGGACAGTCTAAAGAGGGAGCTTTTCTCCGAGGAAGTCTTTGTCTTTACTCCGAAAGGCGATCTCGTTGTCCTGCCGATGGGAGCAACACCGATAGATTTCGCCTACTACATTCACACAGAGATTGGAAACCACTGTGCGGGAGCTAAGGTTAACGGGAGGATAGTTCCTCTAAACTACAGGCTCAGAAGTGGTGATCAGGTTGAGATAATAACGAGCCCTGCCAAGAAACCGAACCCTGATTGGCTCAAGTTCGTGGTTACATCAAAGGCAAAGAACAGAATAAAGCACTATATAAAGCAGATAGAAAGGGAAAGATTCCTGAGCGATGGAAAGAAGATCTTTGAAAAGATAAGAGAGTCCACAAATCTTTCACCAGATGAACTTCTAAGAAAGATAAGAGCGAAGGTGAAATTCAAAGATGAGGAGGAGCTTTTTATAGCTCTTGGGAGCGGTAAGCTTTCTCCCTCAAAGATAATGAACCTGATAGCACCAAAGAAGAAGACTTCCGAAGAGAGGATAAGAGCTGAAAGCGGTGGTGAGGTTGCGATAGATGGGCTCTGCGGCGTGATGTATGAGATAGGCAAGTGTTGTAATCCTGTTCCGGGAGACGATATATACGGGGTTGTTACCCGTGGGAAGGGAATAGTTCTTCATGAAAAGAACTGTTCAAACCTCAGATACATAATGGAGCATTTCCCCGAAAAGGTTCTCAAAGCCCGCTGGAAGCCGAAAGGCAAATTTAAGACAAGGATAAGGGTAAAGGCAAGGGACAGAATAGGAATTCTATCGGAGATAACGAGGAGTATCGCAGAGAGCGGTTCAAATATATGGGAGTCTCTTACAAAAACCACAGGGGATGGAACTGCAATTATGGACTTCATGATAGATGTCTCCGACAAGACGCATTTAAATGCGGTTATAAACTCCATAAAGTCTGTGGAGGGGGTTGAAGGCTGCTGGCGACTCTATCTGTGAAAGGAGTAAATCAGATAACTTGTCTTTCCGTAAGGGATTGACTTTAGAATTTCACCTGCCGGTGATATGACTGCTGAGGGTCCAGTGTTGTTTATCCACAGGAGGAACTTCCCGTTCTCGATAGCTCTCACACGAGCTTGCCTCAAATGTTGAAAACTTCCGTCAGAATCCCTAAACCAGCCGTCGTTCGTAAATACCGCTATTAAGTCTGCGCAGGACGACATCTTTCTTATCAGATTGAAGTAGGATATCTCAAAACATATGGGAGTCGCTATCTTTAGATCATTCACCGTAACACATCTTGGCTCATTTCCGGGGATGTAATCAATACCAGCTATGGCACCGAAGATATCCTTTATGAATCCAAAGGGGAAAGGCACATACTCACCGAAGGGCAAAAGCTTGATCTTGTCATAGAAGTCTATTATCACACCCTTGTGAAGAACAAAGACGGAATTGTAAGGTTCAGGTTCATCTCCAGAATATCTGATATCAATCAATCCCGTCACTATAACAGCTCTTTCCGAATACTTAATTAGTTTTTTTCCTTTTGTGTATAACTCATTAGCGGTAAAGGGGAAGGCAGATTCGGGCAGAAATATTATGTCCGGTTTGTGCTTTATTATCTCATCAAGCAGTTTCCAGTAAACAGGAAGATATTCATAGAATTTTTCTTCGCTGAGCTTTACTTCCTCAGAGACGTTCGGCTGAACTATCGCAATTCTTAAATCCTTACTGTTTATACCTCTTTCATGCATCTTAAAGAAAGGCAGTGGAATAAGAAACACAGTGATGAGAAGAAAGGCGTATTTCCTTTTTCTTAAGAGGAGTGGAGTGAGAGATACGTACCAAAGAATAAGAGAGCCAAGATATACACCGCCGGCCGTCAGATAATATTTGATGAGAGGGAAGTCAACAAGAAGCTCTCCGATCAAAAGCCAAGGAAAGCCTCCGTAGGGAAACGAAGACCTCAAGATTTCTACAAGTGTCCACAGAGCAGGCAGGAGGAAAAAATTGAATCTGAAAACTTTCCACAGCAAATAGGACAGACCGAACTGATAAAGGGTCATAAACAGGGAAAGGGAAAGAACAAGACCGTATGCTATCGGGAGAGATACCCCCCCGTAATCAATCATAGCTATCCTGACCCAGAAGAGGGAAAGGAAGAAGAAACAAAAGCCCGTAAAGAACCAGAATTTAAAGTTTCTCAAACGTGTTAGGAAAAACAGTGCTGGTAGAGATAAAAACCAGAGATTCAGTTTTGAGAAAGCAAGGTATAGGGAAACTGCTATGAGCAGTGAGTGTGTCAATTTCTTAAATCTTTCAGCAAGCATAGGGCAAACAGGAAACCTCCTATAAGGGCACTGAGGTACTGACTTATCAAGCGCCAGAGTATAACGAACACTCCAAGCTCAAAGGGTTCAAGAAAAGGTGCAAAAATTGCAAGTCCTCCGATTTCCCCTACACCACTACCACCCGGCGTAGGGCTTATGAATATGGCATACAGCAGACTTATCTGAGATGCAAAGAGATCAAAAAAACTCTCTTCCTTTCCAAAAGCCTTAGCTAAGGCTGGAGCTATGAGGAGGAAGCATACGTACAGGGCTATACTGGAGAGAACAGAGGAGATGAAGTAGCCCTTCCGCTTGTAACCGAATATCTTCAGGTAGTATGCGTACCTTCTAAGACCTTTCCTTAATCTGCTGACAAGTGGTCTATCGTGGTTTTTCTTCAGAAAGATATTAACCCCTAAATAGACCAGTCCAGAGATCAGGAGAACAGCAACAAGTATTTCAAGAACCGGAATTATCTGAGAAGGATTCTTCTGCAAGTGCCACAGCAAGGCAGGTAGTCCGAGCAGGAAGAACACACTTCCCGACAGAGCTTTCATCGTAACTATGCTCATAACCTTGTGAACACTCGCCCCTTTTCTAAGGAGCATGTAAACCGCCGCAAACTCCCCTCCCACGTGAGCTGGTGTAACCGTAGCCCCAAAGGTGTTTACGAACGACATGATGTAGCCGTAGAGGAGTGAGTATCTCAGATTTACAGCCCTTGAGAGTATAAACAGTCTCAGGTTGTCAAAGGTGTGATATAGGAACAGGAAAAAAAAGGTTAGGAAAAGGTATCTTCTCTTCAGATTAAATAGAACCTGAACAGTCTCCTTTGTGAAGGTTTTAAAAAAAATATAGGAGAAACTCGCAAACAGAATCAGAACAAGTATCAGCGTTCCGTATATAAAGGTTCTCTTCATTAAAGTTCCTTAATCGCCGAACTTATCCTCTCAAGGGCTTCGTCAATGTGCCTGTCTTCATGAGCAGTGCTGACAAACCAGGCTTCAAACTGGGAGGGAGGTATAAGAACTCCTTTCTCAAGGAGTTTCCTGAAAAACCTGCCAAAAAATTCAGTGTCAGATGTCTTTGCACTTGCGAAGTCATAAACCTCCCTGTCAGTGAAGAAAACCGTCATCATAGAGCCAATCGTATTTATCCTGTGAGCTATACCTTTTTCTCTGAGAATCTCACCTACTCCTTCTGACAACCTTTTCATCTTCCTCTCAAGTTCCTGGTAAGGTTCTTTATCTCTGAGCTCCTTGAGAGTTTCAACTCCAGCGACCATAGCAACAGGATTCCCGGATAAGGTTCCAGCCTGATACACAGGACCCTCAGGTGCTATCTGAGACATTATCTCTTTCTTTCCACCGTAAGCTCCGACAGGCATACCACCTCCGAGCACTTTACCCAAACAGGTTATGTCCGGCTCAACGCCAAAAAGTTCCTGAGCTCCACCTTTAGAGAGCCTGAACCCGGTTATAACCTCATCAAAGATTAAGAGAGTTCCGTACCTCCTGGTTATATCCCTTAGAAATTTCAGGAAATCTCCCCTTGGCGGAACGACACCCATGTTACCGGCAACAGGTTCAACTATCACACAGGCTATGTTGTCGCCATACTTTCCGAAAACTTCTTCAACGGATACCTTATCGTTAAAGGGAACAACTATGGTGAGGTTTGCTATATCTTCGGGTATCCCTGGCGTTCCCGGAATTCCAAAGGTAGCAACCCCAGATCCAGCACTCACAAGAAGGCTATCGTAATGTCCGTGGTAGCATCCATCAAACTTCACAACATACTTTCTGCCGGTGACCCCCCTCGCAAGGCGAACCGCAGACATCGTGGCTTCAGTTCCCGAATTAACGAAACGAACCTTCTCCACCGAGGGAACCATCTCAACCACAAGATGTGCCAACCTGACTTCATGAGGATTCGTGAGTCCAAAGGACAATCCCTTTTCAATTTCCTCCTTTACAGCTTTTACCACCTTCGGATGTGCATGACCCAGTATTAAAGGACCCCAAGATGCAAGGAAGTCAATATACTCATTCCCATCAGCATCCCATACCTTGCAACCTCTTCCCTTCACCAAGGCTATAGGCTCTCCGCCCACCGCCTTAAAAGCCCTGACGGGACTGTTAACACCACCGGGGAGAACCTCCAAGGCTTCTTCAATCACTTTGCGGTTGTTCATGATACTTAAAATTATAAACTTTCAAAGGCTTTCCGAATCTTATAATTATTGGAAGATGCGGAAAGCTATAATCCTTCTGGGGGGGATATTCCTCATCGGATGCACACCTACCGTAAAGCAGGTTGTTCTGTATAAAGATAGAAAGGACATAGTCATAGTGAAGAAAGGACAGTTTCTGTTTACGAAAGAGGAAAAAAGGTTTATAAGAAATGAGGCAAAACGTTTCGGTATCAGTATTCCTGAAAGAAAAGAAATAGAGCATTACATAAGAAAATTTTTGAAAAGCAGAAAGAGTCTTGAAACAGCTCTCAGAAGGGCAAATCTCTACATACCTTACATAAAACCTATCCTGAAGGAGTATGGGCTTCCCGAAGAACTTGCTTTGCTACCCATAATTGAGAGTGGATTTAATCCCTTCGCTGTATCAAAATCCGGAGCTGGCGGTATATGGCAGCTCATGCCTTTCACCGCAAAGAAGTATGGTCTCAGAATTGATGAAAAGATTGATGAGAGATTTGATTTGATCAGATCAACTCACGCAGCGGCAAGATACTTAAAGGATCTTTACACACGCTTCAATGACTGGGAGCTTGTGCTCGCAGCCTACAACTGCGGAGAAGGATGCGTTGAGAGAAAAACAGGGGGTGCAGACTTCTGGAAAACGAGGTGGGCACTGCCCCAGCAGACGAGAAAGTACGTTCCTATGTTCTTTGCAATGCTCCTGATAGCGAATTCTCCTGAAAAGTATGGTTTGAATGTGAGAATAGACAGCTTAAAGATTGAACACAGGATAGTGAGGAGAGATGAAAGCGTGGAAAAGTTCCTCAGAGAGGCAAAGGTAAAAGAAAGTACCTTCAGAGATATGAACCCTCACATAAAGGGAGAGTACATTCCCATTGGCACCTATGTTTACATTCCGAAGAGGGAAGAAAAAAGAGTTAGTGCAGAGGAAAACAGCACCCAAGTTATAGTTCTAGAGAACGGAGCTGTCCTATATATTAAAGAGTAATGGAGTGCTTTATACTTGCGGGCGGTCAGAGTAGAAGGTTTGGAGAGGATAAACTCCTTTACAAAATCAATTCGGTAAGAACCATTGATTATGTCATAGGAGTAGCAAAGGAGGTATGTTCGGAAGTATATATAGTTACAAAGGACAAGACTAAGTTCAAGGATACTGACGCTCAAGTGGTTGTAGACCTACTGCCCGATCAGGCACCTGTTATTGGTATATATACAGCTCTTAAAGAATCTCAAAGCGAAAAGATCCTTATACTGAGCGGAGACACCCCTCTTATAAAAAGAGGCGTTTTAGATATCCTCATAGAGGAATATCAGGAACCCATAACGATATTTTCTATAAAGGGAAAGCTTCACCCTTTGATCGGGATGTATTTAAGGGCGGTACTACCTAAGCTTGAAGAGTATTTGAAGATAGGAGGAAGAAGTGTTATAGGATTTATAGATAATATTAAATACAAGGCTGTAACAGAAGATAAGTTGCAGGATGTAGATCCAGAACTTCTGTCGTTTCTGAACATGAATACTAAGGAAGATCTCAGCTTGATTTTGGAGAAGATAAGATGAACCTGAAGAGAATACTGAGGATAAAGGAGATTGAGGAAAAAGAAAGGGCAAAAAGGCTGAGGGAACTGGATGAGCAAATAAGACAGCTTCTTGAGGAGAAAAAGCTCTGTGAGAGGGAATTGAAAATCTGTCAGGAAAAGATAACGAACTCACAAGAAGCAATTCAACTCATCTTTCGTCAGAGGGCTTTTGTGAACAAAATAAATGAGATAGAAAAAAGACTAAAAGAGCTTGAAAGAATAAAGAATGAGGAATTAGAAACCCTCAAAGAACTTAAGAGAGAAGAGAAAGCTGTAAAAATACTCAAAGACAAGATAGCTTATGAAGACTACACCAAGGCTTTGAAAAGAGAGTTCCTCCAGCTTGGCTTTATACATCTGATAAAAAGAAGTCTGCAGATACTGCTGGTGTTTTCACTTGCAGTTTATTCCCAGAGTGCAGTTCAAGAGAAACTAAAAGAGATAGAAAGTAAAAAGCAAGAAGACAGACTAAAGGAGATAGAAAAAGTTGTAGAGGAAAAGCTGAAAAGACTGATAGAGGAAAGGAAAAAGCTTGAGGCTTTGAGGAAGAAACCTCTCACAGAAGAAGAGGAAAAGGAGGTTCAAAAGCTTATAAAGATAGTCAGTAAAACTCCCTCGGATGAAGCAGGAGCAATTCTTAACAACGTTAAACCTCATATAGCTGCGGAGATACTTATAAGGCTGAAGGAAAGGCAGGCTGGTCAAATCCTCGCAGCTATGGATCCCCAGAAGGCAGCTGAAGTTACAGAGATTATAATGAGTTGGAGGAAAAATGCTCAGAAGAGATAGACTGGCTCCGTTTATTGTAATGGATATTCTTGCAGAGGCACAGAAGTACGAGGACGTAATTCACCTTGAGATAGGAGAGCCGGATCTTGAACCCTCCCCGAAAGTCCTTGATGCTCTGGAAAGAGCTGTAAAGGAAAGGAAGTACTTCTACACACCCGCCCTCGGGCTCTTGGAGTTGAGAGAAAAGATAGCAGAGTTCTACAGGATAAAGTATAAGATTGATATATCACCTGACAGGATAGCCATAACAACAGGTACATCAGGTGCTTTTCTGGTTGCATACGCTGTGCTTCTCAATCAGGGAGATAAAATAGCTCTTGCAGATCCTTCATACCCTTGCTACAAGAACTTTGCACACCTGCTTGACATAGAACCCAAGTTCATTCCCGTTTCAAAGGAAACCAACTACGAGATAAAGGCTGATATGCTCAAAGCTATGGATGTAAAAGCTGTTCATATATCATCTCCCTCAAACCCCACAGGCAGTTTATATTCAAAGGAAACCTTAGGAGAGCTCGCTGAGTACTGCGAAAAAGAAGGTATTTATCTGATTTCGGATGAGATATACCACGGTCTTGTGTATGAAGGAGAAGAGCACACCGCACTTGAGTTTACGGACAGGGCAATCGTCATAAATGGATTTTCCAAATACTTCTGTATGCCCGGCTTCCGGATAGGCTGGATGATACTTCCAGAGGATTTAGTAAGAAGCGCAGAGATAGTGATTCAGAACGTTTTTATCTCCGCTCCAACACTGAGCCAGTACGCAGCTCTTGAAGCATTTGATTGGGATCACCTTGAAAAGGTGAGGAGCATATTTGCAGAAAGAAGAAAGGTTCTCTACGAAGGACTCAAAGATGTCTTTGAGATAGACGCCGAGCCTCAGGGAGCGTTCTACATTTGGGCTAACATTAGCAGATACTCCAAGGACTCTTACGAGTTTGCCTTGAAAATGCTCAAAGAAGCCGGAGTAGCGGTAACGCCCGGTGTAGATTTCGGTAAAAACAGAACGAATGAGTATATAAGACTTGCATACACAAAGGATATTGAAGAATTAGAAAGAGGAATTGAAAGGATAAAGAGATTCTTAGAGAGATCTTAAAAGCCCTTCTGGAACTGTCTTAGCGCACAGCTGTTTGAGCATACTTGAGGGCAGTCTCTTTGAAATAACCTTTCTGAAAAGCTCGGTGTATTCCTCTTTATTGGTAGATCTTCTCAACTTCTTCTCATAACCTGGGCTCAAAACTTTGAGATAAACTTCGTACTCCTCATGAAAGCTCTTAAGATCATTCACGCTCTTGACGGTCTCTCTCAAACGGGCAAGGATAAAGATGCGTAGCAAGAACTGGAGCATTATCTCCCTCTTCCTCAGTCTAAGCTCATCCTCAACCGGATAATCAGGGAATCTTTTCAAAACCTCCAGAGCAAACAAGCCCTTTCCCAACCCTCTGTATCTTTTACCTTCCGGATCGTAGTAGGTCTTTGTCCTTGACACACCGCACGATGGCGATTTGCCCTTTAGCAAAAATCCGTCAATTTCTGGAAGGGAGTTAAGGAATTCCCTGGTAAACTTCCTCATTCTATCTGTAAGTTCTAGACCGGTTCTGGGCTGAGAAAGTCTCCTCTCATTGTCCGATGTATAAACGATTATCTTCTCTCTCGGAACTCCAAGACCTATGCTCACCTCAGGGCAGACAGGTATGATTTCTACATGCTCCTTCAGCTTTAAAGCAAACCCGTCTTCAACTGGCTGACCATCATACCTTACAAGTTCCCCGCTTAGACAGGCACTGTAAACTATCCTTGGTTTCGGAAGGTCAAACCTCGGCATGTTCCCTCTCAGCAGTCAGAATAAGTTCCTTCAGAGCTTCCATAAAGATGGGATGTGTTCTGAGAGTCGGAATTCTGATGTAATCCTCTATACCAAGCTCTTTTGCCAACTGACCGTATTGATGGTCAAGCTCATACAAGGTCTCTGAGTGTTCGCAAACAAAGGATACAGGTATAACGGCAAGCTTCTTTACTCCTGATCTTGCCAGTTCCTCAATTAGCTTATCCGTCATAGGCTCAAGCCACTTCACGGGTCCCACCTTACTCTGATATCCGAGTCTGTGCTCCACTCCCGGAAAGTGCTCCATTATGAGCTTTACGGTCTCCTCTGTCTGTTTCTGATAAGGGTCTCCTTCTTCTATCACGTATATAGGCAAGCTGTGGGCTGAGAAGAGAAAGAAGTACTCTTTCCAGCTTTTGAGGTTCTCCCTGATGTTCTCTACCATAGCCCTAATGTAGAGAGGATGGTTGTGATAGCTCTTGATTCTAACAACTGGGACTTTTGTATACCTGCTCCTTGAGTAAACCCTTTCAAACTCATTAAAAGACGAACCTGTGGTTGTCTTGCTGAACTGGGGGTACATGGGAAGAAGGATTATCCTCTCTATTTCTTCCTTGAAGAGTTCTTCAAGAGCTTCCTCCGTGAAGGGATGCCAGTATCTCATGGCAATTACAACCTTGTATCTGTCTCCAAGAAGCTTCTGTAGCTCCTGTGCCTGCTCTTTGGTCTGCTCCCTTTGAGGAGACTTCCCTCCCATCAGCTCGTAGTAATGCTTCGTTTTCTTAGCCCTTACCTTTGATATAAGCCGTGCGACCGGTTTCTGGATCAGTCTCGGGATCCTTATTATGTCATGATCGGAGAAGAGGTTATAGAGAAATGGCTCAACAGCTTCAAGACTGTCGGGTCCGCCCATGTTGAGGAGAACAACGCCGATCTTTTTCATAACTATGCTATAAATTAAACTCCATGGCTGTAAAAGAGAAGAAGTTCACTTATGGACTTTGAAAGACAAAAGGTACAAGCTTTTCTCTTACGCTGAGGAAAAAGGAAAGGTAAAATCTAAATTGCTTGAGTGGTTTGAATTAGATATAAAAGAAGTGTTTGAGATTGAATGAGGTAAATTAAGTAAGAGCTTGTGTTTCAATATTTTTAAGTGCTCTCCAACAGACTTAACAAAAGCACTTGACATCCCAGATTAGGTAGTTAAATTAGTTTATAACTACTTATTTAGGAGGGAACCATTGGGATAGAAAACT
>CAZPVY010000042.1:0-13933 GCA_964590265.1 uncultured Aquifex sp. | reverse complement strand
ATCCTGAAGAGATAGAAAATGACATCAGAAAGGTAAAAGGTGTGGTTGATGTTCACGACCTTCACGTTTGGTCAATAACAGCAGGAAACGTCATACTCACGGCACATGTCGTAGTCAGCGATGTAGAAGCCTGCAACGATATACTGAGAGATGTTGAGGGAATAGCAAACAGCTACGGTATTAACCACATAACAATTCAGATAGAAAGGGAAGGTTATTCATGTCCCCCATCCTGTCCCCTTCTGAAAGAAGGAAGCAAACCTGTCCATCACCATCACCATTGAAATATAATAATTCCCAGTGATAGAAATAAAGGGAATTACGCTTCCTGTAATTGCTATAAGGATAAAGGATGGAAATAATATTGAAAGCATAAAGGAAGAGATAAAAAATAGGATAAAAGGCAAATTGTTTGAAGGTGGTTACTTCATAATTGAGAACTCAGAGGAACTACCTAAAGGCTGGATCTCGGAGCTTGAATCCTTCTTGAAGGATATGAACCTTGAAAGCATAAGGAAGATAGGTGTTCATAGTAAGAAGAAAAAGCAAGAAGGGAAAGATAGACTTCTAGTAGTTGACAGATCCCTGAGATCAGGACAAAAGGTGGAACATAACGGAGATATCCTCGTCCTCGGAGATGTGAACAAGGATGCAGAAGTTGTGGCTGTAGGTAATATCATTATCATGGGAGCCCTCAGAGGTATAGCTATAGCAGGTGCTCTCGGTGATGAAAATGCCGTGGTGGTTGCCCTTAGGATGGAACCTCAGCAGATAAGGATAGGTAAGAAGATAGCTATCTCCGAAGAATCTGAAAGGATTTCTCCCGGATACCCAGAAGTTGCTCGTATTGAAGATGGTATGATAGTTTTAGAAAAGGTGTAGAGGTGAGTTTATTATGACTGAAGTAATAGTGGTCACCTCAGGAAAGGGAGGTGTTGGTAAGACTACTATAACTGCTAACCTTGGAGTTGCTCTGGCAAAATTCGGGAAAAAGGTTCTCCTGATAGATGCAGATATAGGTCTCAGAAATCTTGACATGATTCTCGGACTTGAAAACAGGATAGTTTATGACATACTTGACGTTCTTGAAGAAAGAGTTCCTCCGGAAAAGGCTTATGTAAAAGATAAGAGAGGTTTTAGCCTGTTCTTGCTCCCTGCAAATCAGACAAAGAACAAGGATGCGGTTAATACGGACAAATGGCTTCAGCTTGTGAAGGATATAAAAGCCAAAGGTGAGTTTGATTACATAATCATTGATTCCCCAGCAGGCATAGAGCAGGGCTTTAAGATAGCCGTGAGTCCGTCGGACAGAGCCTACATCGTGGTCAATCCGGAAGTTTCTTCTGTAAGGGATGCAGACCGTGTGATTGGTCTTCTTGAGAGTATGAACAAGGAAGACTACTGGGTGATAGTTAACAGAATCAAGTGGAAGATGGTCAAAAAAGGTGAGATGCTCTCCGTTGAGGATATAGTTGATATTTTAAAAGCACCTCTGATCGGTATAATTCCAGAAGAAGAAAAACTCATAGACTTTACCAACAGGGGAGAACCTATAGTTTTACATACAAAATACAATGCGGCAAAGGCTATAATGGATATAGCAAAAAGAACCTTGGGAGAGGAAGTGCCTTTTGAAAGGTACGGGGAGAAGGAAGGATTTTTGAGTAGGCTCTTCGGAGGTTGAGATTTGCTGAATCTGGGATCTTTCTTTAAAAGAAAGAGTAAAGATGTTGCAAAACAGAGATTGATGCTCGTCTTAAGCTATGAAAGGCAAGGGCTACCTCCAAGTATGGTAGAGAAGTTAAAAGAGGATCTGATATCCCTATTTTCAAAGTATCCTCAGTTTGATGCGGCAGGAATAGAGGTTCTCGTGAAGAAAAATGATGAGGATAGAGAAGAGCTCTGGATAAGCATTCCTTTTAAAGGGAATTAGGCTGTTTCAACGAGCTTCAATCTCTCCTCAAGCTCCTTCGCCCTTAAGGCATCAATTATCTCATCAAGCTTTCCATCAAGGATGTCTTGAAGTTTGTACAAGGTGAGATTTGTCCTATGGTCTGTTACTCTGTTCTGGGGGAAGTTATAAGTCCTTATCTTCTCACTTCTCTCTCCCGTGCCGACTTGCTCCTTTCTCTCCTTCGCTATCTCCTCTCTTTTCTTCCTTTCATAATAGTCCTTAAGTTTGGCATAGAGTATCTTCAAGGCTTTCTGTTTGTTCTGGAACTGAGACCTCTCGTCCTGACAGGAAACGACTATCCCGGTAGGTATGTGAGTTATCCTTACCGCAGTTTCTGTGGTGTTCACATACTGTCCGCCTGCACCGGAGGCTCTAAAAGTTTCTATCTTCAAATCTTGAGGGTTTATCTCTACATCCGTCTCGTCTGCTTCCGGAAGAACCGCAACTGTTGCGGTTGATGTGTGTATTCTGCCTCCAGACTCAGTTACCGGTACCCTCTGAACCCTGTGAACTCCGCTTTCATACTTTAGCCTTGAGTACGCACCCTCTCCCTCTATAAGGGCTACTATCTCCTTGTAGCCTCCAAGACCCGTTCTATTTGCATGAAGAACTGTTACCTTCCAGCCTTTTTCTTCTGCATACTTCTGATACATCCTGAAGAGATCTGCTGCAAATAAAGCTGCCTCCTCACCGCCGGTCCCCGCTCTTATCTCAAGAACAACGTTCTTAGAATCGTTCGGATCCTTCGGTATCAAGAGGTATTTAAGTCTTTCCTCAAGCTCGGAAATTCTGCTTTGAAGCTTTTCAACTTCTTCCTCGGCAAGCTCTCTCATCTCAGGGTCAGAGCTCTTAAGAAGTTCCTTTGCCTCCTTTAACTCCTTCTGGAGTTTTCTGTACTCCTCATAGGTCTCATACAGCTCGGAGAGTTCCTTATGTTCTCTGCTGAGCTCCTTGTATTTTTTCAGATCCTGAACTACTTCTGGCTTTGACAGCTCTTCCTCAAGCTTCCTGTAACGCCTACTTAACTTCTCTAACTTGTCTATAAGTTCTTTTTTGAGCATCAACCTTCCTTCTTTTCACCGGGAGAAACAAGCTCAAGGTACGCAGGCTTGAGCCTCAGCTTCCCGGTGTAGAAGGGATGGCACTGATCACATACCTCAATGTGAACTGTTCCGCCTTTTGTGGACAAAAGAGTAAAGGTATTTCCACAACCACACACAAAGGTTGTAGGTTGCAGTTCAGGATGTATTCCCTTCTTCATCTCATACCTCCTTCCAGAAGCGGAATATTATACTACGCATTCATCGCCTTCAAAAACTCTTTGTTCGTTTTGAATCTCTTTAGCTTATCAAGGAGAAACTCCATAGCTTCCACAGGATCCATAGTAGCGAGGAACTTTCTGAGAACCCACATCCTCTGGAGTTCCCAGTTCTCAACAAGAAGCTCCTCTCTCCTTGTTCCAGACTTCTCTATGTTTATTGCGGGGAATACCCTTCTCTCCATGAGTCTCCTATCAAGATGTATTTCCATATTACCTGTTCCTTTGAACTCTTCGTATATAACATCGTCCATCCTTGAACCGGTCTCTATAAGAGCGGTAGCGATTATCGTCAGCGAACCACCTTCCTCTATATTCCTCGCGGCACCAAAGAACTTCTTAGGTCTCTGAAGTGCAGTTGCCTCAATACCTCCTGAGAGAACTCTTCCGGTCGGAGGTGTAACAGCATTGGAAGCTCTTGCAAACCTCGTCATGGAGTCAAGGAGTATAACTACATCCTGTTTAAGTTCAACAAGTCTTTTGGCTTTCTCTATCACAAGCTCTGCGACCTGCATATGTCTCTCGGGGGGCTCGTCAAAGGTTGATGCTATAACCTCTGCTCCATCTCCAACTATTCTTCTCATTTCGGTGACTTCCTCGGGTCTCTCATCTATAAGAAGAATTATCAGATGAACCTCAGGATGATTTTCTATGAGAGCTCTTGATATCTTTTGCAGAAGAACAGTCTTACCAGCCTTGGGTGGAGCAACTATCATACCTCTCTGACCCTTACCTATCGGGGCAACAAGACTTATCACTCTCGTTGATAGCTCCTTTGGATCAAACTCAAGATTGAATTTTTCTGTAGGATGAAAAGGCGTGAGTTTGTCAAAGGAAGGTCTTCCTCTCAGAACATCTGGATCCGCCGGAAGACCGTTAACAGCCTCCATCTTTATAAGAGCTTTGTACTTTTCCCCTTCTTTTGGTAATCTTGCAAAGCCGACTATTGTATCCCCCGTTCTGAGACCAAACTTCTTTATCTGGGAAGGAGCAACGTAGATATCCTCCCAGCTCGGCATGTAATTGTTCTGAGCACTCCTCATGAAACCGTAGCCTTCGGGGAGTATCTCAAGCACTCCCTTAACAAACACAAGCCCGCCGTCCTTTGCCTGAGCTCCCAGTATCCTTTCAATAAGTTCCTCTTTTTTAAGCCCGGTGGTTCTCGTGAGTCCGAGCTTCTTACCGAGCTTCTGGAGCTCCTGAAGGGTCATCTTCTTCAGTTCTTCAAGCGTGTAAATCTTTTTCTCCTGAAGTTCCTGCATCTTCTCCTCCTGATTACTTTCCTATACAAAATCTTGAAAAGATATTTCCTAACACATCCTCAGTCGTTATGTAACCGACTATCTCACCTAAATAATTCACAGCTTCCCTTATATCAAGCATGGCTATCTCTGGACTTATTTCCTCCTTTCTGTAAGTATTCCTGAACCTTTCAAGGACTTCCTTTGACTTCCTAAGAAGTTCTTCATGCCTGACCGATACATATATGTTTAATCCCTCGTGAGTAATCACCCCTGCTTTTTTGAGAATTTCTTCTTCAAGATCTTGTAATCCTTGTCCCGTGAGGGCACTCACCTTTATTATAGAATGTCCTTCAAAAATTTCAAGAGGTATCCTTACCCCAAGATCAATCTTATTCACAGCTACTATAAGATCTCTATGCTTAAGATTTTGGTATATTGAAAGATCCTCATCGGTGAGCTGTTTAGAACCGTCAACCACAAAGAGTATTACATCCGCTTCTTCTATCTTCTTCTTACTCCTTTCAACGCCTATCCTCTCAACCGGATCTAACGTCTCTCTTATTCCCGCCGTATCTATAAGTTTCAAAGGTACTCCTCTGAGGTTGAAAGTTTCCTCTATGTAATCTCTCGTAGTCCCTTCAATATCCGTTACTATTGCCCTGTCTTCTCTCAAGAGTGCGTTGAATAGAGATGATTTTCCCACATTGGGTTTACCGACTATCGCAAGCTTTATCCCTTCTCTTATGAACTTTCCCGTCTTTGCGGTTTTTAGCAGCTGATTGATTCCCTTTATGACTTTATCAACCATTTCAAGCACCTGTTCTTTTGTAAGGGTGGGGATATCCTCCTCAGAGAACTCAATGTCCGCCTCTATATAGGCACATAGCTCTAAAAGACTTTCTCTAAGAGGATTTATATACCTGCTGAGTTCTCCCTTCAGCTGACGGAGCGCTACCTTCCTTGCAAGATCAGTTTTGGCTGAAATAAGCTCAGCAACAGCTTCTGCTTGTGTGAGATCAAGTTTCCCATTTAAGAAAGCCCTTTTGGTAAACTCGCCCGGCTCGGCAAGCCTGCATCCCGTTTTAAGGAAAAGCTCGGTTGTCTTTTTTAAGATGAGAGGATTCCCATGAAGGCTTATCTCAACCATATCTTCTCCGGTGTAGCTGTGGGGAGCCCTGTAATAGATAAGGACTCCCTCATCAATTACGTCCCCGCCTTCATCTACAAGAGTGCCATAATGGGCATACCTCGGCTTTATCTCAGACTTAGTCCTGAAAAATCTTTTCGCAATATCCAGAACACCTTTTCCTGTAAGCCTGACAACCCCTATGGCACTTTCACCAAAAGGGGTTGCTATCGCGACGATGGGATCTTTCATATTCTGCGCGTAATCTTAAAATATAATATAGCTTCTGCCGAGGGGGTATGGCGGAACTGGCAGACGCAGCGGACTTAAAATCCGCGGGCCGCAAGGCCGTCCGGGTTCGACTCCCGGTACCCCCATGAGAATAGAATGAAAACGATAGAAGAAGGAAGGGCTCAAATTCTCGTTCCTGAGATCAGAGAAATCGTTTCCTCCGACATGCCCGTCTTCTACAATCCGAAAATGAGAGTAAACAGAGACCTTGCAGTTCTCGGGCTCCAGTATCAGTGCGAGAAGCTTGGAAGGGAACTTATGGTAGCAGATCCGTTATCCGCAAGCGGAGTAAGGGCTATAAGGTTCTTGAAAGAGACTCTCTGCGTGGGAAAGGTCTTTGCTAATGACATAAACGAGAAGGCAACCAAGATAATGGAAGAGAACTTTAAACTGAACGAAATACCAGAGGAGAAGTACGAAATTCACAGGGAGGAAGCAAACTTCTTTCTTAGAAAAAACTGGGGGTTCGGATTTGACTATGTTGATCTTGATCCTTTTGGAACACCCGTACCTTTTATAGAGTCTGTAGCCCTGAGCATGAAAAGGGGAGGAATCTTAAGTTTAACAGCCACCGATACAGCACCTCTGTCTGGAACCTACCCGAAAACCTGTATAAGAAGGTACGGGGCGAAGCCTCTGAGAAACGAGTTCAAGCACGAGGTGGGGATAAGAATTCTCATAAAGAAGGTAATAGAGCTTGCCGCACAATACGACATAGCCATGATCCCCTTGTTTGCTTATTCGCACCTTCATTACTTCAAGCTCTTCTTCATGAAGGATAGAGGAGCGAAGCTTACCAACTCGCTGATAGATCAGTTCGGATATATCCTGTACTGCTTCAACTGTATGAACAGGGAGCCTGTTTCTGACCCGCTTAAGGTGAAGGAAAAGTGTCCAGTATGCGGAACAAAGTTCACAGTTGGGGGACCCATGTGGCTCGGAAAGCTTTGGGATGAAGAGTTTACGGAGTTTATCTACAGAGAAGCTGATAGGAGAGAGGAGATACACAAAGAAACCAAGAGAATACTGAAATTGATCCATGAAGAGGCACAGCTCCAGACCGTAGGTTTTTACATGCTGTCAAAGCTGGCAGAGAAGACAGGAATACCTCAGCAACCGCCTATCAGAAAAGCTGTTGAATTCTATAGGGGTGTGAGAACCCATTTTGAAGGGGACGGATTCAGGACAAAGCTATCCCATCAGGAAGTACTTGAAAAATCAAAAGAGCTTAAACTGATAATGGAAAAAAGATCGTAGGAGGGGTGTAATGAGTCCTGAGAAGATGCTCAATAGCTTTCCAGATCAGCTTGAGTGGGAAAAAATTGATATTGACCCGTCACTGTACCAAACAGTTACCTTCTGCGGAATGGGAGGTTCAGGAATAGTCGGAGGCATAGCTAAAAGCTGGATGGAACATAAAGGATATGAGATACCAACACGCTCTTACAGAGGTTACGGGCTTCCAAGCTATGTGAAAGGGAAAGAACATCTGGTAGTTTGTATAAGCTACAGCGGAAACACAGAGGAGACAATAAGCAATTTTAAAGAAGCCATAAATAGGCAGGCAACGGTCATATGCATAAGCTCTGGAGGCAGGCTTGAGGAGCTTGCAAAGGAAAACGGAGTTCTTCATCTGAAAGTACCAGAAGGTTACGCACCAAGGTTTGCCCTTGGGTATATGCTCTCTAAAGTTCTCTCGGTTCTCGGAATTGATAAAGAGGAGCTTGAAGATGCAAAAGAGAACCTAAAAACGAATTATGAAGACATAAAAAACAAGGGTGATGAGATAGCAGAAAAGCTTTACGGATACATACCCATAATGTACACAACACCTCTGACAGAGGTCGCAGCCTTCAGATGGAAGACTCAGATAAACGAGAACGCCAAAACTCAGGCTTACTTTGCCGTCCTTCCCGAGATGCACCACAACGAGGTAGTCGGTTTGGATAACGCTGAGATAAGGAACAAGTGCACCTTCATTGTGATGTTTGATCCTAAGGATCACGATAGAGTTCGCAGGAGGATTGACATAACTATCAGGATATTGAAGGATTTGGGAATAGTCCCAATAGCGATAGATGGAGATGGATACTCTTACCTTGCGAGACTTCTTTACCTCATCCACGTCGGAGACTGGGTGAGCTACTACCTTGCCGACAAGTACGGATTTGATCCTCTGCCAGTGAAGGTTATAGATTTTATAAAGGAAGAACTTTCCAAAGGCTGAGGTGTCAACCATGGAGAAGATAGAAGAGTTAGGAGTTCTTGTTGATTGGGAGAAAGGGAAGATTTATAAGGATACAGAAGGAATTTTGAATAAACTCCTTTCGGTTTTCGGAAAGCAGGAGCTTGAGGAGATAGATTGCTTAAGAGAGCCTCACATCTGTAAAAGGATCATGGAGCATAAGATAAGGTGGCTTTACGACAGAGCTATTATGCACGGCAAGAGGGAATTAAGAAAGGAGCTGTCTGATGGCGAAATGAAGATTCTTTTCAATCCCGATAGCATAATCGTTGAAACTCCCAAATACAGGATGGAGTACACAGCAGGAATCGCCACTCTGAAAGAGAAGGATACGGGAAGCACAGAAGGAAAGGAACTGAACCTGAAGGAGTTTCATGAGATCTTTGAGGAGATGAAGTCCCTTCTGGGATACGGAGATATAGAGAAGTTTGCAACCGTAAAGGCAAGAGAAGTTAAAGAGAAACAGCGTGAGTATGCATCCGAACCCTTTTTATCTTCAGGATTTTTAGGATTTGGAGGAGGATTTCTGAGTGCTCTGCTCATATCCGAGCTCCTCCATCATGCGGTTTACAGCTCTCTTGAGGAGATGATCCGTCAGGCTCACACGGAAGAACCGAATTTGGAAACATCTGAACCGCAGTTTGATACTGCAGACTACGATTTCTCAGAGGACTGGGACTCGTTTGACTCTTTTGATGATCTTGACATGGTCTGAGACAATCTTTCATACTTTTTCTTCCTTGCGCTTCCCATACCTTTCCAATAGATAAGTAAAACTACATGTATTGCTATAAGAAACAGAACCAAAGCTACTACATCACTCATAGTAAAACTTCCTCGGGACAGCAACCTCTCCGATTTTCTTCAGCAGGTTCTTTACTCTGTGAACCTCATAGAGCACTTCCATGTAATTAAGCTCTCCTCTTTCAATCCTGTCCATAGCTTCCTCAAGCCTTCTCGTTAGATCCTCACTCGTGTACTCAGGATAATGCTCTCTGAGATAGTTATAGACCTGCACACCCATCTTCGTAGGGATGAGCCTTCCTCTCACTTCCCTTATGTAGCCTCTATCAAGCAGAGTCTGAACTATGTGAGCGTATGTTGAAGGTCTCCCAAGACCTCTGTTTTTCATCTCCTGTATGAGTGTCCCCTGAGTGAACAGAGAAACCTTAGGGATTTCCTTGTACTCTTTGTTGGTTATGTCAAATCTGTCTCTTTCTTCAAACATCCTGAAGGTCGGGTACATGAGGTCAAAACCGTGCTCAAGAACTTCAGTTACCACCTCCTCTTCCCAGTCAAAGTAAGGTAGCTCTATGTGGAGTTTTTCTTTAATCACCTTTGCAGGTCTCATCTGAGAAGCCATGAAACGTTTGAAGATTAGCTCATATAACTTCAGTGCATCCTGTGGTTCTTCAAGGTCTATAAGACCTGCTGTTATCATAAATCTCAGATTTGAGGGCTCTAAAGGTCTTGTTGGTCTTATGCACTCGTGGGCTCCTCCCTCTCCCCAGCTTCTGGGATAAAAGTACTCTTCACCAAACTTCTCGCTTATGTAAGGCTTAGCAACGAGATACCTTCCTGTCTCTGAAACCCTTGTTGAATCAGTCCTGTGGTAAGTTATGAGTCCTGCTTCAAAGAGGTTCTGGAGTATCTTCATAGTCTTCTGAGCGGGGAAGTGAAGCTTTTCACTTGCATCTTCAAGAACCGTATCCGTTGAGTATGGCGGTAGTGGTTTCTTCTCCGTTTCCTCCCTTGAGTGGAGGTATATCCTCGCAAGCTCAAGATCCTCATAAACACTTCTGGCAACCGTCAGGTCTTCTATCTCCATCCTGAAAGGATACTCGTTTACCTCAAAGATGATATTCCCTTTTTTCTCCTTTGACTTCTCGTACCTATCTATCACCCAGCCGAGAACGGGAGTCTGAACTCTGCCAGCGGAGAACCAGTTCTTCTTAAATACTTTCCAGAGTATCCTTGAAAGCGTAAAGCCTACCCACCTGTCAAGGATGCGTCTCACTATCTGAGCCTTCACGAGGTTTATGTCAAAGTCCCTTGGCTTCTCAACTGCAGACCTGAAAGCTTTGGGAGTAACCTCGTGAAACTCAGCTCTTCTGATGTTCACGTTGAAAGGTCTCAAGAGAAGATATAGATCATAGGCTATCTTTTCACCTTCAGCGTCTGGATCTGTAGCGATAAAGACCTCGTCAACCTCATAGTCTATCTCCCTGAGTCCTTCAATTATACTTATCTTGTCTTCTATCTTGCCTTTGCACTTCTCTTTTAAGTACTCAAGCTCAGTGTGCTGAAGTCCAGACTGTTTGCACCTTTTTATCGTGTCGTAGATGGGAATATATCTTCTGTCCTCGTCCAAAACTCCGAAGAAACCTTTGTTTGTTACGAGGTCAAGAACGTGCCCGAGAGATGCGGTTATTACAAGAAGCCTCTCGCCAAGCGGAACCTCATAGGCTATCGTATCCTTTACCAGCCTCATCTGAGGCTTCCCGAAGAAGCCCGCTATCGTTTTTGCCTTATTGGGAGATTCAACAACAACAAGGGTCGTTTTGAAAAGATCTTTTATCTTTTGAACTATCCTGTGTTCAAGAACGAGTTTAGCACGCTTTCTGTCCTCATCAATCTCTCTGAGAAGAGCGTCCAAATCTATTTCGTCAAGGGATTTGAACTCAATGTCTGACTGCATGAAGTAGGCTGAGAGCCTCTTCTTCAGAGAAGTAAAAGCTTTTGGGTCGGAGTAAAAGAGTATGGAGAGTCCCTTTGTCATTCCTCCTGCTACGAACCTTGAGGTTCTTCCCGAAGCCTGAATGTAGGAATTAGCATCACCTATAACCACATACAGTTGTCCGTCCCTGTGGACAAGGGATATGTCCTCCGAATGTTCTATCCTTCTGAGGAACTCCTCGTTGCTCAGGAACTTTTCAAGAAATCCCTTTATCTCCTGAACCCTCTCCTTGATTCTCGGATATCTCTCAAGGTTCTCTTCTTTCATTGTGAGGTATCTTTTCAGGTAGTTTATGTACTCCACCGCCTTCAGGCGGTCATTCTCGTCAAATAGATTGAAGAGAGCAAGAAGCATTGAATGAAGAAGAGAAGGTTGAAGTGTGAGCTGGGTCGGGAAAACATGCTTCGGTGGGTCAAGGAATATCGCGTATCTGATGATGTGAGGCAGGTCAAGACCCCTCACGAGAGGGTTCATTATGTGTGAGATTCCCACCGCAACGTCAAACTCTCCCCTCCCAAGGATTGAGTAGAGTTCCTCGGGTTTGTGCTCAAGGTAGCTGACCGCTCTTATACCTTTTTTCCTATAGAATTCAACGACCTCCTGAACCTTGTCCTTACCGTAGAAGACCGAAAGGTATATCAGTCCGCCTTTTCCAAGCTTCCTTATCAGCTCAGCCGATCTCTCAAGAGCTTTATCAAGATCCTTAACCTCCTCAGCAACATCAACTATGTTTCTAACAGTGGTTATAGCCTTCTGAATGTCAAATCCGAGGAGGTTTCTGAAGAGAAAAACCCTGTTTCCCTTCGGTTTTAAGGTTGCCGAGGAAACTAAAAGAACGGTATCCCTCTTCCCCTTCCTTATCTGGGCAAGCTTATCCCAGTCCCTTTCGGTTTTGTTCTCCTTCAGGGCAAGCTTTATCTCGTAATCCGTGAAGCCGAGGAGATTAAAGAGGTTATCTACGTTCTTTGAACGCTTGAGGAAAGAATCTATGTCATCTATGAAGATGAACCTGAACTTGAACTTCATGAGGTTTTCAAAGTTCTTGTGGAGAAACATATTTGTCCCGCACAGAATGTCAAAATCTCCCGCGAGAAACTGCTCTTTTATTTTCTTCCTTGATTCATACACAAGTATCTTCTTTTGAATTCCGGCTCTTTCTGCCAGCTCATTCAGTCTCTCCCCGGCCTGATTGGCAAGTATTTTTGTCGGGAATATGAGGAGAGCTTTCGGCTCTAAAAATAAGGAGGTTACAAAACCAAAGGTTGTTTTTCCCACTCCTGTCGGAGCAACCACCGCAAAGGACTGTCCCATTAAAACACGCTTTGCCCAGAGTTTTTGAAGGCTCCATGGACGAGCACCTACTGCTTTTTCAAAGAACACTTCAAAATCTGTAAGATTCCTGCTTGTTTCACAATAGAGCTTAAGCAAGTTTAGCCTTTTTAGACTCTCAAGAGTATCGCAAACATTCTCTTCAGGGTTTGGAAGGCATTTTGAGCAAGGGAGCCCTTTAGAGAGCCTCTCGTCGCTTATCGCACCGCCACAGTTCGGACACCCCCTCTCTATTATTAAAAGGCTCATAGGGAAATTATAAAACCCATCGATGCTTCAGTATCTCCTTTACAACCTTATCTATTTCCTTTTCCTTTTCAAGGGAAAAATCTCTTTCAGAGATCCCTCCAACTTCGTTGGTTGTGAATTTAACCTTTACTTTTTTGAAACTCTCCTCAAGATCAAGATGATGCCAATGGATCTCAGCAAAGCTTGCTATTGTGTTTACGATAAATATCGTAGTCTTTTAGTTCCTAGTTTGAAACTCTTTAACTATATAGTTTCTTTCAAGACTCCAGCCTTCAAGTTCTGAAAGTCTTCCTTCTATTTCATCCCTGCTAAGCTTTTCCACGTTATACCCCAACGTTACTTATATAAGTGAGCTTGCTGAACGAAATATGATCCATCGCAAGAAACTGCTATAATTAAGGGAAAGACTAAGCAAAAAGGGGGTAAGCTATGGATTTTCTAGGCAGAGAAGAATCGCCCCTTACGGTGGAGGAGTGGGAGCAGATAGATTCTGCTGTTATAAATGTGGCAAAGGAAACATTGGTGTGCAGAAGGTTCATCCCCGTTGTAGGACCGATAGGTCCAGGACATCAGATTGTCTCTTATGACGTTATATATGGTATGGAGCCGGGTGTTTGTGAAATAAAACCCGGACAGGAGTATGAAAACTGTGAACCTGTCAGGACAGGTGTCAGAAGGCATATACCAATACCTACCATATACAAGGACTTCATAATTTCTTGGAGAGACCTTGAATACTTCAGGCAGTTTAATATGCCGATAGATACCGCGAACGCTGTTGCTGCTGCGGTTGCCACGGCAGTTGCGGAGGATACCCTTATACTGCTTGGAAACAAGAATCTCGGACTTGAGGGATTGATGACCGCAGAGGGTATAAACACGATGTCCATGAGTGACTGGAGTCAGGTTGGGAATGCCTTCAGCGATGTTATAGAGGGAATATCTAAGCTCGTTGAGCAGGGTTTTTACGGAAACTATTACCTTGTGGTGAATCCCAAGCAGTACTTCCGGCTGAACAGGATGCATGACAATACAGGTCTCCTTGAGATAGAACAGATAAAGAAGGTTGTAAACGATGTTTTCCAGACTCCTATAATTCCTGAGAACAAAGCCCTGCTTGTATCTGCCGGACCTCAAAATTTTGATTTGGTGATAGCTCAGGATATTTCCGTTGCATACGTTGAGTCTGCAAACATGAACCATGTCTTCCGAGTTCTTGAGATGGTTGCGCTCAGGATAAAAAGACCCAGTTCTGTGCTCGTGATAGGCAAAGAAAAGTAAAATCGTATAAATGTGGGTTCTTGGACAGCATGATGAGCCTTACCGAAAACTCAGAAGCTCAATTCTTAACTTTGTAGGAAACACACCTCTTGTAAAGATAAACAAGGTGATTCCTAAGGACATATCGCCAAAGATAGAGATCTACGCAAAGCTTGAGAG
>CAZPVY010000041.1:0-14164 GCA_964590265.1 uncultured Aquifex sp. | reverse complement strand
TTACATACTCAGACCAGCAAAATGCTCTTCCAAAGCTTAAAAAGAAAGACCCTTCTTTGAAGCTTGTTCACTCTCAAGTCCTTCAGGACTGCATCAGAAGAGTTGATAGTGCTTTCCAGAAGTTCTTCAAAAAGGAAGCCAAGTATCCAAAGAAAAAGAAACTCTCTAAATACAATTCCTTCACTTTTCCACAGGTTTGGATAAGACAGAAAGGCAAGCTTGTAGAAGTTATCAAGCTCGAAAGAAAAAACTCAAGGTTTGCATACCTGAGCCTGCCCAAACCTGGAAAGCTTAGAGTCAGGCTACATAGAGAGATAGACTGGGAAAAGGCAAGGACGGTAACCATAAAGAGAGAACCATCAGGAAAGTGGTATGTATGTGTAACGGTGGAAGTAGAGCTTGATGAGATACTAAGAGAGGCTCAAGATAGAGCTGTAGGGATAGACCTTGGAGTGAAGAACCTTGCTACCACATCAGAAGGGGAGTTCATAGAGCATCCGAAGCTCCTACAAAGACTTGAGAAGAGACTGAAGAGACAGCAGAAGAAGCTATCAAGGAAGGAGAAAGGCTCAAACAATTGGGGGAAGCAGAGGAGGAAAATAGCTAAAATTCACGAGAGGATAAAGAATGCAAGGAGGGACTTTCTTCACAAGCTATCAAGGCACTTGGTCAATAACTACGATTACATCAGTTTTGAAAACCTTGACATAAAGGCACTTGTTCAGGACAGTGGGTTAGCAAAGCTTATACTTGATGCTGGGTGGGGGACACTTATCACCTTTGTCACCTACAAAGCTGTAATGGCAGGGGCAAGGGTGGTGAGGGTTGACCCGTCCTACACAACTCAGGACTGCTCTGTATGCGGTTTTAGAGTTCCCAAGACTTTAGCCCAGAGATTGCATAAGTGTACCGAATGCGGGACAGAAATTGACAGGGATTACAATGCGAGTGTGAACATTTTACAAAAAGGTCTCGCCCGCCTTAAGGGCGGTAGGGTTGGAGCGACCCGAACTTACGCCTGTGGAGAGGGCTCTGGCGGGGTCTCCTCGCATGAGGGGGCTAGTCAACCCTCGTTGAAGCAGGAATCCCCTTGCGGGTCTTCTGGGTGGGATTATATTCCCTACCAGAAGCTCCGTCCGTAAGGGCGGAGAGGTTCACTATAGGCTCAGCATCCTTATATCTTCCCAAAAAGCATTAGCAATCCAAAGACAATAAACAGCACACCAGCCCCTTTCTGAATTAACTCTACAGGGAGAACATGACCTATCTTGTCTCCTATAAAAGCTCCCAAGAAGTTAACTATAGCAAGCGCAAGGATTGAGCCTGCAAAAGCTTTTATCCAGCCATACTTTGTGGCAAAGGTAAAGGTAGCAAGCTGTGTTTTGTCTCCTAACTCAGCTATAAAGATGGCAACAAACACCAGAACTATTTCTTTCATGAAAGAGATTCTAATCCAAGTTTCCAATTCTCGGCTTTAGAGATTTAGTGAACCCATGCTCGAAAAGGATTTCAGGGCGTATTTAAGTTATTTTCTCTATGATTCCCTCCTGGTAAGTGTTAGCAGGTTTAGATTTATTATTACTGTACAATTTTTTTCTCAAAGTTAATCTGTTTATTCCAAGAAGTTTAGATGCAAGGAGCTGATTGTTGCTAGTTTCTTTCAGAGCCTCCTCCACGGCAATCCTTGAAACTGTCTCAATCAATCTGTGGTATACATTACCTGGCTCTTCTTTGAGAAGTCTCCTTACCTCACGCCGTATGTAAGTTTCGAAATCCCCCACCGTTTCTTCTTCTTCATAGTTCAGTCTAAGGTCCTCTCCTCTGAGAATACCGGAGCTGTTCAAAGCTATTGCTTTTCTCAGGATATTTTCAAGCTCACGCACATTCCCAGGCCATGGATAGTTCATTATCCTCTTTAGAAATTCTTCAGTATAGCCTTTTATAGTCTTTCCCATCTCCTTTGAAGCTTTTCTGATGATACAATTTACAAGATCAGGAATATCTTCCTTTCTCTCTCTGAGAGGAGGAAGGTGTATATGTATCGTAGTTATCCTGTAGTATAGGTCCCCTCTGAACTTTCCTTCATTCATAAGCTTCTTCAGATCCCTGTTCGTCGCACATATAAGCCTGAAATTGACATATATCTCCTGGTTGCTCCCAAGTCTCCTGACCTTTCTCTCCTGCAAAACTCTCAAAATTTTTGGCTGTATTGAAATAGGCATATCCCCTATCTCGTCAAGAAAGAGTATCCCGTGGTTTGCCTCTTCAATAAGACCTGCTTTAGATGAAGTTGCTCCTGTGAAGGCTCCTCTCTCATAACCAAATAGTTCAGCTTCAAGGAGGTTTTCGGGTATAGCAGAACAATTCACTGCCACGAAAGGACCCTGCCATCTTGATGAGAGCTTCCATATAGCTTTTGCAAAAAGTTCTTTTCCAGTCCCGCTCTCACCAGTGATGAGAACGGGAGAATCAACAGAAGCAGCTCTACCTGTAAGCTTCAGGATATCCTTCATGCTTCTGTACCCGCCTACTATGGAGCACAGTTCCTCACAGAGTTCACCTTTCAGTTCAACCTCCAGTTCTGAAGGGATAAAAATGATTTTTTCTTCCCTTTTCAAATCCTTTAGAGCTCTGTCCAGAACAGATTTCAGTTCCTCCAAGTCCACAGGTTTGGAGAGTACATCGTAGAATCCGAGGCTAACCAGTTTCATTATGTATCCAGGTATATTCCTTCCAGTAAGTGCTATAAGGATATTATCTTCTTTTAAATCAGGAAGCATTGAAAAGCCCACCGTGTCTATGTCCATTACTATTACCTTGTTCACTGTATTCTCGTTTAATTCCTCTACCTTGGGAACGCCGTCAAGATTCAGGTTACTGTCATAAGTGTAAAGAATAACTCCATCCATGTATATAAAATATACAAACTTTGTTTAGTTTTTAAACATACATTGATTAGACAGCCAATGAAGTTCTTGTATCTTAAGGTTATCCTAAAGCGGAAATTCTGGCACAAAAATTGCACCTACTCTTATGCCATGAGTGAAATTAGCTGGGAAGAGATATATGAGAAAAATCCAAGAGAAAGGCTAAAGAAGGAAAAGCATCCTTTAGACATACTTAAAGAAATTGATCAGATGATTATGAAAGGTTATGAAAATGTCCCTGAAGAGGACTTGGTCAGGCTCCAGTGGTATGGACTTTACCACGATAAACCAAGAGTTGGAACATTCCTACTGCGAATAAAGCTTCCCGGCGGTAGGGTTTCTCCTGAGCAACTGCAAGTAATTGGTCAGCTTGCACATAGGTTTAATAATTATGCAGAGCTCACAACAAGACAAGATATACAACTTCACTATATAAGGCTTGAAGATTTACCTTTCGTTTTTGAAAAACTTAAAGAAGTTGGTCTTTTCAAACCCGGATCATGCGGAGATACGGTGAGAAATATAACAAGCTGTCCTGTTGCTGGCTTTGATAAAGATGAACTTTTTGAGATTGATGATTCTATAGAAGCTCTTTCTACCTTCTTTTCTGACGTAAGAAAAAGGGAATACTTTGATCTACCGAGGAAGTTCAAGATAACTATTTCAGCATGTCCTTATCACTGCAATTATCCAGAGATGCATGATCTCGCTTTTGTAGGAACATCAAAAGGAGGCAAAGAAGGATTTGCAGTTTGGGTAGGAGGAGGACTTTCCTCAACTCCAAGGATAGCAAGATCTCTCGGAATATTTGTAGAACCTGATAAAGTTCTTGAAGTTGCAAAGGCTGTTATCGATATGTGGAGGGAAGAGCCAGAAAACAGAAGATCTTTTGTAAAGGCAAGGATGAAGTATTTCATAGACAGAATTGGGATAGAGGATTTTAAAAAGCGTCTATTAAAGTATCTTTCTTTTGAACCTGAGTTTTTGGAAAAGGAGCCTAAGCCTGTAAGGAGAGATTTTCATGAAGGTGTAAGGGAGCAGAAACAAAATGGTCTTTACTACATAGGCTTTCCAATTCCTGCAGGAAGGGTTACTGGTGATCAACTTTTAAGGATAGCGGATTTTGCCTATAAGGAAGATTTTAAAATCAGGATATCTCAAAGGCAGAACATCATTATTGCGGACATACCTGATGAAAAGATTGAGGAAGTTGCAGGTCATATGGAAAAGATCGGAATCACTCTTAAAATTAGCAAGACAAGAGCACTTTCTGTAGCTTGTACAAGTGATCCTTTCTGCAACTATTCGGTAGGATCAGCCAAGGAGACTCTTATTGAGATAATTGATTATATTGAAAAGGAAGTAGGAGATCTAGGGGATATCCTTATAGGTTCTGATGGATGCCCTCATGCCTGTGCGCATCACTGGCTAAATGACATAGGTCTTCAAGCAACACACATAAGACATCCTGACGGAAGTGTTGAAAGTGGTCTGAACATAATTCTCAGGGGAGGTTATGGAAAATACGCTGGAATAGGAAAAATAGTAGTAAAGCGAGCTACTGTTGAAGAGACGAAGAAGTATTTGAAGAATCTCATCTTAGCTTTCAGAAAATCTAAGAAAAAAGCCTTTGTTGAGTTCGTAAGGGAACTCAGCGACGAAGAACTTCTCAAGATAATGAAAGGTGAGAAAGTTTCTTTCCTGCTTGAGGAAAAAGGGGTGAAAGTTCGTATGATGGGTCCTCTCACAAAACTTACAGGAGGTCTCTCCGAGTTATGGTTAGAGGCGAAAACCGTAAAAGAGCTAATAGATAAACTTAATAGCCTCTATCCTGGAGTTAAAGACAAGCTTCTTAACGAAAAGGGAGAAGTAAAGTCTGCGATAAACATCTTTGTCAACGAGGAGGACATAAAGTACCTAAAGTGTCTTAATACGGAACTTAAGGAAGGTGATGAGGTTCAGTTCATATTAGCTCTTGCAGGAGGTGTGTGTGATGAAGTTTGATGAGCTTGAGATTCATGAGCTTGCTATCGAATATGAAGACAAATCAGCTGAAGAAGTTATAGCTTGGGCTTTAGAAAATTTTCATCCGAAACTTTATATAGCGTGGAGCGGTCAAGTTGAAGATATGGTTCTTCTTGACATGGTTTGGAGGTTAAATCCTGAAGTAAGAGTATTTACCGTGGATACAGGAAGGCTTCATGAAGAGACATACAAACTTATGGAAAAGGTTCAAGATAAGTATGGAATAAAGATAGAGGTTTTCTTCCCAGAGAGTAAAGATGTAGAAGATATGGTCAGAAAATACGGAGTGAATCTATTCTATAAATCGGTTGAATATAGACATCTTTGTTGCCACGTTAGAAAGGTAAGACCTCTTGTTAGAGCTCTAAAAGAAATAGATGCATGGATAACAGGTCTGAGAAGGGAGCAATGGGCAAGCAGACATAACATAATGAAGATAGAAGTAGATCATGACCATGGTCAGATAGTAAAAGTAAATCCACTTGCTGATTGGACAGAGAAGGAAGTTTGGAAATATATAAGAAAGAACAAAATTCCCTACAACGATCTTTATGAGAGGGGTTTCAGGAGTATAGGATGTGTTCCTTGCACGAAATCGGTTGCTCCCTTTGAAGATCCCAGAGCAGGCAGATGGTGGTGGGAGAAAAATGCTCCAAAGGAGTGTGGTATGCACTGCAGCATTGAAACCGGAGGCTTTGAAAAGATAGCTGACAAAGTTATGGAGGGATTGAAAGATGGCGATTAACATTCCTGTAGAAATTGATAGAGAAGAGTTTGAAAGAATTCTTCTTGAAAAAGGTTGGAAGATGAAAAAGTTCAATGGCAAGGCAGCCTTTGTGAAGGAACACCAAAGTTGGTTATGGGTAGCCTTTTACGAGAAAGGTTTTCTTACTTTTATCTCATTTCCTTCCGATGAAAGTTCAAACCTCCACTCTAAAGGGGTGAAACTCCTGAAGGAAGAGGTTAGAGAAATAGGGAAAATTGTTGGCTTTTCACTCCCTTTAAGGCTTGAGGAGGTGGTTGAATTTTGGAGTTCCTGATTGGTTTCTTGGTAGCCTTCTCAATAGGGCTGACCGGTGTTGGTGCAGGAATAGTGACAACACCTCTTTTGATAATTATCTTTGATCTTGAACCTGCTGTTGCAATCGGAACTGCTCTTGTGTTTTCAGCTGTTATAAAGGCTTACACAGGACTCCTTTATTTTATGAAAGGTCTTTACGATAGAAAGATACTTCTACTTTTAACTTTCGGTGGTGTGCCTGGAACTATTTTGGGTTCCTATTGTATCAACTTCATATCTGTGAACAGAGATGCAATAATGGTTATTCTGGGTTTCATAGTCTTGCTTTCCTCTTCTATGAACCTTTTCTTTTCTGTAAGGAAAATCAGACCAGTTAAACTTGAAGGAAAAAAGCTTAAAATGATCCTTCCAGTTCTCTCCTTCTTCATAGGTGTTGAGGTAGGATTTAGCTCTGTTGGAGCTGGAGTTCTTGTTGAGCTTCTCCTTTTGAGTACTACGAATCTAAGCGTTCCTACTGTCATAGGAACTAGCCTGATGTTTGGCTTCCTTGTAGCTGTATTAGGTGGAGCCATTCATATAGGTCTTGGAAACATCCATTCCACTGTTTTGTCAGGTCTTCTTCTCGGAGGAGGATTTGGATCTTTTTTAGCTGCAAAGGTTATTAGATATCTCCCCCAGCACATACTCAGATATGCCCTCTTTTATCTTCTCATGTTTTTCGGAGGGACACTGATTCGCAGAGGGATGTAAAGATGAAAGGAAAGGTCTACATAGTTGGTGCAGGTCCTGGAGATCCAAAGCTACTCACCTTGAAGGCTCTTGAAGTTTTGCAAAGCTCGGATGTAGTTCTTTACGATAGACTTGTAAATCCTGAAATTCTGAAGTTTCTTAAGCCAGAGACAAAATCTGTTTATGTTGGAAAGGAGATTGGAGAGCAGGAGGAGAAACAAGAGTTTATCCTTGGGCTCATGAAGGAACTTTCACTTGAGGGAAAAAAGGTGACAAGACTAAAAGGAGGGGATCCATTTATCTTCGGAAGGGGTGCAGAGGAAGCCCTATATCTTATGGAACTGGGTATTGATGTGGAAATCATCCCGGGCGTTTCTTCATGCATAGCAGTTCCAGAACTTGCAGGTATTCCTCTTACTATGAGAGGTTACTCCTCCTCCTTTGCAGTTGTGTCGGGGGAAAAGTGCAGGAGAGAAGTAAATTGGTCGGATTATGCAAACATAGAAACTCTCGTTATACTCATGGGTGTTAGAAACAGAGAATGTATAGCATCAGAACTTATAAAGGCTGGCAGGGATCCCGAGGAGCCTGTAGCTTTCATAGAGAAAGGAACCTGGAAAGATGAAAGGTTTATCACCTCCACGCTGGAGATGGTCGCTGAGGGTTCTGTTGAAGTTAATCCACCTGCTGTGTTCCTTGTTGGAAGAGTTGTTGAGATAGCAAACATCCTGAAGAATTCTAAGGAGGTAGCAAGATGTTGAAACCTCACGGTGGGAAGCTTGTAAACAGGATTATTCCTAAGAGAGAAAAAGATATTATTCTTAGAGAGAGTCACCTCTACCCATCACTTGAAGTTGATAAAGATACTCTTTTAGATATTGAAAACATAGCAACAGGTGTTTTTAGTCCATTGAAAGGTTTCATGACAGAAGAGCAACTTTTCTCAATCGCTTATAAAATGCAACTTCCAGACGGGGTTGTCTGGACGATTCCTATTCTCCTTCAGCTGAATAAAAAACCTCATTTCTCTAAAGGTGACCGAGTTCTTCTAAGAGACTCTAAAGGCGTATTCAAAGCGGTCCTTGACGTTAAGGAAATTTATAGGCTAAATCTTGAAAAGATAGCAAAGCTTATCTGGGGAACTGAAAACTATGAACATCCGGGAGTAAAACACTTTTACTCAAAAGGTGAGTGGGCTGTAGGGGGTGATATCTGGCTTCTTGATAGGGTTGAAACCCCTTTCAGGGAATGGATTTTGAATCCTGAAGATACAAGAAAAATCTTTGAATACAGAGGTTGGAGGACAGTAGTTGGTTTCCAGACAAGAAATGCTCCTCATAGAGCTCATGAATACCTCCAGAGACTCGGGCTTGAGATAAGTGATGGGCTCTTTATAAATCCTGTCCTTGGTTGGAAAAAGTCAGATGACTTTGACTCTAAGACCATACTTAAAGCCTACGATCTTTTGATAAACAATTACTACCCAAAAAACAGGATTCTCCTTTCAGGTCTTGCAACCTCTATGAGGTATGCAGGTCCAAAGGAGGCGGTTTTTCATGCAATTATAAGGAAAAACTTTGGTTGTACCCACTTCATAGTTGGTAGAGACCACGCGGGTGTTGGGAATTTTTACGATCCTTATGCTGCTCACAAGATATTTGACTCCCTACCCGAGGACATAGGTATAGAGATAATAAAAGTAACTGCTGTATTTTACTGTTCCCTCTGTGATACTATGGTTTCAGACAAAAGCTGTGGACACCCAGAAGAAAATAGAACTTACGTAAGCATGACCAGAATAAGAGAGATGATCAAGAAGGGTCATTTACCCCCAAGTGATATAATGCGTCCTGATATAGCGGATATACTGATGCGGGATTACAATCTGGTAAAGTGACCGCAATCATGAATGTTTATTCATTCAGTTATAATTTTAGAGTAGGTGTGTTAACAACACTTGACAGATCATCTTTTGACCTGCTGGTTGAGGAAGAAAAGACCTTTATAGTTTATGTAAATCAGTGCAGGGATAATAATTACTTTCGTATACGCTCTGTGGCTGAACGTAACGTCTTAGTTCTCTTTTGCTGTCCTGAAGGATGTCCATCGGTTCTGCAATACGTATCACACGACGAGATGCCCGCAGTCCTTTTCTTTTTTAGGGGCAAATTCCTTGACAAGTTTTCCATACACAAGGAGAGAATATGTGTCTGCACCATCACAGAAAGATTTGTAAAGCTGTCAGAGAATTTAGAAAAATTTCTTTTGAACATATGCATTTATCAGAGAAGAAAATCAATGATAGAGAAGATTATCAAGGAGCTCTATTGGCTGGAGGTAAGAGGTGGAGAGAAAGTTTGATGTTGTAGTTGTAGGGAGTGGACCCGGAGGTTACAAGGCTTCAAAACTCCTCCTTGAAAGAGGTTACAGAGTCTGTCTTGTAGAGAAGGGGATCTTTGGAGGAACTTGCTTAAACGCGGGCTGTATTCCAAAGGATGTCCTCTATAACATAGCTATCAACTTGACAAAGTTAAAACAACTCTTTGGAAAAGAGATCTCCATCAGCTGGGAAGATGCAGTGAGAACAGCTCAGGAAAGGGTTGTACGTCTGAGGGAATCGGCAAAGGAATACCTTCAAAGGAAGGGTCTTGAGATAGTGCATGGGGAAGGGGAACTTGTAGATGAAAAAGTTGTAAAGGTTAGAAATATGAAATTGATAGGAGACTATATAATCCTCGCCTGTGGCTCAAGGCAAAAAGAAGAGGGGGTATCTCCAGAAGATCTATTGACCGGGAAAGTAAAACTGGGTAAGAGTGTTCTTATCAAAGGTGAAGGACCTTCTGCCTGCGAGCTTGCCTATTTACTTCATACTTTTGGAATAAAGGTTAGTCTAATAATAAAGGACAGACTGCTATCTTCCTTTTCTCAAGTCCCAGAATTTTTCTCTGCAAAGCTTGAAGCCTTGTTTGAGGATCTTGGAGTTGAAATAGTGGACAGAGAAGTTGACGCTGATACTGTAGTCACTGCAACGGGAAGGATACCAAACTTTTGTCTGGAAATGTTCCCTTTTATAAGGACTCGTTCTGATGGATTCATTGATACTGATCCTTACCTTGAAACCAGTGTACCGGGTGTTTATGCCGTAGGAGATGTTGTTCCTCCTATGGGAGCAGGTTTTGCTCTTGAGAAAGCTAAGGTAGCTGTCCACAACATAATTTACGGAAAGTCTCTAAGATTTGATCCTTCAAAGGTTCCCGTAGTTGTGACATCAGCTTACGAAATAGGCTTTGTCGGTAACTTGCAAGAAGCTGTGAAGATTGAACACAAAGCCATGACTTTGAATTCAAAGAACTTTGTGAATCATACAAACGGTATACTTAGGATAGGTTATAGTGAGAATAATACGCCGGTCTTCCTATGCGGAATAGGACATGGTATATCTGAAATAGTAAATACTTTTTCCGCCTTTCTTGGTGGATCTTTTTCCCATCCGTCCTACGCAGAGATAATTGAAGAAATCACAGGATATTTATCCTCTGTAAGGAGGTTCTGATATGAAAGATAGAGATGCAATAGCAAAGGTTAGGGTTTACCTGCGCAATGAAGGGATTATTCTTCCCAAGAAACCAATAAAGGAGTTCTATTCACAGATATTTAAGCTTTCAGGCTTTGGCATAGGTGGAATACTTAGCTTTTCAGGAAAAAAAGCGGGAGCTATAGGTGCCCAGATAATACGTAGTATGGCAGAGGATGAATCAGAGCTTAAGAGCTTGGAAATAGTGTTCAGCTACGTCAAAGTATTCCTTGAGGAAGCAAGCATATGCAAACTGGAGAGTTGGGAGATAAAGGACGGAGAAATAAACTTTAGTGTGAGCGAATCTATATTTGCAGAAGCTGTTGGAAAAAGTAAAAAGCCTGTTTGCATACCCCTGAGCGGTGCTATTGGAGGTTTCCTTGAAGAGCTGACTGGAACTAAATGGGAGTGTAAGGAAATAAAGTGCAGATCTCAAGGTGAGGAAATGTGTGAATTTCAGGTAAAGATCTCTAAGTAGTTTACTTACGTAGAAGGGATCAAAATAAAGCCTTTATTATCACATCCTCAACTTCACTTATGAGTTTTTCCTTCGGCATGGTCAACATACCGAGCTCTCTGAGTATGAACAGTCTCTCAACCGCACCTATTATCAAGCTGAGGGATACCTCAGGAGATACTTTCAGTTTATCATCTTTATAAGCATCTCTGAAGAGCTGTATGATCAAGGTTCCAGGTAGTTTTTCACTCCTTCCGTTCTCTCTGAGGATGTGATACACGGTCAGAAATCTGAAAGAGTCTGGATTATCAAAGGCATAGTTAATTAAAGTTTCAATAAGTTTCCCTACCTGTTTTTTTATATCCTTTTCCTTCAGAACGTTTCCCTTAAGCATGTCCATTATCTCTTCTGTAATCCTATCTATCAAATGCTCTATTATGTCCTCTTTGCTTGTAAAATGCCTGTATATAGCTCCTTCCGTTATTCCGACCTCATGGGCTATATCCTTGATCGTTGTCCCTCTAAAGCCTTTCTGAGAGAAAAGCTTGAGGGCTACCCGTGCTATCTTTTCCTTCGTGTGTATAAACTCCCATGTATTTTCTTTCCCATTCATAAAACTCCTCCGAGAAGAGTTCAACTCGCCTTTTCTTGAACTCCCTTGTGGAGAAGAGGACCTTATAATTCCTAATTCCCATCTCCTCCCCGACCCTTTCTATAAAGGAGATTACCTCTTCCCTTGTTCTCCCATGTATCATTGAAAACAGGTTGAACTCCCATAGATCGTTTGTTGTTCTCTGATAACAGTGGGAAACGCTCTTGAATGAAGCAAGGTGGGTTCCAACTTCGTCTATCCTATCTTCAGGCACTTTCCAAACAGCCATTCCGTTAGCTTTAAACCCTGCTTTCCTGTGATATAGGATCGCAGAAAACCTTCTCATTATGCCCTCTTCTCTAAGGGAGTTCATTTTCTCAATCAACTTCTCTTCCGACAGATTTACTTTCTCAGCCAGAACTTCAAAGGGTCTGGATACAAGGGGAATATCCTTTTGAGTTACGTAGATTATCTTCTTCTCATCTTCGGAAAGGGTTCTCTGGACATTTTTGGTTGATACTTTAACCTCCTCACGCTCATCCAAATTCCCGTAATCAAGCTTTACACCGATCTTGAAAGTCTTTACCGTTCTGAGAATTACGTATTCTTTAACACCGGTGATGTCAGCCATCAGTGCAACCGTTTCATCAAGGGAGAGTTGCCCATCGGGGGGAACTGCTATCGTGAACCAGAGGTTAAACTCGTTCTCTCTTTCATAGTTGTGACTAACACCAGGGTGCTTGCTTACAAAGGATGCCACATCCTCTATACTTTCAGGATTCACCTTGAAAGCTACCAAGGAGCTGTCGTATCCTACCGACTTCGTATCGTATATGGGAGATATCTGCCTGATTACCCTTTCCTCTTTCAGCTTCTTAAGGGTTTCAAGAACGGTTTTCTCATCCACTCCGAGCCTGTCAGCGACAGCCTTAAAGGGTCTATCAACGATGGGTATGTGAGATTGAACCTCTTTAAGGAGTTTTTCTCTAAGCATGGTATATTCCCTCTAACGACGGTTTTAAGTTCTCAAGCAGGTCTTTGAGCTTCCCGTGAAGTTTCACTACCTCTCCCACAATCATTACCGCCGGAGGTTTCACACTCGGAGGGCTCTCTGCAACTTCTTTGAGATTTGATATAACAACCCTCTGCTCGCTCGTGGTTCCTCTCTCAATAAAAGCTACGGGCTCTTCAGGGTTTCTTCCGAGTTTGATAAGCTCATTTGCTATCCTCTGTCTGTTCTTCACCCCCATAAGAATTACGATCGTGTCTATGTCCTTGAACGCCTTCCAATCAACACTCTTCTCTTTCCCTACTGCTTCATGTCCTGTAACGACTGCAAACGAGGATGCTATCCCTCTGAAAGTCAGAGGTATCCCCGCGTAAGCCGGCACAGAGTACACAGAACTGACACCCGGAACCACCTCATAGGGTATTCCGTGTTTGCTCAGATACAGAGCTTCTTCCCCTCCTCTTCCAAAGACGAAGGGATCTCCTCCTTTGAGCCTTACCACATTCTCATAAGAGCTTGCATAGTAAACGAGGAGTTTGTTTATTTCATCCTGAGGGATTGTGTGCTTTCCGTCTTCCTTCCCCACATAGATGAGCTTGCATTCGGGCTTTGTGTAATTCAGGATCTCTTCGTTTATCAGCCGGTCGTAGAGAACAACGTCCGCAAAGGCAAGTATCTTTATGGCTTTCACCGTCAGGAGTTCTGGATCGCCCGGTCCCGCACCCACGAGATACACCTTCCCCATAACTTATCCTCCCTTGATAAAAACTCCGGAGGGTGTGGGAACTCCTATCTCGTTCACCACCCTCAGATCTGGAACGGATACCTTCTTAAGTCTGTTCTCGTAGTATGAGGACAGGTATATGTATCTTCCGTCGGGAGTAAATCTGAAGTGAAGTATCCGTCTGCCAAGCTGAGAAGTTTTCAGAACCTTTCCCTTCTTTCTGTCTATCAGCGTCAGGTAATCTTCTTTGTCACCGCTGAAGTTCACCGCAATGTATCTTCCGTCAGGTGAAACGGATACAAAAACAGGAAGACCAGGAACATCAATACTGCCTATATACTGAAAGCTGTTTAAATCAACTACGTGAATTTTTCTCTCACCAACACCGGGTATATAGGCGGTGTTCTGATAAATACCCCATGTGCCGAAGTGAGGTATCTTGAGCACTACCTCCTTACCATCCTTACCGAACCTTACCTTTCTGAATTTCATCCTCTGAAGATCAATCACACCAACTGCATTTTCCTTAAAGAAACCCACAACGTAGATCTTCTTCGTAAGAAGGGCATCAAAGGGCATATCTCCTACATCCCTGAATACCTTTACGATTTTCCCGCCCTCACAGTCCACAACCCAGATATCATCCCTATCCATCAGGGAGAATACAACGAGATCTCTATAGTTCTTTATCCCTACGTTCCTTGAGTCCGTGAAAATTCTCCTAATTATCTGGAGATCTTCGCTTAGGAAAACAACGTCGTGAGGTGCATAGTTTGCAACCACCACCTTCCTATTGCAGAAAGTAAAGCCTATAGCACTATCTCCTACCTTTGTTTTTTTAAGGAGTACATCTTTGCTCGTATCTATCCTTGATATAAAGCCATCTCTACTCACCACATAAGCGAAACCTTTGAAGAACTTTAATATGGCATGGTTCAAATTACCGAGGTTCTTTATTTCTTTCTTTAATCTGTCATCCTCTATTACTGATACCGCTCCTCTTTCCCTCTGAATCACATAGACCTTTTCAGCATTTATTAGTTGTAATATTAGTTAATATATCAGATTTATCAAGCTGTATTCTCTCATATATTATCACATGTGGT
>CAZPVY010000040.1:0-14901 GCA_964590265.1 uncultured Aquifex sp. | reverse complement strand
CCTTAAGAGATTCTATATATCCCGTACCGTAGGTTTTTCTTGGAGCACCGTAAACTCCTGCCCAGAAAAGCCCAGAGATAAAAAGAATCATGCCGACTCCATACAGATAAGGCTGTATTCTCACAAGCTTGGGTAGTTCACCTGCAAGTTTAAATTCCTTCAGATAGTGATAGGTCAAACTCATCAGAGCTATCAGTATGCTTGCTATGACACCGTGATAGTGAGCAGGAATCCTGAGATCGGATCCTGCTATCATGTAACCCATAAAGGCTCCGAGCACGTACATCAGAACACTCAGACCAAGAACGTTTGAATAGAACCCCCCTCTGAAGGAAACTTTCCATATTAAGAAAGCGGAGTATAGTAGAGTTGGGAGCCCTATGCCTATAGCGTATCCGAGGGTTGTAACTGTCTTTACACTTTCTGATATGCTGTCTCCGACAAATACCTGTATGAGAAAGTAAATGACGGGAAAAGGTATCAGCAGAAGATTCACATATCTGAAAACACTTGAAAGTTTGAATCCTGAAATTCTAGCCATCAAGGTCCAGGAAGATATCAGGAGCGTGGCGTTTACAAACTGGTGAATATGACCGGGCAGCCAGTAAAGCCTTTCAAAGTAAAGATAATACTCCTCCGCATAGGGAGTTCTGAAGAAGGACAGTGTCAGGGACAGGGGGAACAGGAGCGAGAGAAGAACGGAAACGGAGATAATGCTTTTAAGATGCTCTCCTGAAAGAAGATTTCTGAAGGCTTCGTTCAGGAACCTGAGAGCAGATAGAAAGTATCCCAGACCAAATATCCCTATCCCGGCAAAGAAAATAGGATGAACTATCGTAGGAACGTAGTTGTTGTGAACAGGTGTTCCGAGACCTAAGAGAGCGGAAATAAATACGAGAAGCGATCCTGCATAAGCAAGAATGTATTCGTGGAACTTACCTTCCTTTCTAAAGACTCTGTGCCAGATGAACACAAGAAAAGAAAGAAAACCTATGATCAGGGCAAGATCAACGTGTCCTATGAGCCAGTGATAGAAGAGCTGGGGAGGAAATATCTTTGAAATCCCCGGTGTTCTGGCAAGGGCAACCAGCAGAGCAAAGAAGCCTCCACTTCCTATGGACAGAATAAATAGCAGAAACCAGGCTTTCATACATCCTTCACCAAGTCCACTATCATCATGCTGAACAGGATAGCTATGTATATGATTGAAAAGAAGAACAGCTTCATGCTCTCCTCTTTCTTAGAAAACAGAAACTTAAGGGTCAAGGCTGTATACAGAAAACTCATAACCAAAGCGGTAATAAAGTATATCTTCCCTGCCATGCCTATGGTGTAAGGAACAAGACTTAAAGGCAGTAAAGAAGCTGTATAAAGTAGAGTTTTTATCTTTGTCATAAAAACCCCTCTCGCTACAGGCAAGGTCGGAACACCAGCACGGGCATAGTCGTTTCTGTACTTAAGGGCAAGTACCCAGAAGTGAGGAGGCTGCCACATGAACATTATAAGAAAGAGGGCAAAAGCCTTCAGGTCAAGAACTCCAGAGCCCGCAACGTAACCGATCACCGGCGGCAGAGCTCCTGATATTCCCCCGATCTCCGTTGCAACAGGTGTTCTCCTCTTTAAAAGTATCGTGTAAAGAACAACGTAGGAGAAGGACGCAATCATGGTTAGCAGAGCTGCAGTCAGGCTTACGAATAAAGTCAGGGCGGTGAAGGAAATAATCAGAAGGACTGTTCCGAATATGAGTGCATTGATAGGATTAACAACTCCTCTTGGGAGGGGTCTTGCAGAGGTTCTTTCCATAAGGCTATCAATATCTTTGTCTAAAACCATGTTCAAAACCGCAGAACCTGCCGCAGCAAATCCAGTGCCCAGAAGCGTCCAGAAAACGATGAAAGGATCAAGATTTCCCTTTGAACCAATGTAGATACCACCGAGTGTTGTTATCAGTACAAGGGTAACAATTCCGGGTTTTGTGAGGGCGAGGTATTCTTTAATAGCTGAGGTATAAGACATAGTTTTTTCTACCATGCCTGAGCTCCTTCCTCTGCTTTTACCTCCTCCACCCTGCTTACCATTTTACCCCTCAGAATCTCTGGTGCAACCATATAAGATATCCATATAACTACCAAGAACCCTATCGCTATATGGAAGAAAAGGATCGGCAGGAACAGCTTTGATATTACTGTTGCGATTCCCGCTACAACCTGAGCGGTGATTAGGAGAAAGGTTATAAAGCTGTATCTATCAAATTTCTTAAGCATTATATAAATGGAGAAGATTATCAAGCCCATCGCGTAGGTTATATGGAAGAAGTAGGCAAATATGTTGAAATCGGCTGCTTTAACGTAACGGACAAGGATTCCTATAAGTATTTGAAACATAACAAGGACATACAGCGCTTCAGCAAAGGGAAGTTTTGATCTATCCTCTCTTTTTTCAAGAACGGAGTAGTAGGCAAAGGTCAAGCTGGAAAGGATCAGTACGGAGATGATCAGATGGGATGTGGTGTACAGGTAATGCAGAAACTCTCTCAGGAGCGGTGCCTCTGTAACAACTACTCTCATTCCTAAAAGTATCTCAAGTATGAGAAAGAGGAATATCCAGACCATAGCCTTTCTTGGGAATCCCGTATATCTTTTCCACACCAGAACGAGTGATGCGAGCATCAGGAAACCAGTTATGCCCCCGAGTATCCTGTGGGTTTGCTCTATCCATGGCTGCAGTCTCGTCTCAACCACCATAGGTGCAGGAGGAGTGGGAATCTCTTCTTTAAGCTGAAAGGGCAAAAGCTGACCGTGACAGAGGGGCCAGTCTGGACATCCGAGTCCAGAACCGGTTGAAGTAACTATCCCACCAAATACCATAAGGACGTAAGTAAACACGACCGTGAGCATCAAAATTGTCCTTACCATGGCTAATCTCCTTTTCGGTTTGGTAATGGAAGAACTGGATCATTTCTTATATTTTCAAGTTTTCTTATAAAATGCTTTCTATTTTCAGGATGTTTTACATACTGATATACGGTAAAGATAAGTGAGAAGAGAGCCACGCTGGCTACGGCTATACCGACGAGTATTTTACCCCAGTCGCGTTTAGCTTCTTCCATGGAAAAAATATTATAAACAAAAGAGGGGGTTTTCACCCCCGCGAAAGATCAGAACTTGCAGTATCCATGAGGACAGTAGTTTTCCTCAACCTTAGGAGGTTCGTCAAAGTTATGAGGAGGTGGAGGTGAAGGAAGCCTCCATTCAAGGGAGTTACTCATCCAAGGATTATCGGGTGCTTTCTCACCGTTGATAGCACCTTTGATAAGGGCAACCAGAGCAAGAAGTATTCCAAAGGCGAGGATAAAAGCTCCGTAGGTTTGAAGGTGATGTAGTGTTATCCACTCAGGAATGGCTGGATAATCGTAATACCTTCTCGGCATTCCCATAATACCTACAACAAGCTGAGGGAAGTAAAGCAGGTTAGATCCAATCATCACCGTCCAGAAGGAGAGTTTACCGAGGGTTTCAGGGAACATCCTTCCGGTAACTTTGGGCCACCAGTAGAAAAACCCTGCAAAAGCTGAGAGCGTAACAGCCATACCAAGAACGTAGTGAAAGTGTCCAACAACAAAATAGGAATCGTGAACAGCAACATCAAAAGCCGGTATTCCGAGGGGAATTCCTGTAAGACCACCTATCAGAAACATGAGGATCGCTCCGAGCGCGTAGAGCATGGGTGTCTTGTAAATGATCGCTGCCTTGTATAGAGTAGCAACCCAGTTGAATATCTTTATACCGGTTGGAACTGCGATAAGCAGCGTGGTGTAAGACATCAGTATCTTCACCCAGTCAGGAATACCTGAAACAAACATGTGGTGCGTCCAGACCATGAATCCAACAAGGGCTATAGCCCATATAGCAACAACCATGGATCTGTATCCGAATATGGGCTTTCTCGCAAAGGTAGACACTATCTCAGATATCACACCGAACGCAGGAAGAACCATAACGTAAACCGCAGGGTGAGAGTAGAACCAGAAGAGGTTCTGGTAGAGGACAGGATCACCTCCTTTAGTTGGATCAAAGAAGCTCGTTTTCAAATAAGTATCCAGAAAGAGCATCGTAACCGCACCAGCTACGGAAGGAACACCAAGAAGCTGTATAACGTTTGCCGCTATTACCCCGTGAATGAAGAGGTTAAGATTGAAGAAGCCTATACCGGGCTGTCTCATAGATATAACAGTTGTTATAAAGTTAACCGCACCGGCGATTGAGGCAAAGCCCGTCAGGTGCCAGATAAAAACAAAGAGGGCGGTCGTTCCCGCAAATCCTATTCCCTCCATGGTTGCGAGAGGCGGGTATCCTGTCCACATGGTCATTATATGATTTCCGGGGATGAAAGTGAGAAGCGCTATCACACTTGCAGCAAAGAACATCCAGTAACCGAGAGCGTTAAGTCTTGGAAAAGCAACGTCCCTCGCTCCTATCATCAGAGGTATGAGGAAGTTAGCAAAGGATGCCCATATACCGATAGCCCACCAGAGGAGTATAACCGCTCCATGAACCGTTAGGAACCAGTTGTAAGTTTCAGGCTTCAAATACTGTCCTCCGGGATTGAACAACTCAAGCCTCATTCCAAGAGCCATAAGACCAGCAACTATAAAGAATACGGTGGAAGTGACGCCGTACATTATCCCTATCTTTTTGTGATCTGTGGTAAATATCCATTCCCAGATGGAAGCAGAGAACCAAGGTCTTCCTGCTGGTATGGCTTCTCTCATCTCACAACCTCCTGAACCTTTTTGTTTTCTAAGTTAGCAACCTCAAGACTTCTATTTTTATTTTCTAAATCTGCAACCTCTCCCTTGAGCCACCTTTCAAACTCCTCTTTCGGAACAACCTTCAGCTTTGCGAACATCCTTGAGTGCCACTGTCCGCAGTACTCTCTGCAGAAGACCCAGTACTCACCGGGTTTGTTGATCTGGAACCACGCATACGTCGTCCTGCCGGGCACCATATCCTGAGTTACTCCGGCAGGCTGAACGTAGAAGGAGTGGATAACATCCTGAGAGGTAAGAACAGCCTTTATAGGAACACCTGCAGGTATGTAAACGTACTGTTGAAGAGCTCCATCTACACCGTAGCACTCCTCTGGCTTACACTTTTTGTCCTCCGTATCCCTTATAGCGGATGCAACCACCATCTTTCCGTTCGGGTACTGAAACATCCACCCCCAAGCAAAGGCGGTAACCTTGAGCTCCATAGCATTTTCAGGCGGTTTCCTCATCTGGGTAAAGAGAGCAAACCCATGAGTAGCAAGATAGATAACGATGATGAGGGGAACTATCGTCCATAGAACTTCAAGCCCCCAGTGACCTTCATGCTCCTGATCTCCTACTTCTCTTTCGCCGGGCTTATACCTGTACCTGATCATAAATATTAACGAAGGTATGGCAACTACAGCGTAGATAACGACAGAGATAACAAGCCAAATCTTGTAGATGATCTCCCAAAGATCATAAGGTCTTGCGACAACATCAGCAGTATTTTCTCCGGCAAGTGCAATACTGAAAAGTAAAAGGAGACTTAAAAAGACTTTCATCCTTGAGCACCTCCTTCGGTCTTATATCTTCAGCCCACCGACAAGGTAGGCAGTGCTTGCGACGAGAAGCCACATAACATCAACAAAGTGCCAGTAGGCACTCGTTGTTCTGAATATCGTCATTTTCTCTGAAGTTATCTTTCCCATAAGGGTGAACACAAGAACGTAAGCTTGCATTACCAAACCGACTATAACGTGAGATGTGTGAATTCCCGTAAGGGCATAGAAACCCGTTCCGTACATGTTCGCACTTATGGTGAAGCCTTCATGCCAAAGATGTATCCATTCCGTTATATGGAGAACCGCAAAGAGGATTCCCAGAAACATGGTTACGAGAATAAACAGGATGGACTTTCCCTTATCTCCGTGATGCATAGACTCCTCCGCTTTCCATATGGTGAAGCTTGAAGCCCAGAGTATGAGCGTCAGGATTACAGGCATCTTCAGATTCATTGCCTCGGGTATCCACTGGGAAACCCACACATCTGAGTGTATAGCCCTCGCCATCCAGAAAGCAGAGAACATGGTTCCGAAGATGATGATTTCGGAGATTATGAACAGGTAGATCCCTATGTTTCCGTAACCTTCATCGTGACCTGCTGTGAAGAACTCGTTTGCCCAGCCAGCCATACCTATGATTGCAAGGACAAGAGCTATGCCACCCAGCACGAGAGCAAGCATAGGATTGTGCCAAGCAAAGTATGCGGTAATTGAAATGGGGGTAAGCAGTATGGCTACGCCCACCGGTAGAGGCCAGACACTTACCTCATGCTCTCCATAGTGGTGGTGAGCAACCTCCTGAGCCATTTTAAACCTCCTTTTTGTTGTTGGTGGAAATTATTTTACACGTAAGATCACGTGATAACCATACTCAATTGAAGATTTTTCTATAAAACCTTCTTAAGATCCCTTTCAATTTCCTTATACTTTCCAAGCTTTACCTTGACTACCTTTCCTTCTCTATCTACAAGAAAAGAGGTCGGAAGACCCTGTATCCCATACAGATTTGATACTTTCCCGTTGTCAAGGAGGACGGTAAAGGAAATCTTATGATCCTTGAGAAAATCCTTCAATGCATCTATGGAACTGTCGGTGCTTATCGCGAGTATCTCAAACCCTTTATCTCTATATTTCTTATAAACCTCTTCAAAGAGAGGGATCTCCTCTTTACATGGAGGACACCATGAAGCCCAGAAGTTGATGAGAACTACCTTTCCTCTCAAACCTGAAAGGGATACTTGCTTACCATCAAGCGTTTTCAGCTTAAAGTCGGGTGCGGACTTGCCGGGGGCAAGCCCTGAAGGTGTGTGTGAAGAATTTGTAAACAGCCCAAGATAAAGCATAAGGGCAACAAGGAGTATCCCCAGTCCGTAGGCTATATTCTTACTCATATCTTTTTGAACTCCTCAGGGAGTTCCCTCGGAGGAACTCCTGTATACTGGGTTTCCTCTGCTTCATTCAATCTCTTTGAGAAAGGCTTCTCCTGAGTTAGCTCCTCGTAAACGTGAGCAACGAGTCCAGGAACCCTTCCTATTATGAAAAAGCCCTTTCCGAGCCTCCAGTCAAAACCCATCTCCGAGGCAACAGCAGCTATCGCACCGTCCACATTCAGGACTATCCTCTTTCCCTTCTGCTTGAATATTTCCTCTTCCACCTGCTGGGCAAACTCGCAGTGTTTGCCGTAAAAACCGTAGTGTTTAGCAAGCTCCATCAATCTCTTTGTCCTCGGATCAAACTCCTTATAGTATCTGTGTCCAAAGCCGGGTATGGGTTTCTTTTGAGAGAGGTACTCTCCAACTATCTCCTCAACGGGTTTTCCGCTGGCAACACCGTCCTGTATGAACTTCATCGCATCTTCCAGAGCCCCTCCGTGAGCCGAGCCGAAAGCCATAACTCCTGCCGCAACACCCACATTCAGGGAGTTTCCACCGCTCGCAACAGCCCTTGCGGCTATAACCGATGGAGGAGCTATTCCGTGGTCAATCACGGAGACAAACATAGCTTCCATCATCTTAGATTCAGCTTCGCTGGGTAGCTCACCCTTAAGTATGAGGTAGATAGCCTGTGCGAAGCTCAGATTCCCAACAAGATCAAGAAGTCTATAACCCCTGATGTAGGTTTCGTGTTCAGCGTGCTGAGTTATCGCGGTTTTCCACTTCTTCTCAGCCATCTGACCTCTCCTAAAACGTGATTTTAAAAAATATTACCACACTTGCACTGTTCGTAGGGTTAGGGTAAATTAATTCCGATGAAATTGAGATACCTAACACTCGTTCTGTTAGTGTTTGCTTTCACAGCTCATGCTCTGCCCAACGTTGAAGTCCCCTTCGTTAAGCTCTCTTTCCTTAACTTGAAGGAGGATCTTGAAGAGGCAAAACGGGAAGGAAAATACCTCTTCATAATGTTTCATCAGGAGGGATGTCCTTTCTGCGATAAGATGTACAGGGTTACCTTTCAGGATCCAAAAGTTAAGGAGTACTTCACGAAACATTTTTACATGGTTCTCATAGACATAAAAGGTGCCAATCCAGTGGTTGATTTTGACGGAAGAGAGATGACCGAAAAAGAGTTTGCCCACAAGCACAGGGTGAGGGCTACCCCCGTTTTCCTTTTCGTTGATCATAACGGCAAACAGATACTTAAGATGGTGGGTTATATACCGGCAAAGGATTGGCTTCTCATAGGGAGGTATATAGTTGAAGGACACTACAAGAATATCAGCTTCTATAAGTTTCTCAGGAAGGAGAGAAAAAAGCTGAAAAGATGAGGGTGATCCTCCTGCTCCTTGGCATCACCGTACTTTCCTTTTCTCAGGAAACGCTCATAATTGATCTGAAGAAGGCAATTGACACAGCCCTTGAGAAAAATAGGGAGATACAGAGGATAAAGAGGGAAATCCTGTCCCTTGAAGACATATACAGAGCAGAAAAATGGAACAGATTTGCCCCGAAGATAGATCTCTTTCTGGATAAGGACGGATTTAACCTCTTTGGTCAGATACTTCTCTTGGATTTTGGAAACAGGCTTGCGAGAATAAGATCCGCAAAGATAAGCACGGACATAAAGAGAGAGCTCCTTTCGGAGTTCAATAGGCAGGTCAAGATAAGTATAGTCCGGCTCTTTATGAAGCTTCTCCTTGCGGAGAAACTTGCGGAGGTAAAGAGGGAGGAAATGGCAGTTGCCTATGTGAGGTTTGACAGGGAAAGGGAAAAGCTGGAAAGGGGGCTTTCAGACAGGGTGAAGGTAGCAGAGTGGGAAGCTACGTACAGGAAATTCAGAGCAGAGCTTATGTCAGCCCAGAGGGAATATAACGACACACTTCTTGAAATAAAGAGATTCATAGGTGTTGACGTAAGCACTCCTCTTGATATAAAGGCTGATAAACTGCTTCAGTTTGAGGTTCCTGAAGGGAAAACAATTGATATAGAGTATCTTTTGAAGCGGATAGAGAGCAACTATTTGCTGAAGGTTAAAAAACTTGAGATAGCCTACTTTGACAGCAGAGCAAAGGAGCAGAGGAGGATATTCTATCCTGAGCTTTACGCTTACTTTAGTGTGAGGAACAGATATGAACATCTTGATAGATTCAAGGGTGAGGGAAATGTGGTTTTCAGAGTGCCTCTTTTTGACGGAAGAACTTCCTTTTACAGAGAAAAAAGCTTTCTTGACCTCAAAAGAGCAGTGGAGATAGAGAGGAAAGATATTTATGAGAGGATAAAAAAGGATATACTGCGTGCGCCCTACGACTGGGAGGAGCTTGTTGCAAAGTATCAGAATGCAGTTGCTTACGACAGCTGGGCTCAGGAGAATCTAGACCTCAGCAGATCAAACTACGAGCTTGAGCTTGCCTTTGACCTCGGATATGCAATGTCCACCAAAACTGAAGCTGAAAGGAGGGTTATGGAGGCAAAGTTCCGTATAATTCTTTTCCTGATGAGACTCTATGACCTTATGGGGCTTGATCCCATGCTCGTTCTTGAAGGTAACATTCCGTTCTTCGTAGACAAGGTGGATGAGATATGAGGATTCTTCTTGTTCTGCTTATGCTTGTGCTTACAGCTAATGCAGAGGACATAGATATCTATGCGATAGTAATCGGAAAGGTTGTGAAGCTATACGTGAAGGAAGGGCAGAGGGTAAAACAGGGTCAGCTCCTCATGGAGATAGACCCCTCCCTTTATGAAGCTCAGAAGAAAACCCTCATCGGGAAGAAAAGGGAGATTGAAGCTAAGCTCTGGAAGGTGGAGAGGGATTACACCAGACTTAAGGAGCTATTTGAGAGGGATCTGTTGGCTGAAACACGGCTTGAGAATCAGAAGATAAAGTACGATACGCTGAAGGCTCAGATAACGCAGGTTGAGGGAGAGATTGAAAGAATAAATACCCTCATCTCCTACACAAAGATTTACGCTCCCGTGGATGGCAGGGTGAAGAGAGTGTTGACCCCGGTTGGGACTTATGTAAATGGCAGATTGCAACCTCAAAAGGTTATGATAATCCAGCCCTTACCTGCAAGGTAACCTCAATCCCAGTCATGAAGGTGAAGGTGTTCATGGAGTAATCCACCGTGCCTGTGCCTGTGTCTGTGCACAAGCCCAGCTTCCCTGAGTACATCAACACATTCACTTACAGACTTTATGCTTCCATCAAACACAAGCTTGTGTTCCTTGGAAAGGATAAGGAATCTCTCCCCAAGCTCTAAGGCTATGCTCAGGTTGTGGGTTGCGGTGATCACTGTCCCCGGATAATCCTGCAGAAACTCCACTATAACCGCCACACTGTCAGGATCTAAGAAGGCTGTGGGCTCGTCAAGGAGGAGAACATCAGGATTGTGAATCACACAGCAGGCAAAAGCTACCTTCTTCTTCTCTCCTCCGCTCAGATCGTAGGGAGCCCTGTCAAGTATATCTCCTATGCTCAGTACCTCTGTTAGCTGAGCAACCCTTTCCCTGACTTCTCCTTCTGGAACCTTCCTCTGTCTCAGGCTGAAAGCTATATCATCGTAGACCGTCGGGTTAAAAAACATAGCATCAACATCTTGAAACATGAGAGACACTTTACTCCTGAAGTATCTCTTGAACTCTTTATCTTTCAGGGATTTCTCCGTTAGCTCCCTGTTTTCAAAGATCACCTTTCCCGCTGAGGGAAAGATCAAACCATCCATAATTCTCAGAAGAGTTGTTTTCCCTGCACCGTTTACCCCCAGAATCACAACTTTCTCTCCCTTCTTTATATTAAAAGAAATACTGTCAAGTACACATCGGGCTTTTATGTGAAAGCTGACATTTTCAAGTCTGTACATCAAATCCTCTTGACCTGAAGGCATACTTGACCTCCTCTGACTTCCTTATCGATCTGTTCATCATAACCCCCAGCCATATACCAAGCTTATTCAGTCTGTCCCTGTAGCTTTCCACAGCGAAGGATCTGCTTGTGAAGGCTTCATCAAGCTCTTTTCTGAGCTTTAAAAGGCTCCTTGAATGAACCTGAAGGCTGACAAGCAAGAAAGTGAACCTTCCCGAGAAAGAAAACAGTTTGTAGAAATCTACCTTCCTTATAAAGATAAGGGAAAATAGAGCTATATCAAAAGAACGTAAAGCTGTGGTGATCGGATGCAAACCGAGACTGTTTTCACCGGTAAGATAGGCATAGCCGTAAGAAAAAAGAAGGTAAACAAGTATGTAGGGTAAGGTCATTAATGCAGACAGTTTAATTAAGCTGAGCTGTTTCAAAATAATCGCTAAGATAAGAAGAAGGATAAGGATAACTCCCGCTATCGCAGCAACTTTTATACAAGATATCAATACTATTCCCGCACATATCAGGGCAAACTTCAGGAGTTCCATAGAATCCTCTCCCTTAATCTGCTCATCAGTTTAAATACAACAACCGAGTAGATACCCTCTGCTGTACCCACAAAGACGGCATGGGGAATTATCAGGGATGGAAGCAGAACTTTCGGTGGAATTGAAAAGTATGAGCTGTCAAGGTAATACTGAAGGATGAGAAAGGAGCCGATAACTGTAGCGGAGACGACAATCCCAAACCACGAGGCAAGGAACACCGCAACCTTTGAGTTCAAACCCTTCAGCACACTAAACAGAAGCCATGAAGCGGTTGGACCGATCAAGCCGATAGAGAAAGCGTTCACCGGCAGTACCGTTAATCCTCCCTTCCCGAGCAGGAATGTTTGAACTATAAGAATGATGGTTTCACATATAAATGCGGTAATGGGTCCGTAAATACAAGCGATCACATAAATGCCTATGGCATGAACTGATGTTGATCCCGGCAATGGTATCATGATGCTTTGAGCAACAAAGCTGAAGGATGTTAAAGCCAGAATGATCGGAAAGTTCTCCTCAAACTTTTCATAAAACCTGCGGAAGGCTAAAAGCCATAAAGGCAAACTCACAAGATAGGCTGGTATGTATATTTGCGGAGATATAAAACCTTCAGATACATGCAAGTTAAACCTCCAGATGGGCAACCTTGACCATCTTTGCAAACTTAACACCGTCGAGTCCTTCCATCTCTCGGTAGAGCTTATTAACCTCTTCACCCTTACCTCTGATAACTATTACTTCAAGACAGTCATCATGGGAAAGGTGGATGTGGAGAGAGCTTATTATGTTGTAGAGCCCGTTGTGCTGGATCTCTATAAGCTTATCGGAAAGACCCCTCTTATGATGGTCGTAGATGATGATGAGAACGCCTATAACCTCCTCTCCTTTTTCCCACTTCTCCTCTATCATCTCCTTTCTTATAAGATCTCTCACGAACTCCGATCTTGAAGCGTAGCCTCTTGCGATCAGGGTCTCGTCAAGAAACCTGAGCAGGTCTTCAGGAACCGATACACTGAACCTAACGTGTGTATTACTTTTTTTCATGAATGTAATAATAACGAATGAACACTTATTAGTCAAATCAGAACAGAAAGGAGAGGCTGAAAATAAGTCTGTACTTCTCCTTCCCTTCCGAGCCTTGTTGCTGACTCTCCTCATTCAGATCTTTCCAGACAGGATACTTGAGACCCCCGCTCGCACTCACCGATTTATAGTAAAGTCTTCCGCCGAAGATTGCGTAAAGTATATCCCCGCCAGAAGCCCTCAACTTCACCCCGTTCTCTTCGTCTCTGTCAATGTGAAGGAAGTTAAGCTCAAAAACCGGATCAAATCTAAGCTTTCTTTTTACATCGGTTAAAAGCCTGTAAGCCAGAGCGATGTTAAACCTGAACTCGTTCCCGAACTTATACTCAGTCCCATCAGAGTAAGTATGTCTGAAAAATTTCAGATAAGAAAGATCCGAGGTGAGAGTATATCTCTCGCTTAACATTTTCGTTGAAGTAAATCCTATCGTCAGCGTGGGTTTTCCAAAACCCATGCTCATGGAAGGATCTATGTTCCCATGCCAGTCTTTTACATTGGGATCTCCTGTTGGAAGGCTTACACTTGCAAAAATTGTGAAATGCCAATCTAAAAGTTCATCAAGGTTTTCATCCTTAGGGACTAAAACAAATCCTTCATCGTATTTAAAGCCAAGCACAGTCGTAATAACAAGATCTCCAAAACCCACTGTGTTAAAAGAGTTATCTTCTTTCTTCTTTACATTGTATGGGAGGAAGAGATATAAGGAGAGCCACGGTTTGAGTCCGTAGCCAATACCGAACATCCAAAAGTTGTATATGTCCGTTTCCCCGTCTTTTTCCTTCGTGTATTTTTTAAACTTCGCATAATCAAGCTTCGTGTAAATCAAAAACGAGCCTTCTGGAAGTGTAGCGGATGTTGATGTTTCTATTGGGGCACCCGGTCCTTCAAGTCCGGCAACTCCGAGTGATGCAACACCATGATGAGCAAAGGAGATGGCAGGAAGAAGCAGAGCAGGGATTAATCTTTTCATCCTTATCTCCTCCTCAAAGCTCTTAATATGAGGAACGCAAAAAAGAGTGCGATTAAGCCTCCTACGAGCCTTAAGGTTTGTTCACTCCTTCCTGAGTTTCCTTTTACTGTTAGATCTTCTTCAACCTTTATCTTTACATCAAGACCGTGCCCGGAGTTCTCCACAACCTTCACCCTCCACTCTCCTGATCTGTCAGGAATAAAGCTAAGATATCCTCTTCTGTCAGTTCTTCCCTTCTGATAGGGAATCTTAGGGTCTGCTGGAGAGTAGATCTCATACAGGGCGTAAGGAACGTTCTGTCCATCAGCGAAAAATACCCTCATCACAACAGCTCTCTGGACATTCACTTCATAGAGAATTTCGTGAGCAAAGGCAAAGGACAGGAAGAAAAACAGAATAAAAAGTCTCATCTTTTAACCTCAAAACACAGGAAGGATTCAAGAACTATGTAATCAGCCTTCGGGCTGCTTGTTGGGATCTTGTAGCTTGCAGATATGACTTGAACGCTGCCCTTTCTTATCCTCACTCTTGTAAGACCCTCATCCCTTGTTTTTCCAAGCAAACGGTGGTTTGTATATATAAAAACTCCTTCCTTAGGTTTGCCTTCAAAGAAAACTTGAATGTTTATCTTTTCCCCGGGCTTTTTCTTGAAGGGGTCGTTGAGAGACACTACCTCAAGCCTCTGTCCGAGGGGTCTTTTGAGCTTTTCACTGTACTCATCTATATACTTTATATATGAAATTGACTCCCATGACTTTACAGCATTCTCTACCCTGTCCTTTGGTTTGTTAACTTCTCCATCCGGGGTTACTGAAAAAAAGCCTGCTCTGTATTCAGCTGTGATAACTGCACACTCACCCTTTATGAGAACACCTTTAGAATCAACAACCTTCTGAAAACTTATCTCCTTAAGATCCTTATCGTAGCATTTTACATTTGTAAGCTTTTCAGGATCATAATGAATTAGCTCTTTTGGAAAATGCCCGTAATATATTCTGAAACCGCTCCCATCCCTCCCTATCCAAAAATCATGAGCGATAGCGTGTGCGAAGAGTAACATAAAGCTTAGTATTACTATCATTGATGAAAATAATACTGAATGAATTATCATTTGTCAAGCTTTAAAAGCAAAAAACAAATGGACTGAAAAGCTCTTCAATCCTATATTCTAAAGGGATGGAAAGGATTTTTATAGACAGGGTAAAGATTTATGTAAAAGGAGGGAGAGGTGGAAACGGAGCGGTTGCATTTCTGAGAGAAAAATACAGACCCAGAGGCGGTCCGGCGGGTGGAGACGGAGGGAAAGGAGGAGATGTTGTTCTTGTTGCCACTTCCAGCAAGCATACCCTCCTTGATTTTAAGTACAAAAAACACTTCAAAGCTAAGAGCGGACAGCATGGGAAAGGTAAG
>CAZPVY010000039.1:0-15085 GCA_964590265.1 uncultured Aquifex sp. | reverse complement strand
GATCAATATAAAAACATGTTCTTCCCCGATCTTTCAGATGAGGTAATATTCGGGACCATACTCTGTAAAATCCGCTTTCTTCTTAAACCTGTTAAGTGCAGGGAGTAATAAAAATGTTCCAAGCTTTGCGAGCATACTCTTTTTTATCTCCTCCTTTATCATATGAACCACAGCAAAACCGAGGCTTTCGCTCGCTTTGAGGATTATATTTCCCACAAAGCCATCACACACGATTACATCAAAGGTACCAGCATATATATCGCGACCTTCTGCATTTCCAAGGAAGTTGAGCCTTGTCTGCTTCAGAAGAGGGTAGGTTCCTTTGACAAGCTCGTTACCTTTACCTTCCTCCTCTCCTATACTCAGCAAACCCACACGTGGATTTTCAATTCCAAGTATTTCTTGAGCATAGGTATGTCCTATTACAGCAAACTGAAGAAGGTGTCTCGGTTTAGAGTCAACGTTTGCACCTACATCTATAAGGACAGTCATCCCTTTCGGATTAGGCAGCGCAACTGCTATGGCAGGTCTTTCTATCTCTTCTTCTACACCCACTACGAACTTACCAACAGCCAGAACAGCTCCCGTGTTTCCAGCAGATATAAGACCCTGAGCTTTACCCTCTTTTACCAGCTTGCCCGCTACGTAAAGGGAGGAGTTTTTCCTTTTCAGGACGCTGGAAGGAGTCTCATGCATTTCAACATTTTCTGGCGCATGGACTATTTCAAGGAGGGGATTATTCAATTCTCCAGATTTCTCAAGTATTTTGCTTATTTTATTTTCATTCCCTACAAGGTAAATTCTATAGCCAAGCTCCTTTGAAGCCTGTATCCCACCCTTGACTATCTCAAGGGGAGCAAAATCTCCCCCGTTACAGTCAAGGGCGAAGCTAAGATTTTCCATCAGTCAATACTTATAACTTCCCTTCCTTTGTAATAACCGCAATAAGGGCAAACTCTGTGAGGAATTATCTTCTCACCGCAGTTGGAACATTCGCTCAGGGAAGGTATGCCTCTCTTGAACTTATTGAAGAAGTTTTGAGCTCTTCTCTGATCCCTTCTCCATTTTGAAGTTTTAGCCTTTGGAACTGCCATTCCAAACCTCCTATTTTATAAGCAAGTTTTTTAGTATAGCAAATCTGGGATCTGTGTGAGACTCCTTTTCCTTTTCAAAGATAAAGTCGTGATGATGGACTCCCAAGCAATCAGGTCTGCACAGAGGCTTCATAGGAACGCTAAGAATTATCTCTTCTCTCACCAGCTCTTCAAGATTTATAATGTCCGGCTCCTCCATGAAGGAGACCTCAAGATCTTCGGAAGAGAGCGCAATGTGTTCTTCTCTTGGGTAGTACTCTATGTGCTTTTCTCTTTCCTGTGACAGGTCTTTATTGAAGAGTTCAAGGCATCTGCTACATTCAAGTTCAACGCTTCCGAATATACTCAAATGTACATTATATCCATCCTTATCTTTTTTTATCTTCACGTATACTTCCACAGGCTCTTTTATCTCTCCAAGCTCCGCCGGAAGCTTTATATCCTCCGGCGAGATTACGTATCTGTTCTCAAAAACATCTACTCTGTCAAATATCTCCTTGAGATTAAGGGTAACCATGGCTCACTTCCTTTTGTGTAGGTTCTCTATTTAATATAGCCTTTTAAAGAAACTTGCAAAGAGAGTTAAGTATATTAGAATATTCTTATATCCTTAAGGAGGTGAAGATATGACTATGGACAGACTCTTAAGGCTCACTTCAGGTGTTATGCTTCTCATAGTGTTCTTTTTTGGACTTGTAGGATCAAACGTTCACTGGTTTTGGAAGGCTTTTGTGATCTTTATGGCTTTAAATCAGATACAATCTGCCTTTACAAACTGGTGTCCCGTAGTTAGCCTTTACAGAAAACTCGGCGTGAAAGAATGTGAGTGCTGACGTATATTTATAAGAAGCCCCGCAACGGGACAGGGTGAACTCCCCCAGGCCCGAAAGGGAGCAAGGGTAAGCCCGCCGTCTCGGGTGCGGGGTAAAATATTGTTATGTACATACCTTTTGCGAGGAAATACAGACCGAGGTTTTTCAGAGAAGTCATCGGACAGGACATTCCGGTCAGGATTTTAAAGAATGCTGTAAAAAATAACAGGGTATCCCATGCCTATCTTTTTGCAGGACCCAGAGGTGTTGGTAAAACAACGATAGCAAGAATCCTCGCGAAATCATTGAACTGCATAAATCCTCAGGAAGGAGAACCTTGCGGAAGCTGTGAGAACTGTCTGGAGATTGACAGGGGAAACTTTCCCGACCTTATAGAGATGGATGCAGCGTCAAACAGAGGAATTGATGATATAAGAGCTATAAGGGAGGCTGTATCTTACACACCTATAAAGGGAAAGTACAAGGTTTATATAATAGACGAAGCTCATATGCTTACAAAAGAGGCTTTTAATGCCCTTCTGAAAACTATTGAGGAACCGCCTCCGAGAACGGTATTCGTCCTTTGCACAACTGAATACGAAAAGATAATTCCCACCATACTTTCAAGGTGTCAAAGGATAATCTTCAGCAGAGTAAGCAGGGAGAAGATAAAGGAGTATCTGAGGAAGATATGTTCTGAGGAAAACCTTGAATGTGAAGAAACAGCTCTTGAAATGATATCTCAGGCTTCCGAAGGATGCATGAGGGATGCTGCATCCCTGTTGGATCAGGCAAGTGTGTTCGGAGACGGAAGGGTAACGAAGGATGTAATAGAGAACTTCCTCGGAATACTGAGTGTTGATAAGATCAGAAGCTTTATAAAGATGCTCTTAAACTCCGAGGTGGATGGAGCAATTGAATTTTTAAATGACCTGCAGGAAAAAGGCTACAATCTTTCCAAGTTCTGGGAGAATGTTGAGGACGAAGTGAGGAACATAGTTCTTTTCAAGAGCCTGAAAGATCCTAAAGGGATAATTGACGAACCTTCTGCTTACGAAGAGTTTAAGGAATACCCTCTGGAGGCACTTCTGTATCTTGAGAACATCGTAAACAGGGGTAAGCTGGAAGCAAGAACACGCCCGGCACTCAAGGCGTATGAGCTTGCCGTCATAAAGAGCACGATAATTAAAGAAATATTGCCTATTTCCAGAGCTTTGAGTGGTGTTCAGATATCTGTGACTCAGGAAAAGACTGAGAAAAAGACAGAAAAGGAGTCTCTTGAGGACAGACTGAAAAAATCTCTTTCTTCACTTGCTTTTAAGGCGCTTCAGGAAGCGGAAAGGGAAGAAAAGGATGGAAAGGTCATCTTCAAGATAGATGAGGATCTATATAAAGCCTTTAAAGATGAGTTTGAAAAGCTCAAGAAATCATTCCCTGAGATAGCGTTTGAGGTTATTAAAAAAAAAGACCAGAGAGAGAGTACGACGAGTCTGTTTTAAAGGTCATGGAACTCTTCAATGCCAAGGTGGTCAAATATGAGCGAAAGAAGAAATGAGATAAAGGCTCGGATACTGACCGTGAGGATGCCCGTGAGTGAGGTGGGCTTCTTCAACTCCCTCATAGATGGTCTTGATCGTGTTGCCCTCACGAGAACGAGAAAAAAGGGAGAAGGTATAGTGGATATAATAGCTTCTCCCGATAGGTTTGATGATCTGCTGGAGATAGTTGAGGGTATGAAGAAGCACGTCAAAGGACTTGAGATAATTGGGGAGTCAAAGTTTGAAGATTTGAACTTTTAGGAGGATTGGAGATGCTTGAAAGCAGAATAAATGAGATAAAGGAGATGATAAAGGACAAAGCCGGGATAATCCTTTCAAATCTTCTTTCCCAGGGAGGAGAGTACGGAGAGATATTCTATGAGAGGTCAAGGATTACAAGACTTGAGCTTGAGGACAAGAAGCTGAGCCGCATATCTCATGGATACGACGAAGGTGTGGGAATAAGACTCATAAAGAATGGAAAAACTTTTTACGGATACACAACCGAGCCAACCTTTGAGAACCTTCTCCAGCTTGCGAAAACTCTTGCAAGAGGTGAAGGCTACGGATTTGTTGCTATAGGAAAGCGTTACATAGAAGGCTGGACTCCGACGATAATAGATCCGGACACGGCAGACCTTCATTTCAGGGCTGAAATACTCAAAAGAGCGGATGAGAAGGCAAGAAGTTACGGAGACAAGATAAAGCAGGTTCTCTCTGTTCTTATGGACAAGACGAGGGAGATTCTCATAGTTAACAACCTCGGAGAGATGGCGGAAGACATCCAGAAGAGAGTCGTCTTCTTCGTGGAGGTAGTTGCAAGTGACGGAGAGATCCTTCAGAGAGGATACGAGTCCCTCGGAGGAAGGAAGGGTTTTGAGATATTTGAAGAAACACCACCGGAGGCGGTAGCTCAAAAAGCAGCAGAGAGGGCGCTCTTAATGCTCACAGCAAAACCAGCACCTGCAGGAACCTTCACTGTTGTTCTGTCCTCTCAAGCGGGCGGAACGATGATTCATGAGGCTGTCGGACATGGTCTTGAGGCAGATCTTGTTCAGAAAGGACTTTCTGTTTACGCGGGTAAGCTCGGCAAGAAGGTGGCGAGCGATCTCGTTACCGTAATAGACGATGCCACTTTCCCGAACCACAACGGCTCTTTCACCATAGACGACGAGGGAGTTCCGGGTCAGAGAAAGGTTCTTATCAAGGACGGTTACCTTGTCGGCTATATGTATGACAGGCTCAGGGCTATGAAGGAAGGAAAGGAATCAACAGGCAACGGAAGGAGACAGAGCTATGCCCACATACCGATAGTGAGGATGACAAACACCTACATAGATAAAGGAAAGGACAATCCCGAAGATATAATCAGGGATACCAAAAAGGGAGTCTATGTGGTCAAGATGGGCGGAGGAGAGGTGAACACGGTTACGGGAGACTTCGTGTTTGAAATAATGGAAGGCTACATGATAGAAAATGGAGAGATAACTTACCCGATAAGAGGAGCTACCTTGATAGGAAATGGACCCAAAGCCCTCCAGGACATAGATGCAGTCGGAAGCGATCTGGGATGGGCTATTGGAACATGCGGAAAGGACGGACAAGGAGTTCCAGTAACGGACGCTCAGCCCACAGTCAGGATAAAACAGCTCACCCTCGGCGGATGTCAGGTCTGCGAGTGAACTATCTCGGTGCCTATGCCTTTTTCTGTGAATATCTCTAAAAGCAAAGAGTGCTGAACCCTTCCGTCTATTATGTGAACCTTCCTCACACCTGCTTCCATGGCTTTGAGAGCTGATTTCACCTTAGGTATCATCCCTTCCCTTATCACTCCCTTCTCTATGAGTTCTTGAGCTGAGTCCTTTGACAGGGAGGATATAAGCTCTCCCTTTTCGTTCTTAACGCCTTCTGTATCCGTCAGGAATATGAGCTTTTCTGCCTTCAAATGCCTTGCGATCTCTGATGCAGCAATGTCCGCGTTTATGTTGTATGCCTCTCCTTTCTCACCCACACCAACAGGAGCTATCACAGGAATGAAGTTCCTCTCAATCAGGGAAAGGATAAGTTCGCTGTTCACATTCACTATCTCACCAACGTAGCCTATATCCTCCTCCGGTACAGGCAAACCAAGATCCTTAAAGTACATCTCCTTATCAAGCTTCTTTGCCCTCAGGAGCCTACCATCTCTTCCTGATATTCCAACTGCGTACACGTTCTTTCCACTGTGTCTGTTTATCAGTGCAACTATATCTTTGTTTACATCTCCTGACAGAACCATCTCAACCACGTGCATTGTCTCTTTATCCGTTTTCCTCATCCCACCCACGAACTTTGGCTTTATTCCGAATCTCTCAAGTGTTTTACTTATCTGAGGTCCCCCTCCGTGAATTATCACAACGTTTATCCCTACGTATTTCAGGAGAACTACGTCCTTTGCAAAGGACTCTCGTAGGCTTTCCTCAATCATCGCCGATCCGCCGTACTTGATAACAAAGATTTTTCCGTGAAACTCCCTGATATAGGGCAGAGCTTCATGCAGGACTTTTGCCTTCTCTATCAGCTTCTCCATAGGGAAAATTTTAGCAGTGGTTTTTGGCACTCAAACTGTATATGAAAATAAGAATAAGAATATTCGCAGATTTATACATTTTAATGAAGTGTAAGAACTCTTTATAAAATTTCCTTCGGTTCAAGTAATAAACTTTTTAAATCCGAAATTTTAGGTATATAGAGGAGGGTAGCCCATTAAGAGAGGAGGTCCTGCCGTGCCTCCTCTCTCTTTCTTATGTGAGGATAAAAGCTTTAAAAATGGAGACGAGGGGATTTGAACCCCCGACCTCCGCCGTGCGAGGGCGGCGCTCTCCCAGTCTGAGCTACGTCCCCTTACAGGATATAAATTATACTTTTAGTCTGGGGTTATGGAAACGGTAAAAGACAGGAAGAGCTTAGAGACAAGGGAACTCACAATAGTGAACGAAGTGGCAAAGGTTCTCAGCAGGGGTCTTGAGTTTGAACAAGCAATGAAGGACATCCTCAAAACTCTTTACTCGTTCTGGGATGTCAGGCTCAGCTTTATAGCTGTCTTCAAACCTCATATAAAGGCTCTTCAGATAGTGAAAGCCTTTGGTTTTTCCGATGATGAAGTAAAAAGAGGAATATTCAAAAAGGGAGAAGGTATAACCGGAAAAGTCTTCAAAACAGGAGTTCCTGTCGTGCTCACAGATCTGCAGTCAAATCCGGCATTCTTAAATAAGACTAAGGTTAGAGACAAACTCAAAGGGGACGAGACGTTTATAGCAGTTCCCATAAAGGTAGGTGGTGATATAGTAGGTGTACTTTCCATATTTAAAACCTTTTCCTCCAAAGAAAGCGTAGAGAGAGGGATAGAGTCTTTAATGATACTGGGAACACTTATCGGTATGTTTTACAAACTGAATGAGAAGATGGAAAAGGAAAGGCTTGAATGGGAGGAGGAGAAGAGAATACTCAGGGAAGAGCTTAAGAAGACCTACAATATTCACGGAATAATAGGAAACAGCGAAGCTATTGTAAATCTGGTTGAGGTAGTTAAAAAAGTAGCAACTACAGACAGCACCGTTCTCATAACAGGTGAAAGCGGAACAGGAAAGAGCTTGATAGCGAAAGCTATCCACTTTATGAGTCACAGGAAGGATAAACCTTTCATAACGATAAACTGTGCTGCTATTCCGGAAACCCTTTTGGAAGCTGAGCTGTTCGGGTACGAAAAAGGAGCTTTTACAGGAGCACACACGTCAAAGAAAGGGAAGTTTGAGCTTGCGAACGGGGGAACCATCTTTCTTGATGAGATAGGAGATATGCCCCTCTCCCTTCAAGCAAAGATACTGAGAGTTCTCCAAGAAAGGGAGGTAGAGAGGCTTGGAAGTGAGAAGGTAATAAGGGTTGATGTCCGGATAATCGCCGCTACAAACAAAGATCTCCATGAGCTTGTTAAGGAGGGAAAGTTCAGAGAAGATCTATATTATAGGCTCAACGTAGTGCCCATTCACGTTCCCGCTCTGAGAGAGAGGAAGGAAGATATTCCTCTCCTCGTAGAACACTTCCTTCAGGTTTACAACTCAAAGTATGGAAAGAAGGTTAAGCTCTCACCAGATGCCATGGAACCCCTGATAGAGTATAACTGGCCCGGAAATATAAGGGAACTTGAGAACACTGTAGAACGTCTTGTGGTTATGCACGAGGGAACAGTCCGAAGCGTTGATCTTCCTCCTCACATACTCGCTTACAGAAGAAAAGCATCGGTAGAAGACTTGACGAATCTCCCTGATAAAATACAGGCAACCGAGAAAGAGAAGATAGTTGAAGCTCTTGAAAAGACTGGATATGTAAAGTCAAGAGCTGCAAAACTATTAGGATACACCCTGAGACAGCTTGATTACAGGATCAAGAAGTATGGAATAGAGATAAAGAAGTTTTGATGAAGTTTAGAAATTTAATACCTGCTGAGTTTGTCGTCCGGCTGAATAGGTTTGTTTGTATCGTAAGGCTGGATGGTAAGGAGGAAAAAGTTCTCCTCAGGAATACTGGAAGACTTAAGGAGCTACTCATCCCCGGCAGAAGAGTTTATGTCCGGCATAAAAATACGGGCATCTGCAGGTATGAACTCATCCTCGTTGAAACAGACAGCTCTCTCGTGTGCGTAGATTCTCACCTTCCACCCAGGCTCCTCGTTGAGTATCTTCTGAGAAATTCCGACCCTTGGAGAGTTTCAGATTACAGGTATGAATTCAAGCTAAACAGCTCAAGATTTGATCTTCTGCTTAACCAGAGAATCCTTGTAGAAACTAAGTCTGTTAACCTCGTCGTGAATTCCATCGCGATGTTTCCAGATGCTCCAACGAAGCGGGGGAGAAAACACATAGAGGAGCTTATGAAAAATGTTCACTCCTATGAACCCGCTATTGTCTTTGTAGTTCAGAGAGAGGATGCCTGTAAGTTCTCTCCAAATCATAGAACAGATCCAGAATTCGCGCGTTTTCTTAGGAATTTTCACAGTAAAGGACACACGGTGAAGGCTTTTGTGTGCAAGGTTTCTGTTGAGGAGATATTCATATGGAAGGAGATACCAGTTATATTTGAAACACAAAGGAGGTGGTGAGATGAAGGTAAGGATAGGAGAAAGGGATGCTCTCATAGTCGTTGATATGCAGAACGACTTCATGCCCGGTGGAGCTCTTCCTGTTCCAGATGGAGACAAAATAGTTCCTATCTTGAACGAATATATAGAACTGTTTGAAAAGAAAGGTTTGCCCGTTTTTTTTACGAGGGACTGGCATCCCGAAAACCACATATCCTTTAAAGGACATGGAGGTGTATGGCCTCCTCACTGTGTTCAGAACACGGAAGGAGCTATGTTTCATAAGGATTTAAGAATGCCTCTTGATAACAAGTTCATAATCTCAAAGGGAACATCTCCCGATTTTGATGCCTACTCGGGCTTTCAGGGAACTATTCTGGAGGACCTTCTTAAAGAAAGAGGGGTGACAAGAGTATTTGTCGGAGGGGTAGCGACGGACTACTGTGTGAAAAACACTGTTTTGGGGGCTCTGAGCCTCGGTTTTGGAGCTATCCTTCTGCTTGATGCAATCAAAGGTGTTGATGTGAAGCCTGGAGACAACGATAAGGCTATAGAGCTCATGCTTGATAGAGGAGCGGTAGGAATAGAACTGAAAGACTTGACAATTTGATAACAACGCACTAAAATTATATATGAAAATCACTGTAAAGGAGGTAAGAAAGATGAGGAGAGGGTTAGCTGTATGGAGTCCCTTTGCGGAGCTGGAGAGAATAAGGAGAGAGTTTGATAGGCTTTTAGAAGATGTGTTTCCTGCAACTACCGAAAGGGAAGAGGTTCTCGCACCGCCTGTAGATGTGTATGAAACGGACTCAGAGATCGTGGTTAAAGCTGAACTTCCGGGAGTAAAGAAGGATAATATAGACGTCACCATCAAGGAGAATACGGTCCACATAAAGGCTGAGAGAAAAGAGGAAAGGGAAGAGAAAACGGAGAACGTCCACAGAGTGGAGAGGTTCTACGGAAAGATAGAAAGGATAATTCCTCTCCCCGCAGAGGTCAAGCCAGAAGAGGCTAAGGCTGAATACAAAGACGGAGTTCTTGAGATCAGAATTCCCAAAGTAAAGGTTACCAAAGAGGCTAAGGTACAGATCACTTAACTGAAGGGAGCCTTTCTATGTAGGCTCCCAGCCTGTTCAGTTTCTTTTCAAGGTGTTCGTATCCTCTGTCCAGATGATATATGTCTTTTATAACTGTTGTTCCCTCAGCAACAAGACCAGCTATAACGAGCGAAGCCGAAGCTCTCAGATCGGTTGAGTTAACTTCAGTCCCTGAAAGTTTTTCAACACCTTCAATCCAGGCAGTTCTTCCTTTTACTTCTATTTTCGCACCCATCTTGTTTAGTTCGTAAACATGCTGGAATCTATTTTCAAAGATACTCTCATAAACTGTTGATCTACCTGCGGTAATTGCCAACATGGCTACAAACTGAGCCTGCATATCGGTTGGGAAGCCCGGATACTCGGCAGTAACTACTTCAAGGGGCTTAAGATGTCCATTTCTTCTGACACGAACCACTCCACTGCCCAGATCCTCCACAAGAGCCCCAGCATCTCTCAGGTTGTTTATGACAGCTTCCATATGGTCGGTTCTTACGTTCTCAAGGATCACATCTCCATCGGTAACGACACTTGCAACCATAAGTGTTCCAGCCTCAATCCTGTCAGGAATAACTCTGTGGTAGAAGCCTTTCAATTGGGAAGAACCCTTGATTATCGCAACCCTGTCTTCAATCTCTATTTCAGCTCCCATCTTTCTTAGAGCCTCTGCCAGATCCAGAACCTCAGGTTCAATGGCTATGTTTCTGAGAACACTTTTTCCTTCTACACTGCTAAGATATATCAGGGCATTTTCAGTCCCCGTAACGGTTATCAGATCAAACCTGAACTCAACAGGTCTCTTTTTTCTTATCTCAACATGGACATATCCATCCTTTACCGTAACACTTGCCCCGGCACTCACAAAGAACTTCAGATGCTGGTCTATAGGTCTTGCGCCTATTGAGCATCCACCCGGTAAGGCTACCTTCGCCCTGCCAAACCTTGCAACGAGGGGACCCATGCTCAGTATGGATGCTCTCATCTTTCTAACTATATCTTGGGGGGCTTCTGTTTGTTTGATACCTTTCGGATCAATGAAAATCTTTGTTTCCTTCCTTTCGCACTCTGCACCAAGAAGATGGAGAAGCTCACAGGCATTCTTTATATCCAGAAGATCTGGAACATCCTCAATAACACAGGATTCCTTTGTAAGGATTGTTGCGAATATTATCGGAAGGCTTGCATTCTTCGCACCCGAAACCCTTACCCTCCCTTTCAGTTTCGTTCTCCCTTGGATGAGAAATATATCAGAGGAATATGAGATGGTGTTCTTCATCCTTCGGAACTATTATCTTAACAATGTCGCCATCCTTAGAGAAAAAGAGGAGTATCCCATCATCTTCTTCCTGAGAATATATTGGCTCATCCGAATATATAACTATTATTCTATCCTTTTCTTCAATAACCTTAGGATAGTTCATATCCTCACTACCACGCAGGTAAGAGCTTCCTTCACGCCCTCTAAGGAGTGTATCTTATTTATAACGAGTCTGCCAAGCTCATCCTGATTCGGGACTTCCACGAAAACAATTATGTCGTAGGGACCCGTTACGACGTCGGCAGTCTTTACACCCTCAAAGGTAGAAAGAGCAAGCATTATAGATGGTATCTCTCTCGGATCCGCCTTGATAAGTATGTACGCCCTTATGGCATTCTCTCCTTCAAGCTCCATCAGCTCTGTTATAGACATAGGATATACTTTTTCTTCGGTTGACATCCTTTACCTCCTCGCTGAAAATCCTAAATATTATAGATGCCGCATCTGGATTTCTCTTCATTTCCCTGATAGCTCTGAAGACGAGCCGACGCACGTATGGATTTTCCCTCTCCATCTCCCGTGTATTCTCTTTCAGCTTAAGGATTAAAGGCTCTATCTTCAAACTCTCTATCCAGTTCATGAACTTCTTAACTTCATCCCAGAGTATTATCTCCCCCCTCTTCGCTTCCTTTAATCTATCTCTTAAATTGCTCTCAACCACTTCCTTGAGGTCATCTATATCGTATAAAAAAACCTCATCTATCTTCCCCACGGAGGGTTCTACGTTTCTTGGAACGGATATGTCAATTACGAACATCGGATCGTAATTCCTTCTCTTCATGGCTTTTTTTACCATCTCCTCGGTAAGCACATAGTTTCTTGCCCCTGTTGAAACTATAACTATGTCCATACTGCTAAGGAAATCATCCATCTCCTCAAATCTGAGAGCGTTACCCCCCAGCTCCTGAGATAGCTTCAAAGCCCTCTCGTAGGTTCTGTTCGTTATGAAGATCTGGCATCCGAGTCTCTTGAGATAGTTTGCAGCAAGCTCCGCCATCTCCCCTGCACCTACGAGGAGAACCTTTGCCTTCTTTAAATCGCCAAATATCTTCTTTGCAAGTTCAACAGCAGCGTAACTTACGGAAACCGCATTCCTGCTTATACCTGTCTCAACCCTTACCCTTTTGGAAGCCCTCAGAGCCTTCTCAAATAGCCTGTTAAGTATCTTTCCCGTTACCCCAAGCTCCTGAGCTATCCTGAAAGATTCCTTGAACTGGGCTACTATCTGAGGCTCTCCTACAACCATTGAATCAAGGCTTGACGCCACCTTGAACACGTGAAAGACAGCCCTCTCTCCCTTGTATATAAACATATGCCTTCTTGCATCTTCAAGATTCTTTTCTTTGAGAAACTCAGAAAGAAGAAGCTCTACGGTTTCCTCTCTCGTGGAATATGTGTATATCTCTACCCTGTTACAAGTTGAAAGTATGCATAACTCTTCAACTCCAGAGGCTACTTTAAGGTAAGGCAGAAGGTTCTTAGTTTCCTCTTTGCTACATGCTAACCTCTCCCTGACCTCCACAGGAGCTGTTTTGAAGTTCACACCTAAAGCATATATTTCTCCCATCAAAATAATTATATGCCCTGTTAAAATATCCGTAAGATGAAGAGAATTTTTTATCTGTTCCTTGTTGTGTTCCTTGCAGGATGTGCAACAACCGCCAGACTTCCAATTCACAAGGTTATTAATGATCAAACAATAAGAACAAAAGTTGTTCTTTTGAAAAATGACAGTATAGACTTTGCCTACCAGAAGACCGCTGTCAGGGAGTTTGAAGCTGCTCTTTTGAAGGAGCCTGTTTCCCATGCGATAAAAGCATCGCTCGGAGGAGAAAAGATTGATCTTGTCCTTATAACCCGTAAAGATGTGCAAACTATAAAATCACTTACGCCCGAAGAAGTCATCAAAATAGGTAAGCAGTCGGATGTTAACACGGTGATAGTTCTTGAACCCGTAAAGGTTGATTATTCGGAAGGTTCTGCCAAGAAGGAGGATGAGTTCTGTGTAACGAGAGATGCAAAAGCCACAGTATCTGTAAAAGTTGCTGAGACAAAGGAAGGAGAAATAGTCTTTGCAGGAGTTTACGAAGGGAGTGCTAAGGCAAAGCAGTGTTCAAAGGGTATTCAAAGAACGGACAAATTGCCTTCAAAGGATGCCCTTGTAGTTAAAGCTCTTAAGAAAGCAGCTTCTAAATTTTCAAGGGAGTTTTGGAATAATCTGTAGAGTAGCCATACTTCAGCAGGGACAGCTTCATTATCTTCACAGGTGGTTCACAGCCTGTCCAGATTCTGAAACTCTCGGCACCCTGATAAACAAGCATCGGAAATCCAGTTTGGTACTTGCATCCCCTCCTTTTTGCCTCCTTTATCAGTGAAGTCTCCTTGTAGATTATGTCTATGACCGTATGTCTTTCTTCAATCAGGGAATAGTCAAATATAGGCTTGTCATCCTCCTTAAGACCAACGCTGGTAGTATTTACGATAACATCAGCTTTTTTTACTGAAACCCCTACGTTTTCAACTACATCAACTCCGAATTCCTCTGAAAGCTTATAAGCCTTCTCTATGGTTCTGTTCCAGAGCAAAACATACGCTCCAGCCTTTTTTAAAGCGTAAATTACAGCTCTTGATGCTCCGCCTGCTCCCAGAACGAGAACCTTTTTTCCTTTGAGCTGAGTAATCTCTTCAGCAGCTCTGAGGAAGCCTATCCAGTCGGTGTTGTAAGCTTCAATCCTACCATCTGTAAACTTAAGAGTATTTGCAGCCCCTATTGAATTTGCTTCCTCGCTTACAAAATCAGCCAGTTTGAGAACAGCTTCCTTGTGAGGTATAGTTACGTTCAGCCCTTTTACTCCTATAGCTCTAAAGCCAAGTATGGCTTCTTTCAAATTCTCAGGCTTTATCTCAAAAGGGAGATAGACTGCATCAATCCCGATGTAAGAGAATGCTGCGTTCTGGAATACAGGGGAAAGAGAATGCTTTATTGGAAATCCAATTACACCGTAGACCTCAGCAGCTCCTGTTATGTTCATGAAATTTCAAGCTTGCTCGGGAGGATCTCAACCTTCTTGACCCAGTTAAGATTTCCTTTCAGAGCTATATCAACAACGTTCTTCAGAGATACGTCAACTACCGGACAGTCAGAGCAACCACCTACAAACTGGAGGTAAACAACACCATCTTCAATGTTCACAACTTTGAGGCTTCCCTGGTGATCCTTGAGAGCGGGTCTGATCTTCTCAAGGACCTTCTCTACCTCATCAAATTCCTTCTTTACCATCATAGATCCTCCAGCTTTTTATTATAAAGTTTCTGAATTTCCTGCAAAACTTTGCCAGCTTGTTCCTCCCCAAGCCCTACAAGTCTGAAGAAGCCCTTTAAAGAAAGCTTGTCAATCACTATGTCCTCAATATCAAACACAAGTATCTTTTCATAACCGTAGGACATCAGCACTTCCCTGCTTTCTGGGAACAACTCAAAGAGCTCCTTCAGAAGTATGTCCTCCGTTATCTTCACCGACGTCATGATAGCTCCTTAACCTTTCTTACAAATAAATGATACTCACCATCCTCTTCGTACATACCGAGAAACTCTTGCCCTGTGGATTTACACCATGCCGGTATATCCTCAACCACACCGGGATCGTCCGCTATCAGCTCAAGAACCTGTCCTATCTCCATCTCCTTTATCTGCTTTGCAGTCTCCGCTATAGGAACGGGACAGTAAGTTCCTGTTACATCGTGCACAACGTCAGGCTTTATATCCTCAAGCTTCATCTTGCCACTCCTTGCTTGTGATATATCTTAAACTGCTCTATAAACTCATCATCAGCGGGTATGCCTCTAAGGATGATCTCTCTGTCTTTGATCTTCATGTATATTTCAGATTCTTCCCTTTTTGAGTACCTCGCTATGATATCCGCTATAATCTGGAGTTCCTCTTCGGGAGGTTCGCCTTTTATAAGCGCGAATGTTCCTTTGCCGTCCTTCCTGTAAGCATGGTTATATCTGTTTCTAAACCCCTTTAGGAAGTTAACCTCTCCTTCGTTCCTTGCGATGAAGAGGGCGAACAGGCCACCCAGATGCTCTACAGTTTCGAGGTATTTGTACC
>CAZPVY010000038.1:0-15370 GCA_964590265.1 uncultured Aquifex sp. | reverse complement strand
AGAAGAAGAAGGTTTATTTAATGAAGAAGATGAAAAAATAAAAATTGGAACTCCTGAAGATTTACAGGGGCATGAATTTGATGTTGTAATATTCCCTTTATTTTTAGATGAAAATGTAAAGAATGTTAATCATTATGAAAATGAACGAAGGTTTAATGTTGCTACCTCAAGGGCAAAATACTTGACTATTTTAATAAGAAATGAGAAACTTCCTAAAGTTATTAAGCGTATTGCAAAATATATAAATCATTTCGGTGGAAAAATTGAATATCCTAAGGAGAATATTTCTCTATGTAGTTTTAATCCTGATAAATGTGAATCAAAACTTGAAATATACGTATACAGATATCTGGAGGAATACATAAAGAAATGGCGCGAAAAAGGAATAGAATTAGTAATTTGTAATCAATACGAATTTGGTCCTTACAGACTGGATTTTGTAATCTTTAATAAAGCGAATGGAAAGTATGTAGCTATTGAAGTAGATGGTAAGCATCATTTTGACGGTAAAGATTATGCAGAATGGCATAAAGAAAGGATTGCTCTTTTAAAACGTGCAGGATGGAAAATAATAAATACACCCTATTACAAATGGTTCTATTATGGTTGGTTAGAAGAAGATAGTCCCATCCTAAAAAATGAAGTTGAAAGAATATATAATTTGTGTGACAGATATCTATTAAAACAATGAATCTAGATTATCAAATGGATATAGAAATACTAAAAAATCCTGATACTTATATCAACAGTATTAGCAGGAGTTATAGCAAGATTGTTGTCTGAACAGAGTGGGCTTGAGGAATAAAGGAGATTTTAGCTGTATCAACAGTTATAATTGTTGCGGATTTATTTGGATACATGATCTACACAACGGTAAGTAGAAGCAACTTTACTTTTAACGTGAAATTAAAAACTTGTATTAACACCACTCAAAGCTTAACCTAAACTTCATGAAGCGAACACTGAAAGTTCAAGGAATGACCTGTGTAAACTGTGCCCGCACGATAGAAATAGCCCTTAAAAGAAAGGAGGGTGTGAGGAACGTAGAAGTTTCCTTTGAACTCGGTAGAGTGAAAGTTGAATTTGATGAAAACACTGTTAGTGAAGAGGAGATAGTAAGAACTATTGAAAACTTAGGTTATAGAGTTCTGGAGGAGGAAGAAGGTAAAAGGGATATATACATTCTTGCCCTGTCCAGCATATCCTCAATCATTATTCTGCTCCTTATGTTTTATCAGATACCTTACGGTTTATATGTGCAATTTGCTCTCTCAACGCTCGTTCAGATTGTAGGAGGCTGGAAGTTCTATACGGGAGCGTATAACTCCCTGAGAAACGGCGTTGCTGGAATGGACGTCCTCGTCGCACTTGGAACTACGGGAGCCTATGTGTACAGTCTCCTTACCTTCTTCAATATCCTTTCTGGCAATCCCTTCTTTGAAACAAACACTTTTCTCATAACCTTTATCAGAGGCGGAAGGTTCATAGAGGAGAGGGCGAAGAAGAGAGCGCTGAAGCTCTTAAAAGAACTCCTCTCAGCTCAACACTCGGAAGTTACGGTTATAGAGGATGGTAAGGAAATTAAAAAGAACGTGAGGGAAGTTTTCAAAGGAGAAATTATCCTCTGCAGAACCGGAGATATGATTCTCCTTGATGGGGTCGTTATTAAGGGAGAAGCTTACGTCTCTGAAGCTGTCCTTACAGGTGAGCCACAGCCGTTCTTAAAGAAGCCGGGGGACAGAGTAATAAGCGGTTCTGTGGTTGAAGACGGGTACGTAGAGATAAGGGCAGAGACTACCTATGAGAGTTCATACCTTTCAAAGATAGGAAGAATGATAGACAATGCCCTTATTGAAAAACCGAGGATTCAAAGGCTTGCAGATACGGTATCCCACTACTTCGTGCAGGTTGTGGTTATAATCTCGGTACTCACCTTTTTCCTCTGGATAAAGTTTACAGGCAATATTCAGCAGGCTGTTCAGTTTTCGCTCGCAGTGCTTGTAATATCCTGTCCCTGTGCTCTCGGTATAGCAACTCCGCTTGCTGTTGTGGTCGGAATTTCAAAAGCCTTAAAGAAAGGAATTCTTATAAAGAAACCTTCTTCCTTAGAAGTCTTCCCAAAGGTTGATACCATCGTCTTTGACAAAACAGGAACTCTCACTGAGGGCAGTTTTCAGGTGGTAGAGTATAAAGTCTTCTCTCCGGAAGCTCTTGATATAGCCCTAACTCTGGAAGCAAGATCAAACCATCCGATAGCGAAAGCTATAAGAGAATTTGCTATAAAACACGGTGCAAAGGAACTTCAGCTTACAAACTGTAAGGAAATTCTCGGAAAGGGGGTCAGGTGCGGAGAATACTTCATAGGTGAAGCAGAAGAAACGGATATATCTATGAATGGTATTGGTAAAGCTGTATCCCTTAAAAAGGGAGAAGAGCTTCTTGCCGTATTTTACCTCAAGGACACGCTCAGACAGGAGGCAAAGAACGTTGTGAGTGAGATGAAAAAACTGGGGTTAACTACTCTTCTTCTCTCGGGGGATAAGACAGAAACAACAAAGTTAGTGGCAAAGGAACTCGGTTTTGATGAATTCATAGCTGAGGTTACTCCTGAAGGAAAGAAGGAAGTTATCAAGAAGTTTCAGGAAAAAGGGCATGTGGTGGCTATGGTCGGGGATGGAGTAAACGATGCACCGGCATTAGCTCAGGCTGACCTCTCTTTCGCAATATCCCACGGAGTTGATATCACCAAGCAGGTGGGAGATATCGTTCTGCTTTCAGGAATAAACAGCCTGCCTCTATCCTTCCGTCTTGGCTTGAGAGTTAACAGAAAGATAAAGCAAAACCTCGGCTGGGCATTTATATACAACATGGTTGGGATACCTGTTGCTGCAGGAGCACTATACAAGTTCGGCATATATTTGAAGCCTGAGATAGCGGGACTCTTTATGGCTCTATCCTCTCTCAGTGTCGTTGTAAATACGCTTCTGCTCCGTGCAGATTCAGGAGATTAGTGAGCTATAATAATTCTCTCCAATAATTTCTTTTGGAGGAAAAGAATTGCACAAGGTATTGATAACCGACCCTATAGCATCAAAAGGGATAGAACTGCTTCAGAGGGAACCTGATATAGAGGTTTACAACGAGCCAGAGATATCCTACGAAGAGCTTTTAGAGATAGTCAAAGACTTTGACTGCATAATTACAAGGAGCAGAACACCCGTTACAAAAGAACTTCTTGACAGAGCTGCAAGGCTGAAGGTTGTCGGAAGAGCAGGAGTCGGTGTTGATAACGTTGATATAGAAGAGGCTACGAGAAGAGGGATCCTCGTGGTAAACACGCCTGGAGCAAACACCATAGGAGCTACAGAGCTCACAATGATGCATATGCTCACAATTCTCAGGAACGGTCACAGGGCTCACCAGTCCATGCTTGAACACAAATGGGACAGAAAGAAGTTCATGGGAACGGAGCTTTACGGTAAGACACTCGGGATAATAGGTCTTGGAAACATAGGCTCTCAGGTAGCCATAAGGGCTAAAGCTTTTGGCATGAGTGTCATGGCTTACGATCCATATATACCGAGGGAGAAGGCTGATAGGCTTGGTGTGAAGCTGGTTGATAACCTTCACGATATGCTCAAAGAGATAGATATTCTGACAATCCACGCTCCCCTCACCCATGAAACCAGAAACATGATAAGTGAAAAGGAGTTTGCAATCATGAAAGAGGGAGTTTACATAGTTAACTGTGCAAGGGGAGGGATAATCAACGAGGAAGCACTTCTGAAAAATCTTGAAAACGGAAAGATCAAGGGCGTAGCCCTTGATGTGTTTTCCAAAGAACCTCCTCCACCTGAGTTTATAGATAAACTCAAAAAGTTTGAGAATGTATCTCTCTCTCCTCATATAGGTGCAAACACCTACGAATCTCAGGAAAACGTTGCGGTGATAGTTGCCCAGCAAGTTATAAAGGCTCTAAAAGGTCAGACTGTGGAGTACGTTGTGAATGCTCCATTCCCTGACCTTTCAGTCCTTACTCTGATAAAACCCCACCTTGATCTTGCAGAGAAGATGGGGAAGTTCATGGTTCAGTGGGCTGAGGAAGGAATAAGGGAGGTTCACATAGAGGTCAGGGGAGACATCTCAGAGCACTTCCATCCTATATCTGCAGCAGTTCTTAAGGGAATTCTTGAAGAGGTTGTGGACTTTCCGGTAAACATAATAAATGCAACCTATGTGGCAAAAGATAGAGGCATAAGAGTTGAGGAACTCTCCTCGGAGGAGACCCCAGACTTCAAACACTACATAAAGGTTGTTGTTAAGTCAGACGGTTCTGAGAAGGTGGTAGCCGGAACCGTTCTTGAGGGTCAGCTTTTGAGAATAGTTCAGATTGATAAATACAGGGTTGATGTTCAACCAGAGGGAATTCTCCTTGTATTTGAAAACAAGGATGTCCCCGGTGTTATAGGCAAGATAGGTTCCGTTCTCGGAAGTGCAAATGTTAATATCGCAGGATTCAGACTCGGAAGGGAGAAGAAGGGCGGTATAGCTCTCGGGATACTTAATCTTGACCAGCAGGTGCCTCAGCGCGTTCTGGAAGATTTAAAGAGCATACCGGAGATACTGTTTGTCAAACAGGTTGTTCTGTGATGACTAAATTTAAGTTATGCACCTGAAGGATCAATCAAGGGTCAGGAAGTTTCTGGAAAAATTACATAGGGAACAGAAAATACCCAACGCCATTCTTTTTTACGGTCCACCAGGTGTAGGAAAGACAACTTGTGCCCTTGACTTTTCGAAGGGTGTTCTGTGTATTGAGAAAGAGCCTTGGGGGTGCGGTGTATGTGTGTCCTGCCAGCACCTTGAACACATAATCCGTTGCATACTGAACCGTAAATGGGAAGATATCTCTTTCTACGAGGAGTCTAACGGAAAGAAGAGTTTTCTTTATCTTGCGGGAGAGCATACGGATTTCATATTTGTCCCTCCTTCAGGCAGTAGTATAAAAATTGATCAGATAAGGGCTATTAAAGACTTTGCGTATGTAAAGCCTGCCCTATCTCACAGAAAGGTAATAGTTATAGACGATGCTCATCTTATGACGAAGGAATCCGCGAACGCCTTGTTAAAGGTTCTTGAGGAGCCTCCAACAGACACACACTTCATACTTGTATCAATCGGCAAGGATACCTTACTGCCGACTATATTGTCCCGAACCTATCAGGTTGAGTTCTTCCCCCTTAATGAAGAGATATTTTACGAACTCTTGGGAGAGGAAAATAAAGAACTCTATGAGCTTTCGGAAGGTAGCTACTCTTTAGCTAAAGCTTTAAAGGAAAAGGGTGATATTCTGAGATACGTTGATGACTTCCTTAGCTTGGATCCACAAAAGGTGTATGAAGTATCTCATAAGCTTGAGAAATTGGATCAGACGGATAGAGAGCTATTTCTATATATCCTTGAGGAAAAGATTCGTAGGCTCTTCCTGAATAAAGGATTAGATTATGATAGATTTGAGATGTTAATTCAGAGGTTATCAGAGATCAGGGAAGGCATTCAGAGAGGAGTTAAAATCAGCCTTGCTCTGTTGTCGCTTTATACATTATGGAGGTAAAGAATCATGAATTACATAAAGGTTAGAAGCTTTGACACAAATAAGATCGGTGTACTTGAAGACTGCTATGAAACTCTTTCAAGGGATGATGTAGTTGTTATAGAGACAGAGGAAAAGGGTGAGGATGTAGTTCGTGTTCTTGGATATTCAAAGGAAGACAGTCCGACAGGATTGAGATACAGGTTCATTCGCAAGGCAACTGCGAAGGATTTCAAAATCATGGAAAGAAACAGGGAAGAGAGCAAGAAGGCTTTTCAGACGTGTAAGGAGAAGATAAAAGAACAAGGACTTGAGATGCATCTGCTTAAGGCTTATGTGCCGCTGAACTCAAGGAAAATATTCTTCTACTACACTGCAGAGGAAAGGGTTGATTTCAGGAAACTGGTGAGAGACCTTGCAAAGATATTCAAAAAAAGGATTGAGATGAGGCAGGTCGGTGTCAGAGATGCGGTTCAGATTCTCGGCTGGATAGGTCTCTGCGGTGATGTTCCCTGCTGTATAAAGTTCATGGAAAAATTTGATTCTATCTCCCTCAAAGATATAGAAGAGCAGAATCTACCCCTGTCTCCTTCAAAGTTTACAGGACCTTGCGGAAGGTTGGTTTGCTGTATGTCCTTTGAGAAAGAGAATTATCTTGTAAAACATATTCTTCCAGAAAGAGGTTCAGAGATATGCATTGATGGTAGCGTAGGAAGGATTCTGGAAGTAGACCCTCTCAGGGAGATAGTGGTAATTGAGTTTGATGAAAAGAAGAGGGAATTCAACCTTGAAGAAATACTCCCAAAAGGATACGAAAATGTTCTGGAACATTGCAAAATTTGCGGATGCTGCAGGAAACATGTAGAGGAAAGTGTTAGCTATGAGGTTACTGCACACAATTGAAAGTAGGCTAAACAGACTTTTTGTGTTTGAGCTTCACGATGGATATCTTATAGAAAGTGTCCACTACAGAGGAGATACTCTGTGTGTATCAACCCAAGTTGGATGTCCTGTCCAGTGTGATTTCTGTGCCTCGGGAAGGGAAGGTCTTTTCAGAAACCTCTCCGAGGAGGAGATATATTCCCAGTATATTGCCATCAGGAAGCTTTATCCTGTAAAAAGGATAGCAATAGCAGGTATCGGTGAGCCCTTAGCGAATTGGAAGAATGTAAAGAGTGCTTTCTGGAAGTTCAAAAGGGAAGGATTGAAAGTTTCTTTTTACACAACCGGCTTTCCCATTAAGAATCTTGATGAGCTTTTGGAACTTCCCCACAACGGGGTAACTTTATCTATCCACACAACGGATAAACTTCTGCGAAAGAAGCTCATGCCTTACGCAGGCGATATCAACTTACTAATTGAGTATCTGAGAAAGAAAATACCCGAGCTGACAAGGAAAAGGAGGAAGAAGATAAGTCTCGCGTATCTACTTATGAAGGGTGTGAATGATAGTGAGGAAGATCTCACAAAACTTGCCGAGCTCGCAATATCTCTTGATGTAAGTGTAACTCTGCTTTACTACAACGAAGTTTCTAAATTCAAACCTGTCCAGCCAGAAGAATATGAAAGAGCGTTTATTTTCCTCAGGTCTAAGGGGGTGAAAGTTACTCTGTCAACTCGCTTTCGCAGGGATAAAATAGGAGGATGCGGAACTCTTACCGTGGGTAAAACTACAGGTAAATATAGGTCGGAGGTGAAGGTATGAAGATAGTTGCAGTTGGTGGGGGAACGGGGCTTTCAACGCTCTTGAGAGGATTAAAAAGGGAGGTGGGTGACAGCATAAGAGATCTCACTGCAATAGTTACCGTCGCGGACAGTGGGGGAAGCACTGGAAGGCTGAGGAAGATATATAACATCCCAGCTCCCGGAGACATAAGAAACTGTATAGTTGCCCTTTCTGAGAGTGAGGAGATTATGCAGAGGTTGTTTCAATATAGATTTAAGGGAGATGGTCTCGGTGGACACGCTTTTGGAAATCTATTCCTGACAGCACTTACAGACATAACGGGTAACTTCCTTGAAGCGGTAAAGCTCACCTCCCAGATACTGAGAACCAAAGGAGAAATAGTCCCCTCAACTGTTGAGGATGTTCAGCTGGTTGCGAGGTTCAGTAACGGTGAGGTGGTTGAAGGGGAGGAGGAGATAACCGAATACGGAAAGAAGAAAGCGGCTAGGATAGAAGACATCTGGATAGAACCAAAGGACGCAAAGGCGCCAATAGAAGCGATTGCTGCTGTGGAAACCGCCGATATGATACTGTTCGGACCCGGAAGTCTGTTCACAAGCATAATTCCGAACCTTCTCATAGAGGATATAAAAGAAGCGGTGAAGAGAAGCAGGGCAATTAAGGTGTTCGTGGTGAACGCCATGACCCAGCCGGGAGAAACGGACGAATTCACAGCCTACGACCATCTGAAAACCTTCCTCTCCTTCTCTGGGCTTGAGAGGGTTGATGCGGTGATAGTGAATACAAAGATGCCTCCGAACGATCTTCTCAGGAAGTATGTGGATCAAGGACAGGAACCTGTCGTTCCCGATGTGGGAAGGATAGCAAAGGAAGGAATCTCAGTTTTTGCGGAGGATCTGATAGGTCAGCAGGATGACTTCGTAAGACACGACCCAGATAGGCTCACCGATCTTATTATCAGGATTGCACAGAATGAGATACTTTCTGGAGTTTGATACTTCGGTTCTTCCGGAGGACTCAGCACAAGTTGTTGTCTGCGGAAGCGGAATAGCTGGGCTCACCTCCGTGATAGTCCTGAAGGAACTTGGCTTATCTCCTGTTCTTCTTACACGGGGTATAGGTAACACCTATTATTCTCAGGGAGGTATCGCAGGTGCCGTTCATCCTGGAGATAGTCCTTATGTTCACTTTCTTGATACGGTGAAGGCAGGAAGACATCTGAACGATAAAGATGTCGTTGAGATACTTGTAAATGATGGTTTGCTGAGAATCGCAGATCTTGAGAGATGGGGTGTTAGATTTGATACGGAGAACGGAAGATACGCAACAACCACCGAGGGGGGGCATTCGTTTCCGAGAGTTTTAAAAGTAAAGGATTTTACTGGCAGGGAGATATATACGAAACTTCTCAAAAGGGTGGAAGAGCTCAGGGTACCTATAATTCATGGTGAGCTTCAGGAGATAATCGGTGAGGAAAGTGTTCAGGGCGTTCTCTACTCCGACGGTGAACATCTTAAGTTCATAAGGACCGGTGCCCTGATCCTTGCAACTGGCGGAGCAGCATCCATGTTTAGATATACTTCAAATCCATCAAGGGTGAGAGGTGATGGTATAGGAATTGCCTTCAGGGCAGGCGTTAGTATAAAAAATCCCGAGTTTGTCCAGTTTCATCCTACAGTTTTGAAGGGAACCAGCCTTCTCATATCAGAAGCTGTCAGAGGAGAAGGAGCTATTCTGATTGACAGCTCTGGAAACAGATTCGTTGATGAACTTCAGCCGAGGGATGTGGTCTCAAGGGCTATCTTGACAGTGCTTAAACAAGGAGATGAAGTATATCTGGATCTCAGACCTATAGTAGAAAAGGGAATAAATCTGGAGAAGAGATTCCCTACGATCTTTCACTTCCTTAGAGAGAGAGGACTTGATCCTTACAGGGAACCGGTTCCGGTAGTGCCCGCAGCCCACTACTACATAGGAGGGCTTGAAGTTGACAGCTTCGGCAGAACTTCTATGGTAGGTCTTTACGCTGTCGGTGAGTGTGCCTGCAGCGGTGTTCACGGTGCCAATAGATTGGCTTCCAACTCACTCCTTGAGGGTGTTGTGTTCGGATACCGGGCAGCTTACAGGGTGTATATAGATATGAAGTATCTGGGTAGCTCCAGATCGCATTTCAGGAACAGAAGAGATGTGGTCGGAGACTTGAATTTCCGCTTTAAGGATCTCAGAAATCTTATGTGGGAGAAGGTGGGTCTTGAGAGGGACGAGGACAATCTGACGAAAGCAAGGTGTACAATCTACAGCTGGCTGGGAAAGGCAAGAAGGATGAAACCCACGATCAGAAATCGGCAACTCTTTGATCTCCTGCTCGTTGCCCTTGCTACTGTTGAGGGTGCGCTGACAAGACGGGAAAGCAGGGGTGTCCACTACAGGGCAGACTACCCTTACGAACGAGAGGTTTTCCGGAGAGATACACTTATTCCTTCGGAGGTAATAACCTCATGAGATCAATCATATTAATAAATATTTTAAATTGCTAATTTTTAGCAATAAATCTAAAAGGAGGTGGTGAAATGGCAGAGGTAACAATAGGTAAGAAGGTTCCCAACTTTGAGATGGAGGTCTATGATCCGAAGACGAAGGACTTCGGAAAGGTTTCTCTTGAAGACTTCATCAAGGAGAGAAAGTGGCTCATACTCTTCTTCTACCCGGCAGACTTCACATTTGTATGTCCAACGGAGCTGGCTGACCTTGCGGATCACTACGACGAACTTGTAGAACTCGGTGCAGAGGTCATTTCTGTTTCAACGGATACAAAATACGTTCACTTGGCTTGGCAGACAACGGAAAAGCTTCTTGAGAACGTGAAATATCCCATGGGTGCAGACCCAACGGGTAAGATATCAAAGATGTTTGGTGTGTATGATGAAGATACAGGTCTTGCTCTTAGGGGAACATTCATAATCAACCCTGAAGGTGTTCTTGTAGGTTCAGAGGTGAACTACTACAACGTTGGTAGAAATGCCCAAGAGCTTGTCAGAAAGATGAAGGCAAATGTTTATCTGATGAGTCATCCTGACGAAGCCTGTCCCGCAAAGTGGGAGCCGGGAAAGAAAACACTCAAACCGTCAGCGGAGATAGTCGGGAAAGTTCACGAAGCCTTGAGATAATGCGTGTATCAAATTGATACAGGTAGCGTGGTAATTCTGTGTTGATAAAGCGGATATTCCAGTGATTACGTTTATGGCACGGTTATTGCTCACCGGAAGGTAGGGTAAAATTTTTGCGGAGGTTGAAGATATGGGATTAGGCTTCGGGCTAAACTATCAGCCGGAAGAGATATACGACGTGGTGATAATAGGAGCGGGTCCTGCGGGTACGACAGCAGCTATATATACAGCCAGAGCAGGATTGAAAACCCTCGTTCTGTATAGAGCAGAGGCTGACGGTGCCTTAGGGGTAACTCAGCAGATTGAGAACTACCCCGGGGTGCCGGGTCCCATCTCCGGCTATGATCTTCTGAAGATAATGAGGGAACAGGCTAAGAGCTTCGGTGCCCAGTTCGTGAGAGGCAAGGTGATAGCAACGGATTTTTCGGAGGAGGTAAAGAAGGTCTTCACGATAGATGGCAGGGAGTTCAGAGCTAAAGCGGTTATAGTCGCTTCGGGAGCGATGGAGAGAGCGAATAAATTCAAAGGAGAAGACGAGTTCCTCGGAAGGGGGGTTTCTTACTGCGGTGTGTGCGACGCAGCATTTTTTCAAGATCAACCTGTCGCGGTGATAGGTGAGGACGACTATGGAATAGAAGAAGCAGAGTTCATAGCGAGGTTTGCGAGCAAAGTTTACTTTGTGGTTCCGGGAAGCAGGATAAAAGCTCCTCAGGGAGTTCTTGAGGAGTTTGAAAATCTTGAGAACGTTGAGATACTGCCCAGGCACAGGGTTCTTGAGATCGTTGGTGACCAGCTTGTAAAGGGTTTAAAGCTCAAGGATGTGGCTAAGCAGGAGGAAAAGTTACTTGAAGTGAACGGGGTATTCATATTTCTTGGAGGAACCAAACCATCGGTTGACTTCTTGATGGGTCAGGTTGAAATGACTGAGGGAAACTGTATAGTGGTAAACGAGGAGATGATGACATCGGTTCCCGGTGTCTTTGCAGCGGGTGATGTCCTTTGCACCAATATAAAACAGGCTGTCATCGCAGCCGCAGATGGGTGTAAAGCAGCCTTAGCGGTTGATAAGTTTATAAACAAGAAAACAAAGATCACTTCTCAGTGGTAGTTGTAAATGACGGGGGCTTTCGCCCCCGTTTTTATTCAGACATTTGCAACCTCTTGAGGTTTTGGGAGCCAGACATCCATTCCCTGCTCTTTTGCCCACTCCTGAGCGAGTTCGTAGGCAGCTCTGGCAGTGCTGATGTTCTTCTCTATCAGTTCCAGCTTCTTCTTAAACTTTCTTTCTATCGCAGAGTCAAGAGTTGCAGTTCCTCCGGAGGCTACAAATTTCTTAAGGAACCTTGCTTTGATACCTTCCTCTATAGAATCCATTCCGACTATCTGAGTTGCTCCAAAGAATGCTCCCAGCATAGCCATGTTGGTGGCAAGCTCTGTCCCTGCGATTTCCTGAGCAAGCTTGGTTGCGGCGAAGTTGAAAACCTTGACGTTCATTGATTCCAGATATCTGTGATCTGATTCGGTGAGCAGATCCTCTTCGGTGTTGATTATTATGAGTCCATTCTTCTTGATGCCTGAGTAAAAGGGCATTGTATAGGATTTGCCCATGGTTATGACCTGAGAGTGGAAGACCATTATCACATCGGGATAGACTACCTCACCTCTATCGTATATAGGCTCTACACCTATTCTTACATAACTTTCAGCGGGAGCCATACGCTTCTCCGCACCGAAGAATGGGTTTGAGACAGCATAGTAACCCGCATGATCCGCAGCGGTAGCCATGATATGGGCTGCTGTGACTGCACCCTGACCGCCTATTGCAGGCATTCTAACGTTTATCCTTCTTCTTTTCGGCTGGCTCATATCAGACCCTCCTCTTTTTTCCTCTGGATAACTTCCTTAGCTTCATCAGTCATGTATTCAAAGAACTTAAATCTCTCTTTGTCTCTGCTTCTCATCTCTTCAAGTCCATCGTCTGAGTTAAGCCCTATCTCAAGTATACAGGGTGTATAAAGATGAACATAGGTGGGTCCGACCTCTCTCGCTACATATATAGCTTTCTTAATAACCTGCTCAACTCTTTTGGGAGAAGAAACCGTGAGTCTTGCTACGTAGTGGCACCCGGAATCTATAGCAAGCTGCCACATGGGAACCTTGTCCCACTGCTTGCCCTTCGGAGCCATCTTGAAGACATGACCCTTAACAGTCATTCCGCTTTCCTGTCCGCCCGTATTGGCGTAAACCTCATTATCAAAGCAGATCGTGGTTATCTTCTCCTGCCTGAAGAAAGACTGAAGGGTGCAGTCAAGACCAATGTCAACAGTCGCACCGTCCCCTGCAAGAACAACAACATCTTTGACCTTATCAGGGAATCTCCATTCAAGAACCCTCTTTATACCTGATGCAATAGCATTCTGATTTCCGAAAAGGGAGTGAACTGTATGAAGGGCTATATGAGGGAAGACAAGAGATGTACATCCTGTCGAGTTGACGATTATCGTATCCTCGGGATTCGGCAGTGATGCAAGGATATATCTGAAAGCTGCAGATTCAGGACATCCTGCACAGAGGGAGTGTTCTTCAAGGAGCTCCTTTGCATAAGGGAGATCCATAACACCCCTCTTGGGATTGCCCCAGGTAGCTTTCTCCTCAAGATCTATAACTTCCTGAGGCATAAACTCCTTTAGATCCTCGTTTATCTTGAAAACCTTAAACGACATGCTTCACCTCCTTTCCAAGGAATTGGAGAACTTCCTTGACTATGATCTCGGGAGGCATCGTCATCCCTCCTGCAACTTTCGGAGAGCCAATAACAGGAACATTTACCTTCCCGTAAAGGACGCTCTTGACTTCCCTTTCAAGCCATCCTACAACGTTGAACTCAGGAACGAATATATACTTAGCACCCTGAACAGCCTGAATCAGTTCCTGTGCAGGGAAAGGTCTTATGGTCTTTAACCTGACAACTCTTGCCTTGACACCCTCTTCGTGAATGAGCATCTGGGTAGCTTCCTTAGCCTGTGCGGCAGCAGTTCCCGAGGCTACAAAAACCACATCACCTTCGGGATCACCAAACTCTTCTATAAGACCTCTGAGATAGTGTTTTGCATATGGTCTTGATCTCTCTATCGCAGCCCTGACCTCGAACTGCCAGCTTGTGTGTGTTGCATAGGATGTGTAGTTGGACTTCATCACGAACGGATCCCTGAGAAATCTTCCAGGAGACATCTCCATGTCTATCGGAGGCATAGGAGCCTTGTACGGGTCGTAAGGAGGAAGTGCTATGTCATCGGGAGGGAGCATAACAGCTTCTCTTGTATGGGATATAAAGAAACCGTCTATGACGGTTATAAGGGGAACGTGGACGTCAGGTTGTTCTGCAACAACAAACCCTGCAAGTATCATATCAAAGAGTTCCTGAGCTGTTTCTGCATGCCATATCATACAGCCTGTATCAAGCAGGAATGACACCTCAAGGTTATCTGGCTGGATCGTCAGCGGAGAGTTCACACCCCTTGCCATAAGGACAAGCTGTATAGGAAGCCTTGAACCAGCCCACATAGGGAAGTTTTCCATAGCTCTGAGTGTTCCTGGACCTGAAGTGGTTGTTATTGTTCTTGCACCAGCCATAGAACATCCGGCAACCTCGGACATAACACCGAACTCTGATTCACCTCTGAAGTAAACCCCTACGTATCCTTCAACCCACAACTCTCCTATAAGATGAGCCGCTTCGGACTGGGGAGTTATAGGATAGGAAACGGAGGCATCAACAGAAGCCCTCTTAACAGCTTCTTTGACGACCTCCGAACCGGTCATGAATTGTTTCTCTCTCGGAGCTTCAAAGAGAAGGTAGTCCGGAGATACTACCCTTTGACCCGCTCTATTGTATTGAACTTGCTCGGTTTTCTGCATAACTACACCTCCTCAAATGTCTTTACTTTCCAAGTTCCCTTTTCACTTCCTCAGCGATTCTGATAAACTTCTCAAGCTCTTCTGTGTGCTGATCTCTTAGTGTTATCATCGCGTCCTCATGTCCGGCATTACCGCAGAGCGCTATCGTGAAGCAGTCAGTTTCAGCTCTTATTATTTTCAACGCAACGTTTGCGTAGTGGCAGTGGACACCAACAAAGATACACGCTTTTATGTTGTTGTGCCATATTGTAAGGTTCGGATGATTCGGGTTTATCTCCTTTTCGGGATCAATCTTCGGATACTTTGGTCTGTAGTCATACATCGGAATTATCCTTGCGCCGAGAACTTCTGCAATCTTTCTCACGAGCTTTGCCTTTTCCTTTGCTTCTTCGTTCCACGCATAGAGAACCTGCGGTCCGGGGAATATAGTAGGGTTATCCCTTGTGAGCATAGCCTTAGCTGCTTCCCTCATTGCTACTTCTTCATCAACGATCTCACTCAGCATGAGAGCCTTTCCTGGTGGAGGAGTTAAAAGACCCTCATATACAGCCACAGGATAAGGAGAGTATCCTGAAGGTCCTAACTTTGCCATCCTATACCTCCGTAGAAATTAAATTATCTGACACCAGCAACGTCTCTGTTTTCTGCGTAAACCATCTCTATTGAGTCACGCTTTAAAAGATTTGAACAGACATAAACACAGAGGGCACATCCTTTACATCTCTCGGTGATAACAAAGGCATGATGCCCTTCGTCAGTATACATCAGGGTATTAGGTTCAGGACAAAAGAGAGTGCACTGCTTACAGTTGTATTTTGTGCATTCATCTCGTATAACCTGAGCGACATAGTACATTCTCCTGCCTCCTCAAAAACGGTTGTGATAAAAATATAAGGGAAACCTTATATGAAAACAAGAGCTTACCCTATGATATAGGTTAGTCATGGATGATCTGTCTCCTTGGCTCACCTTAAAATTCATCAGGGGTCTCGGAGAAAGAAGTAT
>CAZPVY010000037.1:0-15415 GCA_964590265.1 uncultured Aquifex sp. | reverse complement strand
CCTTCTTTATATCCTCGGGATTGCCTGTAAGACCTATAAAAGACGGATAAAAATACTCTGCATATTTCTGACTTATCTCCGGGGTATCCCTTTCTGGATCAACGCTGATGAATATAACCTGAACCTTTTCTCTATCTCCTTCGGGAAGGAGTTTCATCGTCTTTGCAAGAACCTGAAGGGCTGTCGGACATACATCTGGGCAGTGGGTGTAGCCAAAGAACATGAGGACTACCTTACCCTTGAAGTCGGAAAGGCAAACCTCTCTTTCCTTTCCTTCTTTCCAGCCTGTTAAACAGAACTCTTTGGCGGGTTTATCATACAGGGTTCCGTTAAATTTTTCTTTCTTCTCACAGGACAAAAGGAGGAAAAAAGTAAAGATAGTAACGGCTAACCAAAAAACTCTCATTATGGTAAAGTATAGTTCTTTTCGGACATCAGATCAACTCCGCATTCAAGCCTTTCAATCCAATTTATGAACTTCTCTACCATATCCTTGCCCTTAAAGACCGCACCGTGCTGGGGTGCTATAATCTCTATATCAAGGTTTCTGATCATACTAGCCCAGAGTTTCATGATTTTGTTTGACGCCATGTATCTCTTGTGAAAACCTTCCATATACTTCAGGTGACTGTCAAAGTCTTCAACAAAGACATAATCCTGTCCAAGGGAAGCTCCGAGATCTCCCGAAAACAGGATCTTTGAAACGGGATCATAAACCTGAAAGTTCCCGGGTGAATGGAGGAAGTGGGCGGGGATTATCTTAAGTTCGCACTCTCCACCAAGGTCAAGCTTTGTTCCTTTATCGTCTATTGCAATTACCCTTCCTTCAAGTTTTGAATCTAAACCAAAATGGGGAAGAAATCTTATCCAGAGCTTTGATATCAAGGCTTTTGCATCGGTTGTCATCAGCCAGTAGTTTATACTCGCAACTATGTCCGGATCCTGATGGGACAGGAATATATACTTTATCTGCTGGGGAGGTATCAGAGTAGAGAGATCAGCAAACAGTTTAGACTGAACTTTGTGCCCACCTGGATCAAGAAGTATCGCTTCATTCTTATGGATTATCAGATACTGGTTTGCCTGAACCGCACTTGCCGGTGTCAGCTCTTCAAAGAGAAATACTTTGTGATCTGCCGAATCATAAAGAACCTTTCCTGTCATAGCTCCACCTCATTATGATTTTCATCATGCGAGATTATTTTACCATTGTTTCGGAAGTGCAAAAATTTAGAATATTGGATGAAACATGATATACACAGGGATTGACGGTGAGAAAACTTACAGCATTGATTATTCCCTGTTGAGAAGAAACTGGAGCTCATCAGATAGACTGGGAAAAAAGATATACGTGATTCCCTCCCACCTGACCTATGTAAAGAAAGAAACTACCCAGATAGGAGATATATACAACTTAAGAAAAGCCTTGTGGGTTGAGATTGAAGAAAAGTTTGGTGATGTGTTTTGGGATGTAAAGCTATCGGGAGATAGATACTGCCTTGCTCTCATACGAGACTTTTCTCCTCCTGAAGACGCTTATTCCCTTGATCCTGAAATATTCTCTCTGGCAAGGGTTTGCAGAGCGACTTCAGAAAACGACTGCTTTGTGCTTGATATAGGGAAAAGAAAGACCACCTTGGTGGAGGTAGTAGGCGGTGAGCTTGAGAGTTACAGGGTTGTTCTTAAAGGAGGGGACTTTATAGATAAGTATCTAACTGAAAAGATAGGGGTGGGAAAGGAAGAAGCTGAAAGGATAAAGATTTCAGAAGGCTTAAAGAGCGATCATGTCAGAGCAGCCTTTGAGACGATTCTGTCCTCTCTCGGTAAGGATCTCAGCGATAAAAAGGTACTTCTCAGCGGGGGAGTCAGTAAACTTACTGGCATTGAATCATACTTTGGTGCAGTTCTGAGGAATGAGTATGTTCCCCCCGAAATGAACTCAGCTTTTGGAGCATCTCTGAAGTATGTTTACAGAGACTGTTCTCCAGAGTTCAGAGAAGAAGAGCTTTCCGAAAGGGATATAAAAAAGGTGATCGCTGTCTTTGGAACGTCTTTACTCCTTTTCATGGCGGTGAATTTTTCACTCGGTTTTCTTGAAAAAAGAATCGTGAAAGATATAAGAGGAATAGAAAAGAAGGAGTTCAGGAGAGTTTTTCCTAACCTGCCTGCAGTTGCGGTTAGGGATCAGCTCAAAAGCTTACTTGAAAGGACAAATTACAATATGACCGCAGAACTCATTTTATTGTCTGAAAAGCTGAGCGAAGGCTTAAAGCTATACAAGATAGAGTATGGAAACGGTGTTCTTAAGGTGGTGGGTGAAGCGGAAAGCAAAAAGATTTTAGAGAAACTCAGTCCCAAATCAATTAAAAAGACCCCGGAGGGGAAGTTTGAGTTTGAGGTGGAGATAAGATGATGAGATATCTGAGCAGGAAACTCGTTTACATCCTTTCCGTAGCCCTTCTTTTCCTTTTTTTGGGCTATACGCTCCCCACTATAAGTAAAGTGAGAAATAGGATGGTTTCTGAATACTTCAAGCACAAAAAGTTCCTTTTCAACCTGAAAAGAGCTCCGCAAGTCGGAAAACAGCAGGCTTCAGAAGAAAGCGTAGAGAAGATTCTCAGTATGATAAATCTGAAACCCGAATCTATTTACAGATCCGAAACGGGAATTGAGGTAAGGATCAAGGAGGTAAGCTGGTCGCAGATTCCTAATCTTGTTAAAAGGCTGGAGGACAAATTTGAAATACTCAGCTTCAGCGCGATTGATAATACGGGAAAAGGTATATTTGATGTCAGAGTAGTTCTCAGGTAAAGATCATTTCAGTACCTCACCGAAGAACTCAAGGGATATACTGGTCAGATCCTCGGCGGCAAGATCCCTGAAGAAGTGGTCTGCATAGTCTATCACCTCAATTTTGATGTTTTTCTTCTCTTTAATGTAAGGTTTAAGAAATGCGGGTAGATCTTTGACCCTGTTATCTTCACCTCCCCACACTATAAGAACTGGAATGTTTATTCTCCTGAGCGACTTCCCTATATTTCTATCCACTCCGTAATAGCTGTAAAGGGTTCTTGCGCTGATCTTAGCTTTCTGACAGTAAAAAAAGTTTGTCTGAAGGAGTGTTCTTCCTCTGCCTTCCTTCACGAATTTCTCGGCTTTTTTGAGGAGAGGATGTTTTTTGGGTGTTCCCTTAGCTGGAGCAACCGCAAGAACCCCTTTTATGGAGCCGTCCTTCAGAGTCTCCGCAATATGTATAATCTGCTGACCACCCATAGAGTGCCCCGCAAGGACTATCTTCCTAATTCCTTTTGACTTGAGCCACTCTATCCATTTCTTTATCTCTTTGAGATTCAGTTCATACTCATGATCAAGAGGATATGAACAGTCGTAAGGTTTTGTTCTGTTGATTACACCGAGGGTCAGCGTGGGAGACAAAACGGCATATCCCTCTCCAGCCCATGCCTCTCTCTGCACAGTTATAGGCTCCTGCATACTGTGAGTTTGAAATAAACCATGGAGCCAAAGGATAGCTCCTTTCTTAGATGGATCGGTGCCTTCAGGAACGAGCCACTCAGCGTTAGCTTTCAGCCTTTTACCCTCGTAATCTATGTATATGGAGACCGGCTTGGCAAAGGATATAACTAAAGTAAGCAGAATGGCTGTTATCAGTGTAACCATCACCCCGCACCTCCTGACTTATAATTAAATCATGTTCTTTTACGATGCTAATAATCCAGAAAAGCTATGGATACACCTTCACGGTTTTGCCACAAACGTTTGGGGCAGTAAGATAGAGTTTGCCAGAAACTTCTTCAAAAGAACAAAAGCATACTCCTTCTACGCTATGGATATGAATTACGAAAAGCACACAACAACGGAGGTTCTTGATGTCCTTGAAGCTATTGTACTTGGCTTTTCTGAAAAGTATAAGCACATTACCCTGTGCGGAAGTTCTCACGGTGGTTATATAGCAGCAAACTATGTGAGGTTTAAAAAGCTCGGAAATGTGAAAAAACTACTCCTTCTGGCTCCTTCCTTTGAAACGCTGGCTCTGATAATAAAAGAGCTCGGTGAGGAGAAAGTAAAGAACTGGCTTGAGGGTAAGGAATCATTGAAATTTGTTGAGGAGGACAAAGAGATAGAGGTGAGAAAAGACTTTGCTGTAGATATACTCAAAAATGGCTATGAAATAGTCTGCGACGATAAGGTAATTTTCCCTGCAAACCCTCCCGTTGACATAGTGATAGTGCACGGAAGAAGAGATGAAATAGTTCCCATAGAAAGAACAAAGCTTTTTGTAAATAATGTGAAAGTTGAAAACTTTATTGAAGTGGACGATGACCATCAGCTAAGTGAGAGTTTCGGAAGAGTTCTGACCCAGCTTGTAAAGGAAGGATTATGAAGTGCAGAATATGCGGTAAAAAACCTATAATCTACATGCCCCACCACAGACTTGCGCTTTGCAGGGAAGACTTTATAAGCTGGTTTGAGAAGTATACAGAAAGAACTATTAAAGAGTTTAGAATGTTCACTCCCGAAGACAAAATTCTCGTGCCCGTGTCGGGAGGCAAGGATAGCCTTTCTCTATGGCACGTCCTCAGAAAACTCGGATATCATGCGGATGGCTTTTACCTGCATCTGGGCATAGGTGAGTACTCTGAAAAGTCACGAGAGAAGGTTGAGAAGTTTGCGAATAAGATCGGAGCCAAGGCTATTATCGTTGACCTCAGAGAAGAGCTTGCGGGTATTCCTCAGCTCAAGAAGGTAAGTTCAAGGGAAGCCTGTTCTGTATGCGGACTCGTAAAAAGATACAACTTCAACAAGGTAGCGAAAGAATACGGATACAGTGTAGTTGCCACGGGACACAACCTTGATGATGAAGCTTCCTCCTTGCTTGCAAACGTCATAAACTGGAGCATAAAGTATCTTGGCAGAAAATATCCCGTTCTTGAAGAGGAAGAAGGTTTTGTGAGAAAGGTAAAGCCCTTTTGCAAGTTTACGGAAAAAGAAACAGCCCTGTATGCTCTGCTGAGTGGAATAGAGTTTATTGAAGAGGAGTGTCCCTACTCCGAAGATGCAAGCTCAATCTTTTATAAGGAGATGCTTAACAGAATTGAGGAGAGGTTTCCCGGAACAAAGCTCAGATTTTACCTTGAGTATCTGAGGAAAGTATATCCAAGGTTTAAAGAAGAGGAGAAGAGGGAACTTCAGCCTTGTAGAATTTGTGGAGAACCAAGCCCGGCGGAGATATGTCCCGTTTGCAGGCTAAGGGAAAGAGTATTAAACTTTAAAAGGAACGGGGCGTAGCTCAACTGGATAGAGCGCGGGACTACGGATCCCGAGGTTGTGGGTTCGACTCCCACCGCCCCGGCGTTAAAAACATGGCAAAAGCAAAGTCGGGAAAAACAGTTCCAATAGCGGACAACAGGGAAGCTAAGGCAAAGTATGAGATTGTTGAGAAGTATGAGGCAGGGATAGTCCTTGAGGGTCCTGAGGTAAAGTCCTTAAGAAATAAGGGAAATGTTTCCTTTAAGGACAGTTTCGTTCGCATAGATAATGGTGAAGCATGGCTTTACAACCTGTATATAGCTCCTTACAGGTATGCGACCATAAAGCCTCCAGATCCCCTTAGAAACAGAAAGCTTCTTCTCCATAAAAGAGAGATAATGAGGCTCTACGGGAAGGTTCAGGAAAAAGGTTTCACGATAATTCCACTTAGACTTTACTGGAAGAACGGTAAGGTGAAGGTGGAAATAGCTCTCGCAAGGGGTAAGAAACTGCACGATAGAAGACAGGAGCTCAGGGAGAGGGCTATAAGACGTGAGCTTGAGAGGGAGTTTAAAGGAAAGATAAGGCTATAATATCTGCTGATGAAAAAGCTTGAGATCCTATTTGAAAATCTTTTATGGAAGTCAAGACTACTTGTCATAATGGCTGTTGTAAGCTCACTGATCGGTTCCTTTGCCTTGTTCGTTGCAGGTCTGTTTGAGGTTCTTTTCCCCCTTATAAAGTTTCTGAAAAGCTTTGATTATGAGATTCTTTCAAAGAAGCTCGTAGCATCCGCAATTGCATCAATAGACATGTTTCTGATTGCTACGTTTTTATTGATCTTTGCACTCGGACTGTACGAACTTTTCATATCAAAGATTGACATAGCGGAGAAAGACCCGAGGAGTTCTAAAGTTCTCTTCATAACAAACCTTGAGGATCTGAAAACCAAACTCGGACGTGTAGTGATAATGGTTATCATCGTCACCTTCTTTAAACAGGCGATTGAGATAGATTATAAAACTCCTCTTGACATCCTTCATCTTTCTGTTGGAGCTTTTGGAATAGCCTTAGCCCTTTATTTTACCCACAAGGAAAATTACAGTCATTAAAGGTTTCCTTCAAAGGCTCTTTGATATAGCTCCCTCACATCGTCAAGTGTAGGTTCAACTGGATTTATCATGAAGGAGTGTCTTGATAGCATGTAAACATCTTCCGTGAGCCTGTCAAGGATATCTTCATCAACACCAACGTCTTTTAAAGTCTTGATAAGGTTAAGTCTTTCAAGGAAGTATATGAGAGCATCAACAGCCCTTTCGGGTTTCTCCTCATAGCCCATGAGCTTAGCAAAGAGGGCGTACTTCTCAGGATTTCCTTTGTAGTTAAACTTAGTTATGTAAGGAGCAAGGATCGCGAGACCCTCACCGTGGGCAACATAAGGATAATGAGCAGAAACAGGATGCTCAAGAGCGTGTATTAAAGCGACCCCGAGATGATCTATTGCTATACCTGCAAGCATTGCAGCATAAGCCATCATCTCACGTGCCTTTTCGTTCTCAGGCTCTTCGTAGGCAGTTGGAAGCCACTTTGCAATTATCTCAATCGCTCTTATGGAACACTCTTCAGCCATGAAGTTCTCGGCTTTGTTTGTCAAGGATTCAAGGGCGTGGGTGAGAGCATCAAATCCCGTTATGGCTGTAAGCTCAGGACTCATAGTTTTGGTAAGTTCAGGATCTATTATTGCAACCCTCGGGTAGTTCAGGCTGTCAGAAAGAACAAGCTTCTCCTTTCTGATTGAGTTCGTTATTACTGAGTATCTATCAACTTCACTTCCTGTCCCTGCAGTAGTGGGTATGCATATAACAGGTCTGTTCAGATAGGGAATGAGACGGGGACCCTCGGGATATTTGACGTAATCCCATACAGAACCTTCATTTGAAGAGACTATGGATATAGCTTTTGCCGTGTCTAAGGCACTTCCGCCTCCGAGCCCGATTATGAAGTCCACCTTCTCACGAACAGCTATTTCAGCTCCCTTATTCACTATCCTGTCTGTCGGATTGGGGATAACTTCATCGTAAAGGATATACTCATGGATCCCGTGATTGCTCAGAGATTCTATAACTCTCTCAAGAGCTCCGCTTTCCTTTGTACTTTTTTTGCCGGTAACTATAAAAGCCTTAAAGCCAAAACGTCTTGCAACCTCTCCTACTTTATCAACCGCTCCCTTTCCGAAGAAAACCTCAACAGGTCTGTAAAAGTTTATGACCATTACAAATTAATTATCATAATTTTCATGCTCATTAATCTGAAGGAGTTGCTGAAAATACTTGAGAGAGACAGGGCTGGCAGGAAAATCGTATTCACCAACGGCTGTTTTGATATAGTTCATGCAGGACACGTTGACTATCTTGAGAAAGCTAAGGCTCTTGGTGATATCCTTGTGGTAGGGCTCAACTCAGATGACTCAATAAGGAGAATAAAGGGAGATAGGAGACCCGTAATTCCCCAAGATATGAGGGCAAGGGTTCTCTCATCATTAAAGCCCGTAGATTACGTCGTGATCTTTGATGAGGATACACCTCTTAACCTTATAAAGGCGATAAGACCTGACGTGCTTGTTAAAGGAGGAGATTGGGAAATAGATAAGATCGTAGGAAAGGATTTTGTAGAGTCTTATGGGGGAAAAGTGATTACCATACCTTTTGAGTATGATATATCAACTTCAAAGATAATCCAGAAAATTACTGAGCTTTACTGCTCTTAAAGCTGTCAAGGTCTAAAGTCATCCTAACCCAGTAGTTGTACTGCCCCTTATCTTTAAATCCGAACTTCCTGTAAAAGTTTATAGCCCTATAGTTCTCGTCTCCTACCCATAGCTCAGCGACATGAAGCCCTTTTCCCTTGAAGTAGCTAAGGATGGTATCCATCAGCGCACTTCCTATGCCGAGACTCTGATATTCCGGCAGGATAACTATTTCGTGAATAGCCCCCACCTTCTTGTTTTCTCTCTTGCTGAACCAATTCGCATCTCCTGCAACAAAGCCTACGATCTTTCCATCAACCCTTGCCACAAATATACCTTCTGGATCCCTCTTCCAGAGCCACCTCATGTAAGCGGAAACATCATCCGGGTGTGTGTAGGAGTATTCCTCAAGCCCCCTGTATCCCTCAAGGTATACCTTCGCAAGCTCATCAAGGTCGTTCTCTTTCGCATTTTCTATATTAAAGGAGACCTTTTCCTTCTTCATTACATCTCTCCTGCAGTGCGAACTTTTACATCGGGCGGAAGGTCTATCCTGAAGAGGTTTGATGAGGGTGTAAAGTTCTTCTTAATCTCAAGGAACTCTATCGTGGTCTCCGTATCTTCCATGTCTACGATTCTCATCCTCACTACCTCTAAGTTCTCATCAAGTTCTACATAGACCTCCTTTATATTTTCGTCCTTTCTCTTTGGCTTGAGTATGACCACCTTTAGGTTCTCCTTTTCAATCTCCCCTATCGGTTCAAATACATCACTCAGAGGTCTTGAAAAGAAAAACAGGGACTCAATCACAGGCGATGTGTTGTTCTCTATGCTGTCAATTATCGCTTCCTTATCCTCTTCATTGTATATGATTATCTCCTTTCCGTTAGAGACCATTATGACCTTGTCCGGATAGGTATATTCAATCCTAAACTTCCTGTCCTTGGTTGCGTAAAAGATGCCTTTACTTGTTTCGGGTTTCGGATACCAGGAGTATCTGGTCTTCTGCAGGAAAACGACCTTGATACTCTTAACTTCTTGGAGCTCTTTTTCAAGCTCTTTAAAGGTTGAGGAGACTGCCAAAAGCGGTGTTATCAGGATAAGGAGAAGTATAAGAATTCTCATAAAACCCTAATATATCACAGCTTGTGAAATCTCCTAAGGAAGGAGCAGATGACATCGTACCACATATCTACCACACTCCAGTCTATTGCCTCATAGTTGTCGTAAAAAGTGTGCCTGAGTGTGAAGGGGTTTGAGGATAAGAACAAGGCTTCCACACCCTTCTTTTTAAAAGGTATATGGTCGCTCCTGCCCCTTTTCCCTTCCCTGAAAGGGATGTCAATCTTTAAGTCGTTCAAGTGTTTGTAGAACTTATCCATTATCCTCTCACCGTTATAGCCTTCTGCATCCTTGTAAATTACCGCAGGATTCATCCAACCGATGGAGTCAATGTTTACGATGTAGTATGCGTGCTTCAGATTTTGGACATGGTACTTTGCCCCCTCAAGCCCAAGCTCTTCTCCGTCGGTTATCATGAACCTGAGTCTGAAAGGAAAGTAGTAATTTTCTTTCATTTCCTTTGCAAGAACTAAGAGAAGTGCAACCGATACTGCGTTGTCCAGAGCTCCGTAAACGAAAGGTTTCGTGTCCAGATGAGCGGTTATGTATATGAATGGTCCCTTTCCAATGTCAAAGTATATGTTCTTCCCTCTCACCTTTGTCCTCTTTACCTTTGAAATTAGCCTGACCTTTTTTCCTGCAAGTGCCTTTGCGGTTTCACGATCAACAGATACTGCCATAAAGGTTTCAGAGTTAAGATTCCCTATATAGGGCGATTTAAGCTCTTCCATGTAAAAAATTGCTCCGATTGCTCCCTTTCCTTTCAGCTTTTTTACCTTCTCTTCCTCCCTTTCCCTCCCGACCTTTACAAGGGCTATCTTCCCTCTGACATCCTCATTTTCATAGACAACTTCAGTCTCCCTGTCTCCCCACAAACTGCCCACAAAAGGATAGGCTCTAATCTCCGTCCCGTTAAGCTTTATTGTTGCTTCAATCGGTAAATTCTTGTCAACCTCAAAGCTTTCTTCAACAAAAGGTATCCTGATCTTCCTGAGGAACCTTCTTATGTAATCCTGCGATTCCCTTATTCCGATAGATGAGGACAATCTATTCCGAGATGAAAGAAATGCTGTTATCTCCTGAAGTTCTTCTAAAAGTTCACTTCTCATACACGGGCGTCAGCCAGCTCCTGTACCTCTCTATATTCCCCCTCACAGCGTTGAAGTAGAGTTCCTGAAGTTGCTGAGTAATCTCTCCGATCTTCCCCGTCCCTACCTTCCTGTTGTCAACCTCAATTACAGGCGTTATTTCGGCAGCGGTTCCTGTCATGAATATTTCATCCGCTACATAAAGCTCACTTCTGGCTATGGGTCTCTCCTCAACCTTCACAACGAGGTCATTCTTAAGCAGATTTATTACTGCATTCCTTGTAATCCCTTCAAGTATGTGTTCGTTATAAGCTGGAGTTATTGCCCTTCCGTTCCTTATAAGGAAGATGTTCTCCCCTGAGCCTTCTGCAACGTAGCCCTGAGAGTTTAAAAGGATAGCCTCATCATAACCTGCCATAAGGGCTTCAGTCTTTGCAAGGGCGCTGTTCACATACGCACCCGCTACTTTCCATCTTGCGGGAATGGAGTTGTCGTCGTTCCTCCTCCATGAGGACACCTTTACCCTTATCCCCTGAGAAGTGTCAAGGTATCTTCCGAAGTTGTAAGTGTATATAGCTATCTCGGGAGTGTAACCTATCAGCTTTGGAGTGAGAGCTAAATCCTTAAAGTAAACGATGGGTCTTATATATACATCTTCCCTTATGTTATTTTTAATAAGGAGCTCTCTTGTAATATCTACCAGTTCCTCAGCAGTGTAAGGCAGTTCCATGAACAGAGCTTTTGCGTTCTTTAAGAGTCTCTCGTAATGTTCTTGGACAAAGAGAATGTACAGTTGCTGGTGCTCCTCATTCCAGTAGGCTCTAAGTCCCTCAAATATTGCCGTTCCGTAATGGAACGAGTTCGTCTTTATGTTTATATTCGCTTCTTCTATGGGAACGAACTTTCCTTCAAAGAAGGCGTACTCCATGAGCAAAGATTCTACCATAAAATTTGTGCTATAATACCTCACCGTTATGCCGAAGCTGTCTCCGAGAGATATAAGAAGGAAGATACAGGGTATCAAGAATACCAGAAGGATAACCAACGCTATGAAAGTCGTCTCTGCAGCCAAGTTGAGACGTGCCCAGGAACTCCTTTACTCATCAAGACCCTATTCGGATAAGCTCTATGAGCTGGTAAGAGATCTTACGGGTCATATTGACAGAGAGTCCCACCCCTTACTGGTAGAGAGAGAGGAAAGAAGGATTGACGTCATTTTGGTAACAGCGGACAGAGGTCTTGCAGGAGCGTTCAACTCTAACATAATAAGAGAGACGGAGAAGTTTATAGCCCAGAAGCAGGAGAAGGGGAGGCAGGTAAATCTTATCCTTATAGGGAGAAAAGGTTATCAGTATTTTTCTCGCAGGGATTACAACATAATTAAGGGTTATGATGAGGTTTTCAGAAAAGAGGTAAACTTCTCAGTCGCAAAGGAAGTTTCTGAATTAGTGAGGGAAAGATTCATAAACGGAGAAACAGATGCTGTTTACCTGATAAACAATGAAATGATAACAAGAGCAAGTTACAAACCCGTGACGAGAAAATTCCTTCCTTTTGATTTACCCCACGAAGAGGCTACGGATGGCGTAAGCGTGTACACTTTTGAGGTTGACGAAGATGAGTTTATGGAGCTCTTGATGAACCTTTATCTCAATTATCAGCTTTACAGGGCTATGGTTGAGTCAAACGCTGCTGAGCACTTCGCAAGGATGGTAGCTATGGATAACGCTACAAAGAATGCAGACGATCTTGTAAAGCAGTGGACACTTATATTTAACAAGGCAAGGCAGGAATCCATCACCCTTGAGCTTATAGATATCGTCGGTGCCGCTGAGGCGATGAAGTAAGAAAAAGTAGGAGGTTTGAGTAATGGCAGAGAAGATTAAGGGAAAGATAGTTCAGGTGATAGGTCCAGTTGTGGACGTTGAGTTTGACACAAAAGAGCTTCCTCCTATCAAACACGGTCTCAAGACCATAAGAAGATTTATTGATGATAGAGGTAATTGGGCTGAGGAGGAGCTTTACCTTGAAGTTGCTCAGCATATAGGTGAGAGTAGAGTAAGAGCAGTTGGAATGGGAGCGTCGGACGGACTCGTCAGGGGTCAGGAGGTTGAATACCTCGGTGGTCCTATAAGCATTCCCGTTGGAAGAGAAGTCCTTGGCAGAATATTCAATGTTGTTGGACAGCCGATAGATGGTCAGGGACCTGTTGAGGCAAAGGAATATTGGCCCATGTTCAGGGAGCCTCCTTCCCTTGAGGAACAGTCCACGAAAGTTGAGATCCTTGAAACCGGTATAAAGGTTATAGACCTCCTTGAGCCTTATGTTAAGGGTGGAAAAGTTGGACTCTTCGGCGGTGCTGGTGTCGGAAAAACGGTTCTGATGCAGGAGCTGATTCACAACATAGCTAAGTTTCACAAAGGTTTCTCTGTTGTTGTCGGAGTTGGTGAGAGAACGAGAGAAGGAAACGATCTGTGGCTTGAAATGAAAGAGTCCGGAGTTCTTCCCTATACAGTCATGGTCTATGGACAAATGAACGAGCCTCCCGGAGTTAGGTTCAGGGTTGCCCAAACGGGTATCACTATGGCTGAATACTTCAGGGATGTTGAGGGTCAGGACGTTCTTACATTCATAGACAACATATTCAGGTTCGTTCAGGCCGGTTCTGAGGTCTCCACGCTTCTTGGAAGGCTACCCTCCGCAGTCGGATACCAGCCGACTCTGAACACGGACGTTGGAGAAGTTCAGGAAAGAATTACCTCTACGAAGAAGGGTTCAATCACCGCTGTTCAGGCGGTCTATGTTCCCGCTGACGATATAACAGACCCTGCACCTTACTCAATCTTTGCTCACCTTGACGCAACGACCGTTCTCGCAAGGAGACTTGCAGAGCTCGGAATATATCCTGCAATAGATCCTCTTGAATCCACATCCAAATTCCTTGCTCCCGAGTTTGTTGGAGATGAACACTACGAAACAGCAATGGAGGTCAAGAGGATACTCCAGAGGTACAAAGAACTTCAGGAGATCATTGCGATACTTGGTATGGAAGAGCTCTCCGAGGAAGACAAGGCTATTGTCAACAGGGCGAGAAGAATTCAGAAGTTCCTCGCACAACCCTTCCACGTTGCCGAGCAGTTCACCGGAATGCCCGGTAAGTATGTGAAGCTTGAAGACACGATAAGGTCTTTTAAAGAGATACTCACCGGTAAGTACGACCATCTTCCTGAGAACGCCTTCTACATGGTTGGAACAATTGAAGACGTTATAGAAAAGGCAAAGCAGATGGGGGCAAAGGTTTAATCTGATATATCTCCTTTTCCTTGCCCCTTTTTTCCTCTAATCTTTTTCTGTGGAAAGAGAGTTAATCAACATTGCACTTTACTATTACACGCGAATAGAGAAACGAGGATTATCCTTAGAAGCCTCAAAGGCTCTTATAAACTCCTTTTACGGAAGGGTTCGGAGATATACCGCAAACTCCCTTTTGCAAAAGACTAAGGAGCTTACCTCATTTTGGATAGAGAACGACTCTCTTGTCCAGATATTTAAGAGATACATGAACTATCTCCTTAGGAAAGAAAAGCTGACGCTCGGGGAAAGTTTCTCTCCTTTTGTTTTGGTAAACTGCTGGGAGTCCTTTCACAAGTTGATGCTCAGAAGACCTGAAGTGAAAGGAAACTTCTTTCCTTACCTGTTGGATTTCTTTGGAAACTTAGAAGTTGAGGAGATTCTCAACATACCAGATAGAGAGACTTTCTTTAGGGAACTTCATAAAAGGATTAAATTTATAAACCTTCACAGGCTATACTTAGCTTCTCACATAGCTTATCTAATAAGTCCGAAAGATTTCCCTCCTCTAACACCAGCAACAGGAAAGTATCTTGATGTTAGAAGTGAGGATTCCTATCTGAGATTTATGTATTACGTTAGAAGTAAAAAGATGAAACCCCTTGAAGCCTATGCCCTTGTTCACATGCTTGTGGAAAAAACACCCTCAAAGAAAAAAGGAGTTGAGTATATCTTAGGCATTGATAGGGAAAGGGAACTCCTAATAAAAGTTTCTAAGCTTTGGAACTCGGAAAAGTTCTATGAAGCACATGAAATTCTTGAAGAGGTCTGGAAGCTTATGAAGGATAAAAAGCTCAAAGAGTGCTATCAGGGAGTGATAAGGTTCGCTCTGGCTCTTGATCATTACAAGAACGGACGGATACAAAAGGCTCGGAATATTCTCAAAAAAGCTCTCCCTCAGATAGAAAGGTGCGATTTAAAGGTAAAATTGAACATCAGGGAGTTTGCCCTTCCCGCCCGTGAAATTCTGGATAAATTAAACTCTAAGGAGGTAATAACTTCTTACCCCCGCATGAAGGTGATATAATTTTAAGTCTGTAAGGAGGGTGTAGCTCAGCTGGTAGAGCGGGGGACTGTGGATCCCCATGTCGCGGGTTCGAGTCCCGTCACCCTCCCCAAACAAATACAGTTATTACAGCAATTTGAATTTCCTAATTTCAGATCTAACCTCTTCCGAAAGGTTTACAATGTTCATTCCCTCTTCGGATACCTTTTCAATCTTCTTTGTATTGTCGCTGGATATTGAAGCAATTTCTGAGGTGCTTTCAAGAATGTTTCTCAGCACAGCGTTCTGCTCCTCAACAGCCGTTGCTATCTGAGACATCAGGTTGGCAACCTCTTTGTATTTATTTGCTATATCGGTATAGCTCTTGGCTGTTGTATTCGTTGCCGATACGGCGTTTTCAATTACAACACCGATTCTCTTTACAAGATCCTCTATACTCTGAGCTGCCTTGTTTACGTTTTCAGCAAGCTTCCTGACCTCGTCAGTAACAACTGCAAATCCTCTTCCAACCTCACCTGCCCTTGCCGCTTCTATTGCAGCATTCAGAGCTAAAAGATTAGTCAGTTCAGCTATCTCTATAATCCTTCCAACGAATGCGGATATGTCTCCACCAGCCTTGGATATATTCTTCATGGCAAGCTGGAGACGCGTAACATTTTCTTCACCCTTGTCTATTTCCTCTTCAACCTCTTGGCTTAGATGTCTAACGCGTTCCGTATTTCCTGCTATAACGTTAAGAGTGGTTGAGAATTCATCCAGTGCAGAGGAAATTCCTGATATGACCATGTCAACTTTTAAGCTCCAGAAGGGTATAGAGAGTAATGAAAGAAGCCA
>CAZPVY010000036.1:0-15627 GCA_964590265.1 uncultured Aquifex sp. | reverse complement strand
ATCTACATTATACCTATAGGGGGTATGGGTATGGAGGAAAGGTGTGAGGTTTACCTTCCTGAGGATACGATCTCCGAGCTTCTATCACGGCTCGCGAGGATAGAGGGACAGATAAGGGGTATCCAGAGGATGATAAGGGAGAGAAGGAGCTGTGATGAGATACTCGTGCAGATCTCGGCGGTCAGGTCAGCCCTCAGGGTCGTTGGGGAGAGGCTCTTGGAGGAACACGTGGAGTCCTGTGTAAAACCGAGCCTTGAGGCTGGAGACCTTCAGGTTTTAGAGGGATTCCTTGAGGCGGTGAAGAAGCTGATAAAGGGAGGTTGCTGAGATGAGAGAGGCTATAGGAAGTGTTATTGGGACAGTTGCATCATTGTTTGCTGCCTCGTGCTGTATAGCCCCGACCCTCTTCGTGGTCTTTGGGATATCCGTTGGAGGTCTTAGTTCTCTTCAGTTCTTGGAGCCTTATAGGTGGTACTTCTTGGGTGTTGGATACTTGGCGGTCGGTTATTCCCTCTACAACCTTTACCTTAAAGGTTGGATAAAGGGAAGGTTCTTGAAAAGACCCACGATTGAGTGCGCTTGCGAGGAGCTAGGTTGGACAAGGAAGCTAAGCAAGGGGATAACCTGGGTAGCCCTCGTGCTCCTGATAGTGGCTACCTTTTACCCATACGTTCTGACGAAGATTTATGGAGGTTGATATCATGGGAGAACTCTGCTGTTCTTTAAAGGTTAATGAAGAAGCTGTGTGCAGTGTATGTGGATGGAAGGGGAAATCTGTCCCTGAGAAGACCCTAAAGAGCTTCCTCAAAGAGGGTCTTCTCTCCGAGCTCAACTTTCTCAAAGGTACAATTTCTACTCCAACCCAGACTGCGAAGTCGTTTGCTTCAATACCCATAAGGATCTTTTCTTCGAAAAAATCCCCTCTGAAGATAAGGATCGGCTTGAAGAAGAAGGAACTTCCAAGATCACTCTGCTACTGCTTCAGCATAACAAGGGAGATAATTGAGGAAGACATAAGAACGAGAGAGAGTACAGATTACCCTGGATACATAAAGGAGAAGGTGAGAAGGCATGAGTGCGAGTGTGAGCTAAAGAACCATTCGGGTATATATTGCCTGAGCCATGCGAGGAAGGTGATTGAAGAACCTAAGGGGAGGTGTGAGATATGAAGAAACTAATGTTGGCAATCTTTGCGCTGGTGAGCTTCTCCTTTGCGGAGAAGGTTCTCATTATTGATGTCGAGGGGATGACCTGTGCTATGTGTCCGATAGCGGTGAAAAAGGCTATCTTCCAGGTGAAGGGAGTTAGGTGGGTGAAGACTTACTTGAAGAACCGCATAGCAGTAGCCGTTACGGAGGACAACGTCAGAGAAGAGGAGGTGCTAGAAGCTATATCGAAGGCGGGCAAGTACGAAGGGAAAGTTATAGGTGAAGCGAAGTTCTGAGGAGGTTCTGCTATGATCAAGCTAAAGATAACTGGAATGACCTGTGAGTACTGTGCTCAGACGGTTAAAAAAGCCCTTGAGAGTGTGGAGGGCATTGAAAAAGCAGAGGTTTACTTCCCTCAGGGCTATGCAGAGGTTGAAACCGAGAAAGAGGTTTCCGTCCAAAGCTTGATAGAGGCTGTTGAAAGGTCAGGGTACGGAGCCGAGGAACTCAGGGAGTCTCCGAAGGTCTATATCCCTAAGGAGGGTGTCTATGACCTTTTTATTCTCGGTGGAGGATCTGCAGGCTTTGCTGCTGCCATAAAGGCTTCCGACCTTGGAGCTAAGGTCCTCATAGCCGAGGACAACATCATAGGCGGGACCTGTCTAAACAGGGGATGTATCCCCTCCAAGTATCTGATAGACGTGGCAAATACCTTTTACACCCCTGTAAGGAATCCCTTCCCTGGAGTTGAACTTGAGGAGGGAAAGATAGATATCAGACGGATCATCAAGGTAAAGGAAGAGCTCCTTGAAGAGCTGAAGAAGGAAAAGTACTGGAATGTCCTCGAAGCTTACCCTCAGATAGAGTACAGAAATTGCAGAGGAAGGTTCCTCGGAGAGGGACAAGCTCTGGTTGGAAAGAATGAGATAACTTTCAACAAGGCTGTAATTACGACTGGTTCAAAGCCAGGAGTGCCTCCTGTAAAGAACCTCCACAAGGTCAGGTACTATACGAGCGATGACATATTCAACATAGACCACCTACCAGAACATCTAATAGTGATAGGTGGAGGAGCAATAGGGTTGGAGCTTGGACAGGCTTTCCTCAGGATGGGGAGCGAAGTCACCCTTTTGGAAGCTCTCCCCGAAATAGCGATAAACGAAGAACCCGAACTTAGAAAAGAGCTACACATGATCCTCGAGAGGGAAGGGATGACAATACTCACTGGTGTGAACATAGAGGAGGTCAGAGAAGAGGGAGGAGATATAGTAGTTGATGTGGTTGTGAACGGAGGGAAGAGAACTATTCGAGGAACGGACATGATCGTTGCCACTGGAAGAAACCCGAACACAAGGGATATAGGTCTTGAACTCGTGGGGGTTAGGACAAACTTGAGGGGTTTCATAGAAACAAATGAGTACATGCAGACCTCAAACCCAAACATATACGCAGCTGGAGACTGCGTGGGGAAGATGATGCTCGTTACTGTTGCTGCTATGGAGGGTGGAATAGCAGCAGAGAACGCCCTTCTTGGAAACAGGAGGAAAATAGACTATCTTTCCGTTCCACATGCTATATTCACGGACCCAGAGCTCGCCGGAGTTGGTCTGAAGGAGTCTGAGGCTAAGAATAAGGGTTACAGCGTTGATGCGAGAATTCTTGAGTTCTCGAAGGTCCCGAGAGCTGCTCTGAGCTTCCAGACTGATGGGCTTGTAAAGATGGTGGTTGATAAAGAGAGTGAAAAGGTTCTCGGAGTTCATATCCTTGCACCCCACAGTGCGGAGCTCATTCACAAGGCAGTCCTCATAATCAAATGTGGTCTTACCCTGGATGATATAATCCGAACTGTTGACGTATATCCAACCCTATCCGAGTCTATTAAGCTCTGTGCTCAGACCTTTAAGAAGGACATTTCCAAGCTCTCCTGCTGTGCTGAGTGATAATGTATGTGGAAGGGAATGGAAGATTCCGGAGCTATAAGGAATGGGAAAATCTGCACCCTCATGGGTGTCTCGGATCTGTGGATTGGCTCTACCTTCCTGATTTCGATCAACCTCCGTCTTCTCTACGCTCCTTGATCCAAGTACAGGCTCCTTTTACATAAAAGCTATAAGTCTTATCATTTCTGATCCCCTGTTCAAGTTTTGAGTCTCCTTTCCCTGTACATATAGCCTTCCTAACTATTTCCTGTAAAGACCTGCTCATCAATGACGTAGACACAGCTTTTGAAGATGGGAAAAGGGCAGGTACTTTCTCTCACTAGTGGTTGGGAAGGTGGCGATTTCCAGATACCTTAATTTTAAGCGAGCTGTAGCTATTGAGATTTTCTATCTCAATCTGCTTTTGACCATGGGAAGGTTATTTCTTATGGTTGCGGGGAGGGGATTTGAACCCCTGACCTCCGGGTTATGAGCCCGGCGAGCTACCAGGCTGCTCCACCCCGCGTTGCCTAGATAAATAATATTATAAATCATTGAAGCTCTTACTTCAAGGTTCATATCAGTTCAGTGTTGAGAGTCCCTCTTTCCCAAAGCTTTCGTCAAGTATAACTATATCTGCCTTCTTAACGAAGTCACTGTTCAGATCTTTTAAATCGCTGATGACAGCAAGAACCTTCCTTTTTTTGAGGAACTTCTTTTCAAGTCTTTCCCTACTCTTTTTGTTCTTGACCTTTACTACTTTCATCTCTAACCTCCGATATCTTTTAATTCGTATAATAGAACTGAGTTGTTAAGTTTTTATTAACGCTTACTGACAACACTCCCCCTTACGTTTCTTACTGGTACCTCTCCACAGTAGAAAAAGCCCTGTTAAGGCGAGGGCAAATCCTAAGATCGCATCTTTAAGTTCCATACTATCTTTATTTAAGATATGGTCAGAATAAAGGAAAGTCCAGAGGATTTTTACGTAAGGGAGATAAAGAAGCTTGATCTGAAGGAGAAGGGAAGATTTGCTTACTTCCTTCTCTGGAAGAGAAACCTAACAACCCTTGAAGCAATCCGCATTATTGCAAAAGAGTTCAGAATTCCCACTGAAAGGGTTGGATTTGCAGGACTAAAGGACAAGGAAGCAGTTACAGAACAGTTCATATCTCTGGACAGTCCAAGCAATGTGAAAGAGATAGAAAGGGAGAATCTTAAACTGAAGTTTATCGGCTTCGGAGATAAACCTGTGAGCCTTGGTGAGATAGAAGGAAACTACTTTGAGATAGTCTTAAGGAACGTGGGAAAAGGAAAGAAAAAAATGTTGAAGGACAGAATACCTTTTATTCAGAGGTGTGGCTTTGAAAATTACTTCGGTGAACAGAGATTTGGTTCCGTGAAGCATGCAGAGGAGTTTATAGTGAAGCATCTGATAAGGCATGATTATGAGTCTGCTATGAAAGAGTATCTGACCTCTCTGAAAAACAAAAGGCTAAGAAAAGCTCTTCTGAAGAGTTGGAGGAACTGGAGGGAGTTTATAAAGTTAATGCCGAAGGGTTCTCAGACGGAAGTTCATGTGGTAAAAGCTCTTATGTCTGGGAAGTCCTTTAAGAAAGCTTTCTCAGAGATACCGAGAAACATAAAGCTGATGTTCTCCTTCGCTTATCAAAGCTACTTGTGGAATAGGTATCTCAATACATTTGTTGTCAGATACTTCAAGCACTGCACCGTTCCATTCTTAAAGTGGAGGCTTGCCTTCATAACCGAGATAGAAGATAAAGTTTTTGAGGATATAAAGGATCTTGAGATACCATTTCTCGGAACAGAATACAAACCCCAGAGCAGAAAGATAGAGCTGATAATGAAAGAGATTCTTGAAGAGGAGGGTTTAACACCATCCATGCTAAGGGCTGAAAGGGTTGGCATCAAGCTCTTTAACGATGGTCTCAGAAAGGCTTTTGTCTTTCCGAAGGATCTGAAGGTAATAGATGAGGGTGAGAATTTTTTAAGGCTCTCTTTCATACTGCCACCGGGTAGTTACGCCACCGTGCTTCTCAGAAAGCTACTGTGTGCTCCTGTAGAGAGCTGAGAGCTTATATTTATTAAGCTATGAAGGTTTCTTTCTGTACTCTTGGATGCAGGATGAATCAGTTTGATACTGACCTTATGCGTTCAAAATTCATTCAGTCAGGGTATGAAGTTGTTGACTTTGAGGATGTAGCTGATGTTTACGTGATAAATACCTGCACAGTAACCGTCGGAGGAGACCGCTCCTCAAGACAAGCTATATATCAGGCTAAGAGAAGAAATCCAAAAGCTCTTATCGTTGCCACCGGTTGCTACGCTCAGGTGAAGCCTCAGGAACTCGCTTCCCTTAAAGAGGTTGATCTCGTCGTAGGTAATACCCATAAAGGGGAGATGCTGAAGCTGGTTGAAGAGTTCCTTGAGAGGAGAGGTAAAAAGGTTGTTGTGGGAGAGATCTTCAGACAGAATGAACTGAGGAATTTTGATACGGTTCTTTACTTTGAGGAAGCAAGACCCTTCTTGAAGATACAGGAAGGTTGTAACAAGTTTTGCAGTTTCTGCGTTATACCCTTTGCAAGAGGTAAGGTAAGAAGCGCTCCCAGAGAAAAGGTAATTCAGCAGGTCAGTCTCCTTGCAGAGAGAGGATTTAAAGAAGTTGTCCTTTCAGGAACTCAACTCTCTCAGTACGGTTGGGATATAGGGACTTCTCTTTACGAACTTCTTATTGACCTTATAAAAATTGAAGGTATAGAACTCATAAGACTGTCCTCCATGCATATCAAGGAAATGGATGGAGACCTCCTTGATCTGATAACTTCCGAAAGGAAGATAGCTCCTCACTTCCATCTTTCCCTTCAGAGCGGTTCAGACAGAATACTCTCCCTGATGGAACGAGGATATACAACGGAGGAGTACGAAGATATCGCCAGGTTCATAATTTCAAGGAGACCGGAAACCGCAATAGGGACGGACATAATCGTTGGATTTCCTTCAGAAACAGATGGAGACTTTGAAGAGACTCTTGAATTTGTAAGGAAGCTTCCCTTTGCCTATCTACATGTATTCCCTTACTCGGACAGACCCTTTACGAAAGCTGGAAAGATGAAGGATAAGATTCCAGAAAGGATTAAAAAAGAAAGAGTGAGACTTTTAAAGGAAATTGACCAGCAGAAGAGGAGGGAATTTTTTGAAAAAAATAAAGGAAGAAAGCTGAGAGCTATAGTTTTAGGGAACGGAAGACTTCTGACAGAGAACTACATAGACCTCAGAAGTAATGTAGAAGGAAATCCCGGAGACATGGTTGAGGTCACAGTATGAAGTATTTGATCCTTATGGCTGGGGCTGCTCTTCTTATTTTTCTATTCCTGTTTTCCTTCAAAGGTTCTGATAAAGGAGGAAGGTGCTTCGTTGAAACAAAGGAAGTCATAAGGAGTATTTACGGCTCAGGATATGTAAGGAGTGAGAAACAGGTTTTCGTTCGTGCAGGTGTATCTGGATATGTAAAGAAGATATACGTTAAAGAAGGAGACAGAGTCAAAAAAGGAAATCTCATAGCCCTTGTAGATAGTGCTGGTCTTGAGAATAAGATCAGATCTCTTGAACAGAGAATAGAACTTTTGAAAAGCAGGCTTCAGCCGAACTCCGAATTTATGAAAGCTTTGAAATACGAAGTTGATATAAAGAGGGAGAACCTTGAGAAGGCAAGGAAGAGATACTTAAGAAGAAGAGAACTTTTCCGAAAGGGAGTTATCCCCAGAGAGTCCCTTGAGGAGGCAGAGAGGCTCTTCAGAGTAACCTATGAGAGCTACCGTATAACCCAGAGCAACCTAAAAGATAAGATAGAGGAGTTAAAGACCGAACTCAGGTCTCTGGAAGAGGAGAAGAAAGCTCTTGAGAAGGAGTTTGAGAAATACAAAATCAGAAGTCCCATATCGGGAATCGTCCTCAAGAAATACGCAGAGGAAGGAGATTACATAAACCACATAAGTAGGGAGAATGTTATCGTGTCAGTGGGTTCCTCCGAGAGGAAGGTTGTTCTGAACGTTGACGAGGAGGTCTTTCCTCTGATAAGAAAGGGGCAGAAGGTTTACATAACAATGGATGCCCAGCCCGGAAAGGTATTTGAAGGTGAGGTTGTTGGATATGACCTTGAGAGTGAACCAGCCAGAAGGGTAGTTGAAGTTTATGTCAAGGTTGATTTGCCTTCAGGTATACCGATAAATTCGGTAGTTGAAGGAAACATAATTATAGACAGGTTAAAAACGACTGTCATTCCAATTGAAGCTGTGAAAGACGGCTCCGCCGTGCTTCTTGTTAACGGAGAAAAGAAAAGGATAAAGGTAAATCGTATCTTTGAAAATTACGCTGAGGTTTTAGGTTACTCCCCCGGGACGCCTTGTCTTATCAAAAAATAACCAAAGAATTTTTCTCATCTCTATAAAAAGAAATAGAGCCGAAGATGTGGTGAGAACATACATCCACTCTTCAAGATTCAACGGTTTGGCATGGATAAACTCGGGAAACAGGTAAAGAACGCTTATCTGCAGTAGAAGACCTATTAGCAAACCGAGATATATATAGGGATTAGCGGTAAAGTTTTTCCACGGCTTGTAGAAGAAAGGCATATCTCTGACAGTTTGAACCCCGTTAAACCACTGATTGGCAACCATTGAAGTAAAAACCGTACTGACCGCACTCTCATAAGAACTCCTTTTAAGGAGGAGCACAAAGAGTATAAGGTTTGCAACTGCAACGAACAGAGCTGTTGAGAGTGTGTCAACCATCTGTTTCCTATCAAAGAAGACCTTCTCAAGTCTTTTTGGCTTTTCTTTCATAACATCTATCTCTTCTTTGTTAAAGGGGAAGGCTTTATCTTGAACACCGTCCGTTACCAGATTTATCCACAGGATCTGTGTAGGATACAGAGGAAGAGGAAGCTTGAATAAGAAAGCAAAAGAAAGAAGTAGGACTTCGTCAAAGCTACTTGACAGAAGATAGTATATGGCTCTTCTTATGTTCCTTGCTATTATCCTTCCCCACTTTATAGCATCAATTATTACGGACAGGTTGTTGTCTGTTATTACCATCTTGGCAACATCCTTAGCAGCCTGAGATCCTGATCCCATGGCTATACCTATGTCTGCAATCTTCAGAGCTGGCACATCGTTCACCCCATCCCCTGTAACCGCAACTACCTCTCTCTTGTTCTGAAGCACTCTAATTATCCTGTATTTATCTTCAGGAAGAGCTCTCGCAACTACCGTTGTTCTTTGAAGTACACGGTATAGCTCATCATCGGTGTAATTCTCAAGTTTCTTTCCCTCTATAGCCCAGTCACCATCCCTGTATATTTGAACTTCTTTTGCTACAGCCTTTGCCGTTCTGAGGTTGGCTCCCGTTATCATTATTACCTTTATGCCCGCGTTCCTCGATACCTCAACGGCTTCCCTCACACCCCTCTTAGGCGGATCTATAAAACCTATCAAACCTGCTATCTTTACCTTAGGAAACTCTTCACCAAGCGGTATGTTCTCAGTTCTTGTGTAGCCAAAAGCCAGAACCCTCAGCCCGCTCTCAGCGAAGCTATTGTGGATTTCTATCAGCTTTCCATCTTTATCTTCCGAAAGTTCAAGAAGACTTTCAAAGGCACCCTTTATGAGAAGAATATAACCTCCGGCATCTCTATGAATCGTGATCATATAACGCTTTCTTGTATCAAAGGGAAACTCCTTGACCCTTTTGTACTTGTTTCTCATTATTTTCCAGTCAATTCCTTCTTCCTCAAGCCATGAAATCAGGGCGATTTCAAGAGGATCTCCGCTCATACCATCTGTATTGTTGCAGAGCGCAGCTGTCAAGTACAGATAGTTCCTTTCTAAAATAAAGACCTCTTTTACTTTTAATTTCCCCTCCGTTATAGTGCCTGTCTTATCTGCAGCTATGAAGGTTGTGCTTCCGAGAGTTTCTGCTGACGGTAGGTATCTTATGTAGGTCTTCCTCCTTGAAAGTCTTAAAGCACCGACTACAAGAACAAGGGTTATCACTATCGGCAGTCCCTCTGGAACAGCGGAAACCAGCTCTGCTATAACAAGCATGCTGACTTCATACAGACTTCTTCCCTGCCATATTCCCATGAAAAAGAGGACAACAAGAACACCAGCTATGGTAAGCATCCATTTTCTGGAAAAGGATTCTAAAGCCTTTGTAAGAGGACTTTCGGGAGACCTCTCACCAGCTTTGATGCTTATCTTTCCGAATTCGGTTCGGGAACCGGTAGCATAGGCAACTCCTTTTCCATACCCTCTTACAACGAGGGTTCCCTTGTAGGCTATGTTCTTTCTTTCATAAATAGGCGCGTCCCCCGACAAAATTACTCCAGCTTCCTTTTCAACGGGTATGGATTCTCCAGTGAGAACAGACTCATCAATAAGAAGACCCTCACTTTCAATAAGCCTTATATCAGCTGGGACAACATCCCCCTCTTCAATAAGAAGGATATCTCCCGGAACTACGAAGGAAGAGGGTATCTCTTTTATCTTTCCCTCTCTAAGCACCTTCGCACTCAGCTCGGTTATTTTCTTCAAAGCTTCAAGAGAGGTTATGGCTTTGTACTCCTGAAAAAAGCCTATCAATGAATTAACGAAGATGATTCCAACTATGAGGAAGAAATCAACCCTCTCACTGACGAGGAAGGATACGATTGAAGCAGCTATGAGAATATAAACGAGGGGATTCCTGAACTGTCTGAGGAATATAAGCCATATTTTTTCCTTCCTTTCCTCTATCTCATTTCTTCCATAAAGTTTCAACCTTCTCTCGGCTTCTTTATCGCTCAGTCCCTCCGTTTTTGTATTCAGGAGATTGATTATCTCTTCAATCGCGAGCGTGTGGGCTTTTATGTCTGTCATTATTAAAATTGTAAGAGCATGAACTATATTCTGTTCGTAAGTTTAAAACTCCTCGTAGAAAGAAGGAGACAAACGTTCATATCAACCCTCGGAGTGGCAATAGGTGTAACAGCTTTTATAGTGATGAGCTCTCTCATGTTAGGCTTTCAGAAACACTTTATAAAGCAAGTTATAGACCTTGATGCTCACATATCTATAAAACCTAAGTTTGAGTATGATGAAGATAGAATCCTTAGAAAGGTTTTCTCCGAAAAAGTCATTTTTGACATTTTAGGATCAAGACCCAAGGAAGCCAGAGACAAAATAGAAGATTACAGAAAAATAATTAGACGATACACAGGTAGACTAAGAATTCTGGGAATATCACCTCATCTGCGGGGTAACGCGATAGTTAGATATGGATCGCAGGATGTTACCGTAAATCTCTTCGGGATAGACCCAGAACTTGAAGGAAGGGCAACGAGCATAGAGAGATACCTTGAGAACAAAAAGCTGAACGCTTTGAAGATAAAACGGAACGGGATAATCCTCGGAAAGCTTGTAGCTCGCGATCTCGGAATTAAAGAGCTGGGAAAGAAGGTTGTCCTGATAGCACCGAACGGAGTCTCTCAGGTATTTGAGGTAATAGACTTCTTCAACTCTGGTATAACCACGATAGATAAAAGTAGGGCATACATACACATACGCGCAATGCAGAAGGTTTTCAATAGACCAAATGAGGTAAATGAGCTTGTTGTGAAAGTTGAGGATGTAGATGAGGCTGTCAGGATAGCGAGGGTGATTGAGAAGGAAACTGGATACGATGCCCAAAGCTGGCAGGAAGCATACAGCAACTTTTTACAGCTTTTCAAGATACAGAAGACGATAACCTACCTTGTTGTCGGAGCGATTCTTCTGGTCTCGGCATTTGAAATATTTAACATACTGATGATGACCGTTCTTGAAAAGCAGAGAGACATAGCTATTTTGAAAGCAATGGGATATACAAGCAAGGACATAACTCTTATATTTCTCCTTCAGGGTTTTTTGATAGGGATCTTAGGGGTTCTCATAGGTAGCTTGTCCGCTTACTTCCTTCAGGAATACCTTTCAAGCGTAGAGATAAACTTGGAAGGATTGCTCAGGGCTAAGGGTTTCATACTTGACCGTTCACCGTGGTATTACGTCGGTGGAGCTGTCTTTGCCCTTGCTTTTTCGTGGTTTGCATCCGTGCATCCTGCCCGAAGAGCGGCAAGGCTTGATCCAGTCCAGATATTCAGGAGCGGCGGGGTTTGAATAGGTGCTAAATTCTCCATATATTATTATTTCCGTCAAGCCTGAGGAGGAATAGAATGGAGCTTGTTATAGATGATATCTTTAAAACTCTGCGGGACAAAGAGTTCCTTAAAATTACAGAAAAGGTAGCTGAGGGTAGAAGAATAAGTGAAGAGGACGCTCTTTACCTTTTCAACAGCAACGAGCTTCCTGCGATAGGACTTCTTGCAGAGTACATAAACAGGAAGAAAAACGGAATGAACGCCTACTTCATAATCAACAGACAGATAAATCCCACGAATATATGCGTGTATCAATGCGACTTCTGTGCTTTTGGTGTTAGAAAGTCAGACCCTAGAGCCTACGAGATGGAGCTTGATGAGATACTGAAAAAAGTTGAGGAGACTCACCTCGCAGGCGGAAGAGAAGTTCATATAGTCGGGGGAATTCCTGCCCACTGGGGCTACGAAAAGTACATAGAGATCGTCAGGGAGATTAAAAAGAGGTTTCCAGAAATGGTCGTGAAAGCTTGGACGGCAATAGAAATACACCACATGGCAAAGATATCAAGAAAAAGCTACGAGGAAGTTCTGACAGAACTGAAAGAGGTGGGACTGGACGCCATTCCCGGAGGCGGAGCTGAGATATTTTCCGAGAGAGCAAGAAAGATAATAGCTTCAAACAAGGCGAATGCTCAGGAGTATCTTGAAGTTCACGCAACAGCTCACCGTCTCGGAATACCTACAAACGCAACGATGCTCTACGGACACGTTGAGACAATTGAAGAGAGAGTTCAACATCTGTCCAAACTGAGAGAGATTCAGGATGAGACCGGAGGTTTTCAAGTATTTATACCCCTTGCTTACTGGCCTCAGGGAACAAGGCTCGGAGGCAGGAGAACCTCATCTGTTGATGACCTAAAAACCATAGCCATATCAAGGATATTCCTTGACAACTTTGATCACATAAAGGCTTACTGGGTAACCCTCGGTGAGAAGGTGGCTCAAATCGCTCTAAACTTTGGAGCAGATGATCTTGACGGAACTATTGAAGAGGAAAAGATAGTCCACGCTGCGGGAACCAAAGCAGCTTACGGGCACTCAGTTGACCGGCTCGTGAAGCTCATAAAGAAGGCGGGAAAGTTGCCAGTGGAAAGGGATACCTTTTACAATATTGTGAAAGTTTATAATTAAGCGGTCTGGAGTTCTCCGGTCCTTTCTGGAACGCTGAAGAAGGCTATTATAAGAAGTATCTCCCCAACCAGAGATACAAGACCCCCTATGACTATAACCGTAAGTATTGTTCCTACGAACATAAGCAATCCGCCGATTTTAAAGTAGCCTACACCGCTTCTTTCTGTCATGTGGATGTTCGCTTTATACCAGAACCATGAAGCAATTATGGCTGAAATCCATGCTAAGAGCATAAGGAAAAATCCAGTTCTACTAAAGGTCATTCCTCCATCTTCCATAGCCGACATCATTCTCATAGACATGGTTCCACCAGCAACTATGAAGATCAGGAATGTGATTATGCCCACAGTTACCGCTTTTACTGTATTGCTCTTTATTTGAGGTTCTCTGTACTCGTCAGAAGCTTTTATATAAGCTATAACTGTCATTATCCAGCCTATCAGTGTGAGTAATCCTGCAAAGTGAATAACCGAGCCAAGGATACTTCCAGCGAGAGCAAATATCAGACCCCAACCTCCGAGTTGTTTTGTCTGCCGACTCATAGCTTTCACCTCCTTTTGAAAAATCATAACATTCAAACTCAGCTTGCAAAACTCTTAAAATCCCTTAAATTCAAGACACCATAAAAATTAAGTTAAGGAGGAACGTATGCAGTTCACATTCAACCAACTCAGTGAAAGGCTCCAGAATGCCTTGAGGGAGATTGAATTCACGAAACCCACACCTATTCAGGAGTCTGCAATACCGGTAGCTCTTGAGGGAAAGGACATTCTAATTCAAGCAAGAACAGGAACCGGTAAGACAGGTGCCTTTGGAATTCCTATAATTGAAAAGTTAAGAAGAGAAGAAAGAGCATTAATTCTGGCACCTACGAGGGAACTTGCCATTCAAATAAGAGATCATCTGAGAGAGCTTGTCAGATTCTCAAAGATAAGCGTTTTCTCTTTTTACGGCGGAACGCCTGTAGCAAGAGACCTTCAGATCCTTTCAAAAAGGATACCTGACATAATTGTTGGAACACCCGGAAGGATAAAGGATCTGATAGAAAGAGCCGCTCTTCAGCTTGACACATTTAAATACCTCGTTCTTGACGAAGTTGACATCATGCTTGACATGGGTTTCAGGGAGGACATTGAGTGGATAGTTTCAAAAATGCCCGAGGATAGGCAAACTTTCTTCGTTTCGGCAACTGTCCCGAGAGAAATTATTGAGATAGCGAAGAAGTTTATGAAGACGGGTTTTCAACATATCAGCGTTGAGTCAGAGGAGCTGAAGCCGAGGATAAATGAGATAGTTGTGAGAACCCATTCTGAAAGACACAAATATCAAGAGCTTGAAAGGATACTTAAGGAAAACGAAGATCAGAAGATAATCGTCTTCGTGAAGATGAAGAAGAACGCTAAGGATATGGCGTATCAGCTGAGGAGGAAAGGCTTTAATGTGGAAGCTCTGCACGGGGACATGACTCAGAGAAAGCGGGAAACTGTGATGAAGCTCTTCAGGAAAGGAAGACTGAACGTTCTGATAGCAACGGATGTTGCTTCAAGAGGGCTTGATATTGAGGGTGTCTCAACGATAATCAACTTCCACCTTCCGGAGGATCCGAGGGTTTACACCCACAGGATAGGAAGAACGGGAAGGCTCGGAAGGGAAGGCACTGCAATAAGTCTTGTGTCTCCTTCGGAGAGAAGAAACCTTTGGAGAATAGAGAAATATAAAGAAAAAACTATTTGATGTAAACTTTTCCTGTGAGGATCCTTCCTCTGGAAAACCTTTCACCCGAAGAAAATATGAGGAGGGATGAAGAAGCCCTCCTCTCCCTTGAAAATTCAGAGGGGGAACCGATTTTAAGGCTTTACAAATGGGACAGGTTATGTCTCAGCCTCGGATACTTTCAGAATGAAGAGAAATCTTTGAAGTTGCCTACCGTGAGAAGACCGACAGGTGGTGGCGCGTTGCTTCATGGATGGGACGTCTCTTTTGCCTTGATTGATTACAGAGACAAATGGGGCTGGAAACCTTCCCGTATATATGCAGAAATGGCGAAGGTGTTTATGGAAACTTTCAGAGAGCTCGGCATAGAAGTGAAGCTTGAAAGGTTTAAGGGAAGATACCTTGACAGGTTTTACTGCTTCTGGGTTCCTACTTTGGGGGAACTCACATACAGAGGCAGAAAGATTGTCTCAATGGCTATGAGAACTCTCAAGAATAGCTTTCTCATTCACGGGAGCGTATACATAGAATTTGATTACAAGCTCGCTTCAGAGTTTCTCAATACTTCTCAGCAGCTTCTGAAAGACAGGATAGTATCTCTTGCAGAGCTCGGAATCAGCGAAGGGGAATTTCTGAAAACTTTTCTTTCCTCATTCTGTTCTTTATATAGTCAAGAATTTTTAGAAACTCTTGACAGAATATAGTCATTTGACTATATTGATCCTATCATGAAACCCAAAGAGGTGATGGAGGTTCTGAGGATTTCCAGAAGTACCTTAAGGAGACTCAGAAAGGAGGGAAAGATAAAAGCGGTAAGACTTCCGAACGGAAGATACGAATACGATGAGGAGAGCGTTTACAGATACCTTCTTGAGACTATGGGGAAACCTCCACAGAGAAAGACGGTCATATATGCGAGGGTATCCACTTCAAAGCAGAAACAGGACCTTATCAATCAGATAGAACTTGCTAAAAACTTTTGCATAGCAAGGGGGTGGAGAATAGACGGAGTTTACAAGGACATAGCTTCAGCTCTTAACTTTGACGCAAGGAAGGACTTTCAAGCACTCCTGAACGAGGTTTTGAGTTACAGGATAGAGAAAGTGGTTGTAACTTACAGAGACAGACTCACAAGGGTGGGGTTTAACTTCTTCGAGAACCTCTTCGCAAGGTTCGGAACCCAGATAGTCATTATCAATGACTATACAAACGAAAAGAAAGACGTTGAGGAAATAATTGAGGAGATAATAACTCTGCTTCACTCCTTCTCCAAGAAGTATTATTCAAACAGAAGGAAGCTCAGAAAGGTGATGGAGGATGTCATCAGTTAAGAGAATCCTTACAATAAGGGTCTCGGGCAGAGAGAGAAAAGGAAAGGTCAGAAAACTTCTCTATGACCTTGCACACTTTAGAAACATGCTCATAATCCTCATCAGGAAATACAGACTTACCTACAAAGAAAACC
>CAZPVY010000035.1:0-15809 GCA_964590265.1 uncultured Aquifex sp. | reverse complement strand
GAAGAGGATATGGTTCTTAATATTTTCAATACTGAGTTTGATTTATTTTGCTAAGGGGCAATCTTCCTGTAATGTGCCTCCATTCCTAACCACGGCTGCCTCACCTAATATTCTCTTCGTAATAGATAAAAGTGGAAGTATGAGCTGGGCTGCTTACTATAAAACATGGTCTGCAACAAACGATCCCGCAGAAATTGGGCAATATGACCCCAACAATGTATATGAGGGTTACTTCGTTCCGCAGAAAATGTATGAACTAAAAAAGGGAGTTTGGGTTGAAAGTTCAGCGACATTGGAAAACTGTACTATGGATTTGGTATCTACTTATATCTGGTGGGTTAGGATGTACTATAACTATTACTCCATTTCAGGAGTTTGTTCTGGAAATAGGCTTAACTTTGCCAGAATGTCAAGAATGGATCTTCTGAGATGGGCGATAACGGGGGGAAAACCGGAAACCTGTCCAGATAACGATTTTACAAATCAAAATTGTGATCCTGATATAGCATGTACAGGGAACACCTGCAGGCTTATAACTACTGGAATGTACAACGGATCTGGGAACTGGGTTCAGGATATTATTGAAGTTCCTAAATCAAGGATAAAAGGTATAGTTCAAGAATTAGAAACAAGTGCCTCCAAACCACGTCTTGGAGTTTTGTTCTTTAGCGACGGTCTTGAGCCTGAGAAAGTTTACATAGGTGATTATCCGTACACTGGTGCCGGAAATCCAGGAAGTGCTGATCCAAATCATCCTTACACGTACTTTAAGCGCTTTGTAAACGCGATGCCACCGGGCGGTGGTACAGGAACAGCGATAGCTATGTGGGAAGCGTACGACTATTTCAAGCAGAGCAATGATCACAGTTATTCAAATGGCTTCAGTTTGGGACAGGGAACTTATAAAGACCCAATATACTTTTGCGATTATCAAGGCAAAAACTGTTCGCCTGCGCCGTGTACTAAAAACTTTATTATACTGGCTTCCGATGGACAGTGGAACTACGGAGGTAAAAGACCAGACTGGACGTGCTCCATAGAGTCTGGATATGAAAGCTACTCTGCAGACCCTGTTGTTCCGGCCTATAGAGTTCACACAGATGTTTTAAGAACAGTATCTGTTCTTGGAAATAACTACGATATAAATGTCTCAGCAGTTTATACCCTTGGATTGTTCTTAGGAGGTACGGGCGAACAATCTCTTAAGAACGTTGCTATCTATGGATCCTTTGATACTTCTTCAGGTCAATGGCCTTCTGGCACTGGAGGCCCCCATTGGAACGGTGGTGGAAGCAATCAATACCCATGGGACACATGTACCATGGACGATTGTGGTTCTGGAAGAGGCAGTGCCTGTACTCCTCTTCCACCGTCTTCTCCCGATTGGGATAAAAATGGAGACGGTGTTCCCGATACATTTTTGAATGCAAAGAGTGCCGTGGAAATAAAGAGAAGCCTCCTTACGTTTATACGAGACATACTTAAAAGAACTTCGGCAGCAAGCTCTGTATCCATACTTTCAAAGAGGGGTACAGCTGGTAATAACGTTCTTCAAGCAGTTTTCTATCCTCAGAAGCCATTTCCAAATGAGAACAAAGTTGACTGGGTTGGATATCTTCACAACTACTGGTTCTATTACTCTTCAACGGAGCAAAGTATAAGAGAGGACACTAATCGGAACTATACCCTTGATATTGACAAAGATTACAAACTTGATTTCAAGATAGACACAGCTGGGAATCTTAAGATAGATGCTTATGATAATGCTAACAATCTTGTAACTACCTATAACTCTCTTGATGAAGTACATTATATCTGGGAAGCTGGGAGTGTTTTGAAAGATATAAATCCTGATGCAAGGAGAATATTTACTGTCAGCACTACAGATTCCCTTGTGGACTTTACAATTACGCAAAAGGCAAGCTTCAGCTCTCTGCTAGGAGATACAACAAAATTCCCGGCATGTTTATCCTCAAATGGAGGAAATCCTATTGATAACTTAATAGAGTTCATTCGTGGAGTTTATATAGACGGTTGTAGAGATAGGAGGGTAGATAACGCTGGCAATACTTGGAAGCTTGGAGACATAGTTTACTCAACCCCTGTCATAGTTGATTACGGGGATTATGGCATGATATTTGTAGGAGCTAACGATGGAATGCTTCATGCCTTTAGAATAGGTGCGCTCAGAACAGACGGGCTCTATGCAAATCAGATTGTTAAGTTATGTGACCAGAATACAGGAAACTGTACCCAGCTTGCCCTTGGAAAGGAGGAGTGGGCATTCATACCCAAGAATGCCCTATCTTATCTGAGGGAACTTGCTAATCCGAACTACTCTCACATCTATATAGTTGACCTACAACCGTACGTAGTGAAAATAGACACAAACAGTGATGGCTTTCCTGATAAGGTTATTCTTATAGGAGGTATGAGACTCGGTGGTGGATGCGGATGTACAGGCATAAACTGTGAAAACCCTCCACCTGATGTATGTGATCCTGTTGGTAATCCAGCAGGATGTATGGGGCTATCCTCTTACTTTGCCTTAGATATAACTGACCCCCTCAATCCGGTGTTCTTATGGGAATTTTCCGACCCAGACCTTGGATACAGCTATTCTGGACCGGCTCATATAACGGTTAATGGAAAGCACTTTATAATGTTTGTGTCAGGTCCTACCACGACCTGTGGGGATTCAGGACAGGAGCTTAAGATCTTTGTCTTAGAAATGGATACGAACTTCAATATATTGTCCAAATATATATTTGTTGGTAACTCCTCCCCCACATTATCTGCTAACTATACGGTTATAACAAGTTCAACTCTCACCCAGTTTAATAATTCTTTTGGAGGGAGACTATTTACAGAGGGCATAGACTACAATGAAGATGGAAACACAGATATGATCTTCTTCGGAGTAAATCAAAAATCGGGAACTGTATGGCAGGGTAATGTAATCGGCATAAAGATAACCGGTTCTGATCCAGTAGCCTGGGATGTGATTAAGGTATTCAACACCGCCATAGAGCCTATAACTGCCAAAGTAGAGTATATGAAGTGCTTTGGTATGAATTATATTTTCTTCGGAACTGGACGTTGGTTTTTCAAGGACGATGAGCCGGGACAAAATGCGAATGACGTTGAGAAACTTTACGGTGTAAGGATAGATGGATGTCTTGCTGGAGGTAACTGTAACATAAACGCTGCAAAAAGTGCAAACAACGCATGTACAGAACTCACTGGAGGAAACAGCACTTTCAGCTGGTACAGGGAACTTGCCCCCAAAGATAGTGACTACAACAAGGAGAGGCTTATCTCCGACCCGGCTGTGACAAACTTTGATGTTGTATTTTTTGCAACAACCCAACCTACTGGCAATCTGTGTGGATTTGGAGGAAGATCAAGACTGTGGGGATTGAACTGTGCTACGGGAGCAGGTTTGCTAGATAATAGCTGTCCTACTTATATTGCAAATCCTCCTCAGAACACAAAAGTGTTTATCCAACTCTCAAGAGGAAATATAGAAATAGTCGGCAAAGGAAGCTTTACGCAAGAGAATAGCAGCGCTACGAACTGGTTCACGGGAACAACACCCGAATCTCCTCCAACGCTTCCCGAGGGAAGCAGTACACAAGGTAAGATAATCCTCTGGTTAGAGAGATGAGGGGGATAACTCTTATAGAAGTTTTGGTGGTAATAGTTATATTTTCTATCCTCGCAACGATAGCTATTCCAGCTTTCAATAATTGGAGGATAAGAATATCTATTGAAAGCGATGTTAAGGACATATATGCCTTTGTACAGAAAGCAAGGGCAATAGCATTTTCAGAAAAAAAAGATATAACTATTCAGGTGAATGGTACAAATATATGCATGTTTGAAGGAACAACCCAAATTGGTTGTATAGATCTAAATAATCCTTTTATTGGTACGGTTGAGGTAAGTAGCAGAGGCTACTTTAGTACCATAGGTTCAATAAGATACACGGGAGGTGCAACCGTTAACAGAAATTATGATTGCATTGCTATATCTATTAATAGAGTTCGTATGGGAGTATGGAATGGAACGACCTGTCAAGTTAAGTAAGGGATTTACAATAATAGAGGCTCTCGTTGCTCTTGTAATACTGGCAATATTTTTACTTGGGCTTCTGGCTGGACTGGTTACAGCCATGCGCTACAACATACTTAATTATCTACGTGATGAAGCTAAGCTCCTTGCTCTTGAATGTGCAGAGAATATTAAAGGTACTTCGTTCACGAGTATAGTGGATGGTACAGTAGATTGTAATGCCCCTAACCCTGTTTTAACAGATATACCTTGCTCCAATATAGGTGATAAAGTGTTAGCTTCTCAGCCTGAGAAAGTAAGAAGGCAAATAAGGAATACTAATGTGAATTACCGAATAGGCTGGATAGTAACCACTTCAGGAAACGTACATCAAATCCAGATTCAGGTTTGTTGGACTTACGGAGGGAAAAGTTACACCCATACAGTAACTACGCTTGTATCGAGAGGAACATTGCCTTCTGGAGGACCCTGATGAAAAGAGGTTTTACACTTGTGGAACTTCTTGTTGCCATGTTTATTGTTTCTCTGATTTTGGGAACTGCTTTTTTGACCTATATAACTATACTTAAGGGTTTTGGTAGAGAGACATCCTCCATAGAAACTCAAATAGAAACAGCTGTTGGTATAGAACTGTTAAGGCTTGATATAGAACACGCTGGATATGGGATAGGTGAAGACCAGCCTGACCTTCCCGTTGACTTTGATATCGCAAATAATTCACTTATTGTAAGGTCTGTTCTTAACAATACTAGACTTATAAGGGACACTGTAACGAATAATCCTATACAGTGGTCTCTGGTGGAGTGTGATGGATCCGGCCTTATACCTGTTGTTAGGGCAGGGGACAATATAAACAATTTACCCTCTTCAGGTGTAGGACTCATTTTCTTAGGGGCTTCAAGTAAGAACTTTATAGGTAGTACCACAGATGGGACATGTCCTTCTTCAGGTATATTTGTTGCTATTCCTTACGATGCAACAGTAGTCAACGGCTGCACAACCCAGTTCTGTAACATAATAACTTACAGCCTGAGCAGCTCCCAAAATCTTTCCACATGTAATCCCAACACGAGAAACCTGCTGAGGACTGTCGGTTCAAGCCCAGGAATGCCTATTCTGAACTGTGTTGCAGATATAAGATTCACTTTTGACATAGATAGAAATGGAAACGGTACTGTAGATGTTAGGGACGGTGCTTTTTTAGACGTTTCTGGTACATATGATTTGGACCTTAACAATGATGGAACGGTTACTGCTGACGAAGTAAAGAGTGGGCTTAAGGGGGTAAACGTATATATTCTTCTGCAGGAGGGTAAGGCGGACAAAGAGTTTTCCTTCACTAACTATGTAGCATGTGTAGTTGCTCCAACGGATACAAGATTCAGCGGACAGTGCATTGTTGCTAACCCAACAACGGGTGTAGAGTTGTATCTTCCCAAAAACTTTCAAAGCTATAGATGGAAGATTGTGAAGTTATCTGTAAAACCGATGAACCTGTGAGGTAGCGAATATGAAAAGTGAAAGAGGTATAGCGCTGATAACTACGCTTCTATTAGGATTGATAGCATTAGTCTTGGTAGGAACACTTCTGTATGTTCTTACCACTGGAACAAAGATATCTGGTATTGAGAAGAGATACTCTGTAGCTTTGGAAGCTGCCAAGGGTGCTGCGGAGTATGTTATAACAAGCTTGTTATCTGGCAATTTAACCTGTGGTGGAGGTGGATCTTGCAGTTCTACAAATAACCTAATAGACTTAGGACCTTACAGTACGCTCCAAGGATTTAACATAAGTGCTCTGTATCTTGGTGAAGCAAACAGATTTGGGGTTTATGTTTACTCAATTAGGGTAACAGCAATCTCACCCAGTATGGGTGAGCAGGCTACAATAGATTTTGTTTATAGAATAAAGTAACCCTACTCTGTAAGGATAGTTGGGGTGATGAATATTAGAAGTTCTATGTCCTGTACCTGCTTTGTTTCCTGTCCAAACAGCCACTTCAGGATGGGAATTCTGACAAGACCAGCTACGCCTTCGGTCGTCTTTCTGTTCAATGTATCTATTATCCCTCCCAGCACCACCGTATCACCGTTGTTTACTATAACCTTAGTTTTTACTTCCTTCTTGTTTATGGCAGGTCCTCTCGGTGTCTCTACACCCGGTGTGTCCTGCTTGAGCTTTATGTCAAGCATGATTCTCCCGTCAGGAGAGATTATTGGAAGAACCCTTAACTCTAAAACGGCTTCCTTAAACTGGATATTTGCTACATTAGCTCCCCCTGCAATTACGGCTGTTTGATAAGGGATCTCCTGTCCCTGCTTTATAACCGCCTCCTGACCATTTATTGTTATTACTGTAGGCTTAGCAAGACTTTTAATCTTACCTATCCTTTCAAAAGCAGAGAGCCTTAGATTAAGAGCGTTCAATACCCCTTTTGAATATGTAAATGTTAAGATACCTCCTGTTGTGTTTGAAAGACCTGGTTCTACTGATCCTGAAAGTCCAACTCCAAGGTTCACTCCAACTCCGCCCTGCCAAGACTGAGGGACTTTAATATTTGATAGAAGGGCACTCCAGTTAATTCCAAGCTCCTGCAGAGCTTCCTTTCGTACTTCAAGTATTCTTGCTTCTATTTTTACTTGAGGAGGTACATCACTTATATACTCACTGAACCGCTCCTTTATCTTCTCTATAACTTCAGGATAATCTGTTATCATAACCGCATTGAACTCTTTAAGTATAGGGGTAATTTTTTCTTTTGTAGCCTCTTTCTGTCCTTTCCCGGTGCGAACTGCACCGCCTGTGAGTATAATTCCCGCTTCAGATCTTATTGGCTCTATCATCTTGATAAACTCTTCAGGGCTTATGTATCTTAGATAAAAAATCTCGGTAACGGGCTTCCTTGCAGCCGGTGCTGACACGAGGAATTCCTTTAATATTCCCTCATATTCTTTTATTTTCTCTAATTTATCGGTTATCACCAATGCGTTAAATGTCGGTGCTTCTGTTATAACAGTTTTCTCCGATATATGAGCAGCCAGAAGTTGTTTTGCTTCATCAATATTTATAGTTTTCAAATAAAATACGCGTGTGATAACCGCTTCCGGCTTTTCTTTAACCCCAAGCCTTCTTTCGGCTATAAGTCTATCTATATAACCCTCCAGCTGTTTCTCAAGTTTCTTTATCCTTTTTTCCTCGTCTCTTATATAAATCGTCTTTAATGTCTTATCTATAACTATCTCAGCTGACGGACTTACTCTATGCTTTAAAAGTTCTATGAGCTTCTCAATATCCTTATTTGTAAGATCCTTTATATTAAGTTCAAATTCTCCAGCTTTTGTTATTTTGTAAATATCTTGATTTACGGGTATAGCAATAAGCCCGTACTCTTTGAGTATAAGATTAAACGCTTTATTAACACTGACAGGTCTCTGTATATATATACTTGCATTCTTATTTAGAATATCCTTTATATCTGGATCTACTATAAGATTTTTCCTGACTACCTTTGCAAGGGCTTTTATAACTGTAGCAAGTTTTACATCTTCAAATTTCATTTCCTTTATAGTCTGTGAATAGGAAAGAGAAATCATAAAAATGATCAAATATATTAAAAACAAACTATACCTTTTCATTTTTCTTTGCCTCCCTGTTTTAATACTCTTTCAGGTTCAACATCGGTTTTTATGAGCTTCACTTTTCCTCTATTACTTTCAATCACTATGTATTTACTGATTACTCCTTCGTTATCTATTACTATATAACCAACAGCATCCTCTTTGTTAATAAAAGGATCTCTACCTATGGAAATTCCTGTTAGTAAACTGATAATATAGATCAATGCTATGAATATCCTCATCCTACTACCTCACTCTTGAAGTATAACATCTATCACCACATTTGCATTTACCATACCTTCATTTTCTATCGGCTTTATCTTTACAGATTTTGGGTAGGAAACTAGCCCCTTTCTATGAATACTTTTAAGGAAGCTATACACATCTTCTGTTCTTCCCTCTAAGCTCATTGAAATCTCCATAACTGTTACGGGAACTCCGTCTGTTTTCTGAGAAGTTCTTTTCTTTTTTTGTTGACTTCTGAATCCTCTTGCCTGTTGTTTTTGTTGTTGCTGAACCATAACTTTTACAAATTTTTTACCTTCTACCTCAATCAACTGTAAGTTCTGTACCTTAGGTTCTGAGAGAACTATCCTTGTAATTACAAGATTTCTCGCACTTGCAATGCGACTGATTTCACCAAAGACCTTTTCAATTTCTTTTCGCGATGGTATCTTCCCTATAACTCTTTCGAGTTCCTTTTTTTTCTCTTCTTCCTGTTCCTTGAGTCCCTCAAGTTGTTTCTTTAGATTTTCCAATACTTCAGGTCTTATAAGCTTTCTGTATCTATTTATCTCCTGAGCAAGCTGAATCTTTTCCTGAATTAGGCGTTTTTTCTTTTCAATGTCGGGTTTTATCACATAAAACCATATAGCACCTATAACTACGGTAGGAAAAATTACTACAAGGATTACTCTTTGCCATAAAGGTGCCGCCTCCCATTGCTCTTTAAGGTTTGCAGCCATTTATTCTCCCTCACTTATAAATTCTTTTCTAAACTTTATTGAAGACACATAATAGATTAATCCGTTTTCATTCTCCTGTTTTTTGATTTCGCCAAGAGCAAGAAGCGGAAACTCTTTCCTTACTATAGAGTAAAAGTTTTTTATAGAATTAATATCATATGAACCAAAAGACAATTCAACACTTATACCCTGAAAATCTATATTCTGAGAAAGACTATCAAACCACACAGTTGAAGGAACTTTTGTGTATAGATAATTGAGAGAACTATTGAAAGGCTGATAGTACTCTTTAAGAACGAGGATAATATCTTTGCTCATTTCAATATACTTTATCCTGCTCCTTATAGCACTTATTTTACTTTGCAAAGTTCTTATCCTAGCTTGAATATTGCTAGCTTTCTTCTTTAATTTATCTCTTTCAGATTTCAACTGGTTCACTTCTATCTGAAGGACATTAATTTCCTGTTTGAGCTTATATGTGTAAAACAATTCCAATCCTATGAATAAACTTCCGACAGCAGGAATTATAAGGATAGCTCTTTCTTTAAGAAAATCCTTTATATGTATATCTTTAAACTTGAAAAGATCTGGCAAAGTTAGTTTTTTTTTCTCCCTCTTAAGGAGATTTATCTTTATCATCCCTCACTCCTCCAGCCCTCTTAAAGACAAAATATAGGGTATGAAGAATGAAGGAGGAATATCTTCAAAGTCAAGAATACCAAGAACGGGAAGATTCATCATTATGTTTTCCAGTGTGAGCTCATCCGAGATTATGGAACCTGCAAGGTATATATTTGAAATCTCATTTATAACGAGTAGGTTCCTTACCTCTATTAAAAACGTATCAAGCAGAGCTTCATCTTTTACTTCCTGATAATATTTATAGTTAAAATCTATCTTGTTATAAGATATAGTATTCTTGGCATAATATGTAAGTATACTTTCATAGTAATCAATATAAAGAATTGCAAAAGGCGGAGGTAATTTGTTATACAGTCCATAATTTATGATTGCAACTATTTCATAGTCAATTATCTTGGGTTGAAGCTCTACACTTTTTAACAAATCCTTAATACGTTCAACTGAGCTTTTCCTTGCTATAGTTATAATCACTCTTATATATTTATCATCAGGCTCCTTTTCAAGGAAATAGTAATCATATATGGTTTCTTCCTTTATCTGCTGTGTCTCGGATTTAATATACCAGTCAATAGCTTCCATAAGATCCTTCTTTGACATGACGATGGGAAACTTCTGAAACTTCAGAATTCCTTCATCAACAGTTATACAAGATACTACTTCCTTTCCCTTAAGCTTATTACTTTCAATTATAGTGCTAAGTATTTTCCGTCTATCATCAAAACTTTCATGTTCCCAAAATATTTCTACGGGTTGAAATGTAGGTCTTCTCTCTAGATCAAGTTCAAGTATCCTAATCAGTTTATCGGTGATATAAACTGACAGTCCTGTTTTTGTTTTTCTAAACATCCTATCTAAAATGGGTATCTGGACTGCCAGTTTCATGTAGTTGCTCCTATCTTCTTCTCCATTTCGGTAACAGCCAGCAATGTTTTAAGGACCGAATCAGGGTTTAAAGATATGCTGTCTATTCCCTGTTCAACGAGAAACTGGGCGAAATCTGGAAAGTCTGAAGGAGCTTGTCCGCAAATACCCACCTTTCTCCCTTTCTCCTTTGCTGTAGATATCAGTTGAGCTATAAGTCTTTTTACAGCTTCATTTCTCTCATCGTATAGATGGGCAACGAGTTCAGAATCTCTGTCTATGCCAAGTGTGAGTTGGGTAAGGTCGTTTGAACCTATTGAGAAGCCGTCAAATATGTCCGCGAAGACATCGGCAAGAACAACGTTACTGGGAAGCTCAGCCATCACGTATACCTCAAGACCATTTTCACCCTTCTTGAGTCCAAACTCCTCCATAACCTTAAGAACTTTCTTACCCTCCTCCGGAGTCCTGCAGAAAGGAACCATGACCTTTGTGTTTGTTAGCCCCATTTTGTTCCTAACTCTCAGGATAGCCATACATTCCATTCCGAAAGCTTCTTTAAATACAGGTGAGTAATATCTTGATGCACCTCTCCACCCTATCATAGGGTTCTCCTCTTCAGGTTCAAAGAGCTGTCCACCTATCAGATTCGCGTACTCGTTAGACTTAAAGTCTGAGAACCTAACTATCACAGGGTTCGGATAGAAGGCCGCGGCTATCTTAGCAATACCGTATGATAGCTTCTTTATATAGTAAGTCTTCTTATCATCATAACCAAAGGTGTATCTCTCTATGTCCTCTATTAATCTCTTTAAGTTTACGTTTCTTTTTTCCTTACCTTTTGCAAGCTTTTCTTTAAGAGGTCCGTTTGCGTGAGCATATATAGCTCTAAAAGATGCAAATCCTCTGTCATCTATAAGACCCATATCAAGGAGCTTCTGGTAAAGCTGCTTTATGTCTTCATAGTGTATGAGAGCAAGGGGGTGTATCTTAATGTAATTTGCGATTATAAACTCTTCACGTGCGAGTCCGACACCATCGTTCGGTATAGAAGCATGTCTGAATGCCGATTCAGGGTTTCCAACATTCATCATTATCCTGGTTTTGGGTCTTGGAATCTGAGATATGTTTATCTCCTCAGCTTCATACCTCAAATAACCCTCATATACGTACCCTGTCTCCCCCTCTGCACAAGAAACCGTCACTTCCATCCCGTTTTCAAGAACCTCCGTAGCGTTACCTGTTCCGACAACTGCTGGTATGCCAAGCTCTCTCGCAACTATCGCTGCGTGAGCTGTTCTTCCTCCCCGATTGGTCACTATCGCGGAAGCCTTCTTCATTATTGGTTCCCAGTCTGGATCTGTTATATCCGTAACCAGAACTTCCCCTTCCTGAAAGTTCTCAGCGTCCTTGAGATCAAACAGTATTCTGACCTTACCCTTGGCTATTTTGTCTCCGACGGCAATACCTCTGACAATCCTTCTCTTTGCCCTTTCCTCCTCAGACTCAAGGATCTTATAAACCCTTATTATGTTCTCTTCCTTTCTTGAGTGAACCGTCTCGGGACGTGCCTGAACTACGAAGAGTTCATTTAGCAGACCGTCCTTTGCCCACTCTATGTCCATCGGTGTCCATCTTCCCTTCTTCTCGGAATAATGCTTTTCTATTAGGATTCCCCACTGGGCAAGTTTCAGAATCTCATCATCTTCAAGGGCAAACTTCTTCTGATCAGTTACAGGCACGTTAACTATCTTTGTCCTGTCCTCCCCTGCTCCGTAAACCATCTTTCTGTCCTTCTTGCCAAGCTTCTTTTCTATGATTGCGGAATAGCCCTGCTGGAAGGTGGGTTTAAAGACCATGTACTCATCGGGTGTTACCATTCCCTGAACTATGAGTTCACCGAGTCCGTAAATAGCATTTATAACCACTACGTCTTTAAAACCACTTTCTGTATCCAGTGTGAACATCACCCCTGATGCTCCAAGATCGGATCTAACCATCTTCTGAACACCGACCGCTATACCTATGTTGAAATGATCAAATCCGAAAGATTCTCTGTAGGATATTGCTCTATCTGTAAACAGAGAGGCAAAGCAGTTCTTTATTGCGGTGAGGACATTTTCTGCACCCACAACATTTAGGAAAGTTTCCTGCTGTCCAGCAAATGAAGCATCTGGTAGATCTTCAGCTGTCGCTGACGAGCGGACTGCAACGTCCACCGCATGCGTTCCATATCTTTCGGAAAGCTTGTTGTAGTATTTCTTGACCAAATCCTCAAATTCGGGAGGAAACTCACCCCCTTTTATTAGCTCTCTAACCTGATATCCTCTCCTTGAAAGATCTGCAACATCATTTACATCAAGCCCTTGAAGGGCTTCCTTTATCTTATCTCTGAGATTGTTGTAATCAAGGAATCTGTAGTATGCGGTAGACGTAACCACGAATCCGTAGGGTATGTTGATACCGAGGGGACTCAGGTTCTTTATCATCTCTCCAAGAGAAGCATTTTTTCCACCCGCTATGGGTATATCTTCAATGGTGAGCTCATCAAGCCAGAGAACTAAAGCATCTTTGTTCATACTACACCTCCTGCAAAACGACCTTACTGAAGTCTGCAATTTTATTGAAAAGGAGTTTAGTCCTCATAAGGAGTGCAAGTCTGTTGTTTCTTATCTGCTGATCCTTATCCATAATGAGAACGTTATCAAAGAGGTCATCTATCAGCTTTCTGAGCTCAGCTAGCTCACGTGTAGTGACCTCTTCCTTATTCTCCAGCTCCCTCACCGCTCTCCACAAACTTATTTCCTGATTTTCTTTAAGAATCTCTTCGTCCACCTCTGCGCTCACCTGCCCTTTAGGTAATATTTTAACAACTCTCCTATAGGCTTCGTATATATCAAGAAACTCTTTGCTTTCCTTAATTTTGCTGAGCTCGGAGACTCTCTTTATAATCGTATAAGGTTTGAATGGACTCTCAACCTCAAGAACAGCCCTGACAATATCATAACCGTACTTCTCAAGATAGCTTTCTAGCCTTTGAGCTAAGAATTTTTCAAGATCATCTTTATTTCTTACTTCGTATATGGTCATTAAATCTCTTAGATCTATGTCCCATTCTCTGTTCTCAAGGATCTTGAACATACCGAAAGCCGCTCTTCTGAGTCCATAAGGATCCGAGCTCCCCTTCGGGATCTCACCCGCGGAGAAGAAAGAAATAAGATCGTCTATCTTGTCCACAAGGGACAGTACCGCTCCGGTAAATGATTGGGGAGGTTCATCTTCCAAAGTTTTCGGTTTGTACTGTTCGTAAATTGCAAGAGCTACTTCTTCATCCTCTCCCTGCTTCAATGCATAGATGTATCCCATGTAACCTTGAAGCTCATCCAGCTCATTAACCATCTCCGTGAGCAGGTCTGCTTTTGAGAGGTGAACCGCCCTCTTTACCTTTTCTTTCTGAAAACTATCGCAAGAGAGCTTGTCGCAGATCAGTTCAGATAGCTCTTTTAATCTCTCAACCTTATCAAGGACTGTTCCTATCCTTGGATGTATCAGGATTTCAGAAAGCCTCGGAACAAGATCATCAAGCCGCTTCTTAAGATCCTCTCTGTAAAAGAACAGAGCATCTTCAAGCCTTGCCCTTAAAACCTTTTCGTAACCCCTCTTAATCAGATCTGTTCTTGGTTCATTGTTGCTTACACCTATAAAGAAGTTTGTCAGCTTTCCATCCTTTGATACGCAGAAGAACCTCTGATGGTGAGCAGAAACCGTTATAATAACCCTGTCAGGAAGTTCAAGGAATCTCTCCTCAAAGCTCCCTAACACAAGAAAGGGATACTCAACGAGATTGGTAACCTCTTCTATGAGACCTTCTGGATACTCAGGCTTCCCCCCTACTTTCTGGGCTTCTCTGCTGATTCCCTCGGATATGAGCTTCCTTCTTATATCTGTATCCACCAGAACAAAGTTTTGTTCAAGAACAGTTACATACTCCTCTGCACAACTTAACTCAATCCACCCCTTAGACAGGAACCTGTGTCCCATAGTTACTCTGCCGGCTTTTAGCTTACCGAAGCGAAGATTTATCACCTCATCTCCGTATAGGGCTACGAGCCATCTTACAGGTCTTGAAAAGGTTATCCTTTTTGAAGATGTCCATCTCATCCGTTTAGGAAGCGGAACGGAGAGAAGTATTTCTTCAAACCTTTCTTTCAGAATGTCCAGATAGCTTTTTTCTTCGTGAACCACTTTGAGTGCTACATACTCTCCCTTGCCCTTCTTCTCTTTAAATACATCTTCAGGTTTTGCACCGTATCTTTTGAGGAAACCCTCAAGTGCTTTTGTGGGATTGCCTTCTTGATCAAAGGCCACCTTCCATGGTGGACCGAAGATAATTTCCTCCTTTACTTCCTGCCTGTTCTCAAAGTTCTTCACATACAGGGCAAGTCTCCTTGGTGTTCCGAAGGTTTTTATATCTTCCCTTTTGAGTATTTCAGAAAACTTTTCCTTTAGAAAGTCCAGAGAAGGTTTGATGACCCCAGCAGGGAGTTCTTCGGTACCTATCTCTATGAGGAGATCTCTCATGCCTATGAATATATTACTGCAATAGTTCTAAATACAGCTGGGCTATTTCCCTTGCCATGGCACTCATGCGCCTTATGTACCTTGCCCTCTCCTGAACGGAGATAGCACCCCTTGCATCAAGTAAGTTGAATGTATGGGAACACTTGAGAAGATAATCATAAGCAGGAAGGACGAGTTTTTCTTCTATAAGCCTCTTTGATTCCTTTTCGTACATCTCAAAGAGCTTGAACAGCATATCTGGATCTGCCTTCTCAAAGTTGTATGTGCTCCACTCCCATTCTGCCTTTTTGAAGATATCACCGTAAGTAACTCCTTCTTTCCACTTTATGTCAAAGACACTATCCACCTCCTGTATATACATCGCTATCCTCTCAAGACCGTAAGTTATCTCAACCGATATCTCATCAAGATCCAATCCTCCCGATTGTTGAAAGTAAGTGAACTGGGTTATCTCCATTCCGTCAAGCCATACCTCCCATCCGAGACCCCACGCACCGAGAGTTGGAGACTCCCAATCGTCCTCAACAAACCTTATATCATGGTCTCTTACGTTTATACCGAGGTGCTGGAGACTCTCAAGATATACATCCTGTGGGTTTTCTGGAGCAGGTTTCAAAATCACCTGAAACTGGTAGTAGTGCTGAAGCCTGTTCGGATTCTCTCCATATCTTCCATCTTGCGGTCTTCTTGAAGGTTCAACATATGCAACGTTCCAAGGCTGTCTTCCGAGAACCTTCAGGAAAGTGGGCTTGCAAGGTCAGAGCCGGACCCTGGTTCGGAATAGCCCTGACACCACCAGTCTTCGCCGGACAGGATGCGCGGCAGGAAGGTGGCTTTTTGCTCCGGGCTGCCGTGGCCGATCAAAACGGGGCCGCACATGCCAACACCCATTGGAGAAAGGCTCGGTGTCTGGACCGCGGCGCATTCGCTCTGCCAGATATAGCGTTGCACGATGTCCCATCCGGTGCCGCCATGCTTAACGGGCCAGCCCGGTGCCACCCAGCCTTTGGCATGGAGTTTTTTGTGCCATTTGAGAGTGGTTTCGTAATCTGAGTAGACGCTGGTCAT